>NZ_JBEOVU010000022.1:0-136224 GCF_040295685.1 Streptomyces sp. NPDC002734
GCACCTCCCTGCGCGCCCCCGTGCCCCAGCTCGGCACCGGAACCGGCACGGCCGGCGGGAGGCCGTGTGCCGCGTGCGTCGTCCGGCCCCCGCCTGCGGCCGCCCCGTGCGGCAGTTCGGGCCGTGCGGCCCCGCCGCCCGCCCCGTGCGGCAGTTCGGGCCGTGCGGCCCCGCCGCCCGCGTCGTGCGGAAGCTCGGGCCGTGCGGCTTGCGCCTGGTGGCAGTTCGGGCTGTGCGGCCCGCGGTGCGGCTTGTGCCGACGACGGTCCGGGCCGGGCCCGGGCCCGGGCCGGGGCCCGGACCGTGCGGCGTCGGCGCTCAGGTCTCGCGGAGGGGCTCGTACGCCTCCCCGGCGAGGCCGAACGTCCAGGCGACGCCCTCGCGGGCGGTCCGGGTGCGCGGCGGAACCCGCAGCCAGTACGTGCGGAACGTCCCGTCCGGCTCCGGCGTCGAGTTCACCACCTCGACCATCACCACCGGCTCGTCGTCCACCAGGTCGATGCGCCACAGCACCCCCGCCTCGTCCCGGTGCAGCGGCCGCGCGCCGGAGTCGGCGAGATAGCGGTCGTAGCCGTAGTGCTCCAGCATCACCCGCCGCAGCTCCGCGTTCTCCTCGCCGCGTATCCGCTCCGGCGTGAGTGACGGCAGCTCCGCCAGGAACGCCGCGGGCACCGGCATGCCACGCCAGGCGTACAGCGCGAACCCGTCCGGGTAGGCGAGCGCAGGGCCGTCGCCGCGGTCGAGCCGCCCGTTCTCGTCCCGGTGCAGCTCCTCCGGACGCTCGCAGATCACCGCGGCGTTCTCGTAGGGCCACCACCAGCCGGCCGCGCCCGCCACCGCCGCCACCCCGTCCAGCGGAGCGCGGTCCGTGTCGAAGGCGGACAGCCAGGCCGCCTCGTGCTGGCCGAGCACCGCGTCGAGGAGCAGCAGGCGTATCCGCGTCCGTGACGCCGCGTCGTCCCCGGCCAGTTCCTCGGTCAGCGCCGCGGCGATCCGCTCGGTGAGCAGGCGGGTGGTCTCCCACAGCAGTCCGCCCGTCGCCGCCCAGTGGGCGCCCCAGCCCGCCGGCCCCAACGCGGCGCCCAGCCGCTCGCGTTCGGCCGCCCACGGCGCCGTGCGCACGGCGTCGCGCACGCTGCGCCCCAGCCCTTCCGAGACCGGCAGCAGGGTCACGGCCTCGCGGGGCGAGGCGGCCCACACGATCCGCTCCGGTCCGGACAGTCCCGCCCTGCGGTAGGCGAGGCGCACGCCCTCCTCCGCCGCGGCGCGGTCCGCCGGACCCGTCCGGGCCGCCGCGCGGCGCCATCGCGCCACACCCTCGGCCGTGATCACCTCGCCGGTCGTCGTCGCGTCGCTCGTCATCGTCGTCTCCCCGCCCCTTCGCGCCACGTGGCCCTGCCGTCCCGCCCGGTGCTCCCGGTGCTGCCTCAGTCCGCCACCAGCCGCACGGAACCCGGCACGTACTCCCGCTGCCTGATCACCCGGTACCAGCCCTTCGGCAGGGGTATCGCCGCGTGCTCCTCGTGCACGACCCGTCCCCCCTCCGGGAGATGGAGCAGCAGCGGGCCGAACGGGCCGCTCTCGCGCACCAGTCGGCCCGCGCCGACCACCGCGTGGGCATGACCGGTCACCTCGCCCAGAGCGAGCACCAGCCGCCCCCGGCCGTCCCTCGCCTCGCCCGGCGCGTCCACCGCCTGACGCGGCACCGCCTCGGCGGCCACGGGCACGATCAGCACGTCTCCCTGCCGGTACACAGAGCTCTCCCCTCGACTCCGTGCCGGGGCCGTCGCCCGGACACGTCTTCGACAGTAGGAGCCGCCACCGACAACGCACCGTCGCGGAACGTCCCCGCCGTCGTCACTGTCGGTGGCGCTTGGTAGAACTTCCGACGGAGCGGCAACTCAGCTGTTCGAACCGGGGACCGTCAGGAGAGCGCGCGCATGACCGTCAACCACCACCTCGACGAGCTGTACGGCCTGCCCTCGTTCACCTTCCCGGAGGCCGGGCAGGAGAGCGCGATGCCCGAGCCGGAGACCGTCGCCTGGCGCCTCTCCGTCGACGTCTACGACTCGGACGAGGAATGGGCGCAGGTGTTCGCCCGGTTCGCCGGGGCCGTGGACCTGGCCCGCGTGCGCGCCCTGATCGTCGGCGCGTGGAACGACGCCTACGAGAAGTCCAGCAAGGAGATCGTCGAAGCGATCGTGGCGGCCCGCGACCGGCTCCCCGCTCTGCGCGCCCTCTTCCTCGGCGACATGACGAGCGAGGAGTCCGAGATCTCCTGGATCATCCAGTCGGACGTCACCCCGCTCCTGGAGAGCTTCCCCGGACTGCGCTGGTTCGGTGTACGCGGAGGCAGCGGCCTCGTCCTCCCGCCCGTACGTCACGAGGCGCTGGAGACGCTGGTGGTGGAGACCGGCGGCCTCGGCGCCGAAGTGGTGCGCGGCATCGCGGCGAGCGACTTCCCGGCGCTGGAGAACCTCGACCTGTGGCTGGGGTCCGACATGTACGGCGGTGACGCCGAACCCGGCGATCTCGAACCGATCCTGGCCGGCACCCGGCTGCCCTCGCTGCGGTACCTCGCGCTGCGCAACAGCGTGATCCAGGACCGGATCGCCGAGGCGCTGGCCGGCGCCCCGGTCGTGGCCCGGCTGGACGTGCTGGACCTCTCCATGGGCACCCTGACGGACGAGGGGGCGGCCGCGCTGCTGGCGGGGCAGCCGCTCACCCACCTCAGGAAGCTGGACCTGCACCACCACTACCTGGGCGCGGACCTGAGGGCCCGTCTCCGGCAGACGCTCGAACCGGCCGGCGTCGAACTCGACCTCGACGAGGACGACGCCGAGTCCTACGAGGACGAGGACGAGATCCACCGCTACATCGCCGTGGCCGAGTGAGCCCGGCCGTGAGCTTCCCCTCCGGCCGTCTTCAGTGCTTGACCGGCCTGCCGGTCTTCGCGCTCCCCGCCCTTGGGCAGGGCGACGGGCCCTTCCCCTCTCCGGGCCCGGTGGCCCGGCGCCTGCGCCTGTCGGGACGTCATGTCTCCGTCGCCGAGTGACCGCCCCACCCGGTTCGCGGTGGTCGGCAACCCGGAGAACCGCCGGGTCGCCCTCTTCGCGGCCGCGGTACGCGAGGCCGGGCTGCCCGCGCCGCGGGTGGTGCCGTGGCTGGACGTCCTGCGCGACGGCGGGGCGCGGTTCTCCGCCGAGGAGACCGTCCGGCTCGACTCGCCCGGCGAGAACCCCGAGGTCGACCGGATCCTGCGCGGCGTCGACGATCCCGCCCGGGTCGAGGGCTCGGCGCGCTGGTACCGGCACTTCACCGCCGCCGCCCGCACGCTGACCGGCGGCCGCCGTCTCGACGACGCCACCGAACTCGCTGTCCTCTTCGACAAGCGCCGCTGCCACGCCGTGCTGCGCGAGGCCGGGGTCCCGGTGCCCGCGTCGCCGACCTCCGGCCCGGACGCGCCACCGGTCCGCGGCTGGGACGACGTGCGGACGCTGATGCGCGAACACGGCATGCCCAGGGTCTTCCTCAAGCTCGCCCACGGCTCCTCGGCCTCCGGGGTGCTGGCGATCGAGTCCGCCTCCGGCGGCCGGTTCCGCGCCACCACCTCGGTGGAACGCGCCGGTGACGGGCGGCTGTTCAACTCGCTGCACCTGCGACGCCACGACGACGAGCGGGAGATCGCCGCCGTGGCCGACACGCTGGCCCCCGACGGACTGCACCTGGAGCGCTGGGTGCCCAAGGCGGCCGTCGACGGCCGGACCTGCGACCTGAGGGTGGTGGTCGTCGCCGGGCGGGCCACCCACGCCGTGGTACGCACCAGCCGGTCGCCCCTGACCAACCTGCACCTCGGTGGCGAGCGCGGCGACCTGGCCGCCGTCCGAACGGCCGTCGAGGCCGCCGGCGGCGACGTCGCCGACCTGCTCGCCGTCTGCGAGCGGGCCGCCGCCTGCTTCCCCCGCACCCTCTGCGTGGGCGTCGACCTGCTGCCCGCCGTCGGCTGGCGGCGCTTCGCCGTCGGCGAGGTCAACGCCTTCGGCGACCTGCTGCCGCGCCTCACCGGACTGCCCGGCAGCGGCGCCGAGGGACTGGACACCTACGCCGCCCAGATACGCGCCGCCCGGCACGCCGCAACGTCCCCCGCACCACCGCACAGTACGAGGAACCTCCATGCCCCCGCAGCCACCGCCGCTCCTCGCTGAGCCGGACATGAACGAGATCGTCGGCAGCCACGACCTGCTGATGGTCACCCTGGACACCCTCCGGTACGACGTGGCCGTCGAACTGGCCGAGGCCGGGCGCATCCCGAACCTCGCCCGCCACCTGCCCGGCGGGCGGTGGGAGGAGCGGCACGCGCCGGGGAGTTTCACCTACGCCTCCCACCAGGCGATGTTCGCCGGTTTCCTCCCCACGCCGGCCCGGCCCGGCCCCCACCCGCGGCTGTTCGCCGCCCGGTTCGCGGGCAGCGAGACCACGGCCTCGCGCACCTTCGTGTACGACACCCCCGACCTGGTCACCGGACTGGCCGGGGCCGGGTACCACACGGTGTGCGTGGGCGGGGTCGGCTTCTTCAACCAGCAGGGCCCGCTGGGGTCCGTGCTGCCGGGCCTGTTCGCCGAGTCGCACTGGGAGCCGGAGTTCGGCGTGCCCTCGCCCACCTCCTTCGAGGCCCAGGTGGCCTGCGCCGAGAAGGCGGTGGCCCGGCTCCCGCGGGAGCGGCGGCTGTTCCTCTTCCTCAACGTCTCGGCCCTGCACCAGCCCAACTGGTTCCACCTGCCCGGGGCCACCCGGGAGGACGGGGACACCCGGGCCAGCCACGCGGCGGCCCTGGAGTACGTGGACCGGCACATCGGCCGTCTCTTCGCCGCCATGAGCAGCCGCCGCCGGTGCTTCGCGCTCGTCTGCTCCGACCACGGGACCGCCTACGGGGACGACGGCTGGACGGGTCACCGCCTCGGCCACCCCGTGGTGTGGACCGTCCCCTACGCCCACTTCTTCCTCGACCACGACGAGGCAACGCGATGAACGCCCCGGCCCCCACCCCCGCCCCGGCCCCCGCCGTCACCCCCGCCGCTCCCGGGGCGGCCCCGGCTCCGCGCCCGTACAGCCAGTACGTGTACGCCTACCCCCACAAGACGGCCTACCGCCGCCTGGATCCCCGGCCGGCGCTGCGCGACCTGTGGGCCGGCGAGCCCAAGGACGCGCTCTCGCTCTACCTGCACATCCCGTTCTGCGAGGTCCGCTGCGGGTTCTGCAACCTGTTCACCCGGATCGGCGCCCCCGAAGGGCTGACCGGCGCCTACCTGGACGCCATGGACCGGCAGGCCTCCGCCGTGCGCGAGGCCCTGGGCGACGAGCCGGTGCGGTTCGCCACCGCCGCGTTCGGCGGCGGCACCCCCACCTTCCTGACCGCCGCCGAGCTGGAGCGGCTCTGCGACATCGCCGAGCGGCGCACCGGCGTGGACCTGCGCGCCGTCCCGCTCTCCGTGGAGGCATCGCCGGCGACCGCCACCGCCGACCGGCTCGCCGTCCTCGCGGAACGCGGCGCCACCCGGCTCAGCCTGGGCGTCCAGAGCTTCGTCGACTCCGAGGCGCGCGCGGCCGTCCGCCCGCAGCGCCGCGCCGACGTAGAGGCCGCCCTCGGGCGGATCCGGGAGGCCCGGATACCTGTCCTGAACATCGACCTCATCTACGGCATCGACGGCCAGACCGAGCGGACCTGGCGCGAGTCGCTGGACGCGGCGCTCGCCTGGAACCCGGAGGAGATCTACCTCTACCCGCTCTACGTCCGCCCGCTGACCGGCCTCGGCCGGCTCGGCGCCGCCGCGGACGCCGCCTGGGACCGGCAGCGCCTGGCGCTCTACCGCCTGGGCCGCGACCACCTGCGCGAGCGCGGCTACGAGCAGCGTTCCATGCGCATGTTCCGCCGCGCCGACGCCCCCGCCGTCGGCGAGGAGGACTACGCCTGCCAGACCGACGGCATGATCGGACTGGGCTGCGGCGCCCGCTCCTACACCCGGGCCCTGCACTACTCCTTCGACTACGCCGTGGACATGCGGGAGATCCGCGCCATCGTCGACGACTGGACCACGCGCCCCGCCGAGGAGTTCGGGTACGCCGAGTACGGCCGCGAGATCGACGCCGTCGAGGCCCGGCGCCGCCACCTCCTCCAGTCGATGCTTCAGGCCGACGGCATGGACGAGGCCGACTACCGCGCCCGGTTCGGGGCGGGCCCCGAGGCGCACTTCCCCGGGGAGCTCGCCCGTTTCGCCGCCCGCGGCTGGCTGGACGGGACCGCGCCCGCCGGGCTGCTGCGGCTCTCCGAGGAGGGCCTGGCCCACTCCGACGCGCTCGGCCCCGAACTGTTCTCGCCGGCGGTCCGCGCCGCCATGGCCGCCTACGACCTGAAGTGAGCGGCCCGCGATGGATCTGACGCTGCTGTACCGGGGGCCGCTGGCCTCCTGCGACTACGACTGCCCCTACTGCCCGTTCGCCAAGCGGCGCGACACCCCCGCGCAGCTGCGCGCCGACCGGGCGGCCCTGGAACGCTTCACCGACTGGGCGGCCGCCCGCACCGAGGACACGCTCTCCATCCTGTTCACCCCGTGGGGCGAGGGCCTGGTGCGCTCCTGGTACCGGCGCGCCGTGGTCCGGTTGTCCCGGCTGCCGCACGTGCGCCGCCTCGCCGTGCAGACCAACCTCAGCTGCCGCACGGACTGGCTGTCCGAGGCCGACCCCGACACCGTCGCCCTGTGGTGCACCTACCACCCCGGCCAGACGCCCTACGACCGCTTCCTCGCCAAGACCCACGACCTGACCGCGCGCGGAGTGCGCTTCAGCGTGGGCGTGGTGGGCCTTCCGGAGCATCTGGAGCACGCCCGGCGGCTCCGCGCAGATCTGCCCGAACGGGTGTACCTGTGGGTCAACGCGGCCGAGGGGCACACCTACACGGACGAGGAGGCCGACCCGTGGACCGCGCTGGATCCGCTGTTCCCGTACAGCCGGCATCCGCACCGCAGCGCGGGCCTGCCCTGCCGGACGGGGGAGTCGGTGATCTCGGTGGACGGCGACGGAACGGTCCGCCGGTGCCACTTCGTCCGTGCGGAACTGGGCAACCTGTACGACGATTCGTTCCGTACGGCTCTGCGCCCCCGTGCCTGCCCGCTCGCATCCTGCGACTGTCACATCGGCTACGTCCACCTCGAGACGCTGCCGTTGTACGACGTCTTCGCCGGCGGGGTCCTGGAGCGGATCCCCGCCGACGTCCCGTCGGCGGGCCTGCCGGTGCGACTCGAAACACCGAGGCGCTATTGACGCGTCCATGACGGATCGGCTGGAGTGGGGGCGCCCGCATGAAACGGCCGCCCCCGCGGCCGCTCCGGCGACCTGGAGGAACTTTTGAGCACACGAACGGCGCTCCACACGCGTACGGCCCGCTTCAGACGTACCGCCGTGCCGGCACTGGGCGCGGTGCTGGCGGCCGCCCTGATGGTGACGAGCGCCCCCGCCGGCGTCGCGGCCCCCGCCCCGGACCGCGGGGCCGTCGCCGAGGCGGAGGCCGGGTCGGTGGCGCGCGCCTTCGCACGGTCGGCCGCCGAGTACGGGGTGCCCCGTGACCTGCTGGTGGCCGTCGCCTACGGCGAGAGCCGTCTGGACGGCCACCACGGCGAGCCCAGCCAGGCCAACGGCTTCGGCGTGATGCACCTGGTCAGCAACCCCGACCACCGCACCCTGGAGCAGGCGGCCGGTCTCACCGGACTGACCCGGGAGCGGCTGCGCGAGGACACCGCGGCCAACATCCGCGGCGGCGCCGCCGTGCTGCGGGCCCTGGCCGACGAGCGAGGCCTCGGCGCCTCCGACCGCCGGGACGCGGCCGCCTGGTACGAGACGGTGGCGGCCTACGGTGGCGCGAAGGACGACCGGGCCGCCCGGCTCTACGCGGACGCGGTCTACGACTTCCTCGGCCAGGGCCTGACAGCCCGCACCGAGACCGGCGAGACGGTGACGGTGACCCCCCGGGCGGTCGAGCCCGACCGGGGGAAGCTGGAGCGTTCGACGACCGGCGAGTTCGGCATCCAGAGCACCGACTACGCGCCGGCCCTGTGGGTCCCCGCCGACGCCTCCAACTACACGGTGGGACGCACCTCCGCCATCACCCACGTGGTCGTGCACGTCACCCAGGGGTCGTACGCGGGGTCCATCAGCTGGTTCCAGAACCCGTCCTCCGACGTGAGCGCGCACTACACGATCCGCTCCTCGGACGGCCAGGTCACCCAGTCGGTCCGTGAGAAGGACACCGCCTGGCACGCCCGGTCCGGGAACGCCTACAGCGTGGGCATCGAGCACGAGGGGTACATCAGCGAGCCCAAGTGGTTCACCGACGCCATGTACCGCTCGTCGGCCGCCCTCACCAAGAACCTCGCCGACCGGTACGACATCCCCAAGGACCGCACGCACATCATCGGCCACGTCGAGGTGCCGGGCAACGACCACACCGACCCCGGGCCCTACTGGGACTGGACGTACTACATGCAGCTGGTCGGCGGCACCAACACCGGTGGCCAGGTCCAGCTCAGCTTCCCGGCCTACACCTCGATCAGCGCCGGCTCCACCGGTGACCTGGTGCGCGCCGCCCAGTACCTGCTCAACCAGCAGGGCCACAACGCCGGCACGGTCGACGGCATCTTCGGCTCCGGGACCACCGCTGCCGTGAAGTCCTTCCAGACCGCCAAGGGCCTCACTTCCGACGGCGTGGTGGGCGCCCGCACCTGGACGGCGCTGCTCTCCGCCGGGACGAAGCCGGTCCTCCAGCAGGGCAGCTCGGGCGCCGACGTGCAGCGCCTGCAGCGCGCGCTGACCGCGGCGCTCGGCCGGACCGTGAGCGCGGACGGCTCCTTCGGCTCGGGCACGGCGACGGCGGTCCGCGACTACCAGACGAGCCGCGGCCTGACCGCCGACGGCATCGTGGGCTCCGGCACCTGGGGAGCCCTCCAGGCCGGTCGCTGACAGCCGCCCGCCGAACCCCCGCTCCGCCGGACCCCCGCTCAACCGGCGGCCCACCGCCCTCCCGGCGGTCCGCCACCGGTCTCCTCCGGGCTCTGTCCGGGGGCCGTCACCCCCGCGTGCCTGCCGCGCGGGGGTGACGCCCTTTCCGGCCCCCCGCCCCACAACTGCCGTGCCGTCACGTAATCTTCACGGTCGCGGACCGTTGTCGGAGGAACAGTGTGGAGGGGGCCGGCCGGTGGCTGAGGAATCCTTGGGGCCGCGGGTGCGGCTGCCGCAGCTGAGGCTGGACGAACTGCTGGGCGAGGTGCAGGCCCGGCTGGACGCCGCCAGGGGTACCCGCGACCGCGTGCACAGCCTCCTGGAGGCCGTCCTGTCGGTCGGCCGGGAGCTCGACCTGCAGCAGGCGCTGCACGGCATCGTGGAGGCCGCGGCCGTCCTGGTCGACGCGCGGTACGCGGCGCTCGGCGTGATCGGCCCGGACGGACGGCGCCTGTCCGCCTTCCACACCATCGGCGTGAGCGACGAGCAGATCGCCGAGATCGGACCCTTCCCGGAGGGGCACGGCATCCTCGGCGAGCTGATCCGTCACCCCGAACCGCTGCGGCTCACCAAGCTGTCCGAACACCCCGCCTCGTACAGCTTCCCGCCCCACCATCCGCCGATGAACAGCTTCCTGGGCGTCCCGATCCGGGTCCGCGACCAGGTCTTCGGCAACCTGTACCTGACCGAGAAGCGGGGCGGGGCGCAGTTCGACGAGGACGACGAGTCCGTCCTGTCCACGCTGGCCGTCGCGGCCGGTGTCGCCATCGACAACGCCCGCCTGTACGAGGAGTCGCGGCTGCGTGAGCGCTGGCTGCGGGCCAACGCCGAGATCACCCACAGCCTGATGTCCGGCACCGGCCGTTCCGACGTGCTAGGCCTGATGGCCGAGCGGGCCCGGGAGATCACCGGCGCCGCCCGCGCCGTGGTCGCGGTGCCGCTGGACGACGACGGCTGCCTGCGGGTGGAACTCGCCACCGGCGAGGGCGCGGACGAACTCGGCGGCCTGATCCTCAAGGTGGGGGAGAGCCTGCTGGGCCGCTCCTTCTCGACGGCCGCCCCGGCCTTCTGGGCGGACCGCCCGGCGGACGGCGGGGGGCTTCCGGACGACGTCTCGCTGCTGCCCGGCCGGGGTCCGGCCGTCGCCGTGCCCATCGGGGACGGCGGTCAGGGCGTCCGCGGCGTCGTGCTGCTGGCCCGTCAGGCGGGCGGATCGGCCTTCACCGGCGACGAGACCGAGCAGCTGCAGGCCTTCGCCGCGCAGGCGGCGATCGCCATGGAGCTCGCCGAACGCCGTCGCGACGCGGAACAGATGGCGGTGCTCCAGGACCGCGACCGCATCGCCCGCGACCTGCACGACCTGGCGATCCAGCGGCTCTTCGCCACCGGGATGACGCTGCAGAGTGCGGGGCGGTTCATCGAGCACCCCGTCGCGGCGGACCGGGTGCTGCGGGCGGTCGACGACCTCGACCAGACCATCAAGATCATCAGGTCCACCATCTTCGGACTGCGCGCCCGGGCCGGCGAGGGCACCGCCGGCCTGCGCTCGCGCCTGGTGGGCGTCGCGGGCGAGGCCGCTCCCGTCCTCGGGTTCGCGCCGGGCGTGCGGATGGAGGGACTGGTGGACACGGTCGTCCCCGCCCGCCTGGCCGACGACCTGGTGGCGGTCCTCTCCGAGGCCCTGACCAACGTGGCCCGCCACGCCCACGCGGACCGGGTCGACGTGGTCGTCGAGACCGACGGCCGTACGGTCCGCCTCACGGTGACCGACAACGGCGTCGGCCTCACCCCGGGCGGACGGCGCAGCGGCCTGCGCAACATGACCGAACGCGCCGAACAGTGCGGCGGCGCGCTGCGGCTCGACACACCGCCGCAGGGCGGCACGGCGCTGACCTGGGAGGTCCCGCTGCCGGTCGAGGGCTGACAGTTCCCCGACCGGGGCGGCCCCTGCGGTGCCGTCCGTCCCAGGAGTCGAAGAGGCTGCGGTGCGGCATGTCCTGGGGTCGGTGGGCGGCAGGGGGCGGATCACCCCTAGGGCCCCGTCGCGCGGGTACGCGGCGGCCCGAGGCGATCGGCCCGCCGTCGTGCGCCCGCTGTCGGACCGTCGTGGGAAGCTCCGTGGATGGAATCCGCGAAGGTGATCGAGACACTGTGGGCCCGGATCCAGGACCGGGACTGGGCGGGCGTCGGTGAGCTGCTCGCGGAGGACCTCGTCGTCGAGTGGCCGGTCAGCCTCGAACGCATCGTCGGCCGGGAGAACTTCGTCGCGGTGAACCGCGAGTATCCGCAGGGCTGGTCGATCCGGGTGCTCAAGGTGGTGGCTGAGGGCGACGAAGTCGTCTCCGAGGTGGAGGTACCGCACGACAGCCTCGGCGTCTTCCGCGCGGCGTCGTTCTGGACCGTCCGTGACGGACGGGTCGTCCGCGGCACGGAGTACTGGACGGGCGTGGGAGCGGACCCGCGGCCCGCATGGCGCGCGTCCCTCGCCGAACCGATGTGAGGGAGCGGGCCACTTCCGAGACCTCGACGTCCTTGGGGGCCCGGCGACGACCTCCGGGCCCCGGCGAGGGCCGGCGTGGCTCAGAGGGTGTCGAGGAAGGTCAGCAGCGCCTGGTTGTAGGCCCGCGGGTTCTCCAGGTTGGGCAGGTGCATCGCCTCGGGGACGCGGACGCTCTCGCCGCGCTCGACCGCACCGGTCACCGCCGCCGTCGCGGCGAGGAAACCGGGGGAGTCGTGTTCGCCGTCCAGCGCCAGCACGGGGACCTTCGCCAGTTCCCCGAGGCGCGCGGGCACGTCGGGGACCATCACCAGGAGGTTGGGCTCGTCCGGCGTGTGCTTGGCCATCGTGCCGGCCAGCGCCTTCCGGAGCAGTTCCACCGCCTCGGGATCGTGGCGGTGCATCGAGGAGAGCGGCCAGTCGGGCGGGAACGTCGGCATCGGCGGCGGCTCGTTCGGGTCATGGCCCGGCGGAAGCGGCATGACCCCTCCGCCGGAGATCACCAGCGCCCGCACGAGGTCCGGGTGTTCCAGCGCGGTCTCCACGGCGATGCCCGAGCCCATGGACACGCCCACCACCACGGCCGGTCCGGCGTCCAGGTGGCGGATCAGGGCCGCCACGTCGTCGGCCACGCGGAAGGGACGGCTCGCGTTGGCCGAGCGGCCGTGCCCGCGCAGGTCCATCGCCACCACGTGGAAGCGCTCGGACAGTTCGGGGACCTGCCACCGCCAGACGGTGTGGTCGGCGAAGCCGGAGTGCAGGAGGAGGACCAACGGGCCGTCGCCGGGGCCTGCTTCGGTGTAGGCGAGCTCACCGTCGTCACTGAGGAACGTCTTCATGACAACCAAGGTGTCATTGTTTCGCGGAGTTGACAACCGGGGTGTCATAATCGGGGCGTGGACGACGTGAGCGAAGAGCAGCTGCCGACGACCGGCCCCATGGACCCCGACGCCCGGGCCCGCCGGCTGACCGAGGTCTTCGACCTGGTCGGCCCGCTGTACCACAAGGTGTTCCGCAAGGTGGAGCAGGAGACCCCGGTCGACGGCGTGAGCGTCGGCGTGCGCGCCGTCCTCGACCTCCTGGACCGGCACGGCCCGCTGACCGTCCCCCGGATGAGCCGCGCACAGGCGCTCAGCCGCCAGTTCGTGCAGCGCATGGTCAACGACGCCGTCGCCCGCGGCTTCGCGGAGAGCCGGCCCAACCCCGCGCACCGGCGCTCCCCGCTGATCGCCCTCACCCCCGCCGGTGCGGAGGCGGTGGCCGCCGTCACCGCCCACGAACGCACCCTGCTGCGCCAGGTCGACGGCGACCTCACCCACGAGGACGTGGACGCCTGCCTGAAGGTCCTGGGCCGGATGCTGGACCTGTTCGCCGACGTGGACATGGAAGGCTCCGTCCCGCTCGCCCCGCCGCGCGGGCGGGTCGAGGAGGACCGGCCCTGACCGCGGCCCTCGGCCCTGACCCCGGCCCTCGGCCCTGACCCCGGCCACCGGCCCTGCCCCCGGCCGGGCGGCAGGCGCCCACCTGGTCAACTCCACCACCGGCGGTCAACTCCACCACCGGGCAACGCCCTTGTCCGGATGCCCGCTTGTGGATCTTCAGTCGGGGAGATCTACGGAGGGCGTCGCGGCCGCAGGGCCGCAGCAGCGCGGGGGCGCCGACCGCCGGTCCTGCGCCAGGGGCGGGAGGAACCCACGACATGCTCTCCACCGACATCACCGGGGCGCTCGACGACATGCCCCCGCATGCCTCGTCGGAGTACCACGCGCGGGCGGGCGCCCTCTGCGACCGGCTGACCGAGGAGGAGATGACGGCCCTCGAGGCGCTGATCACCGACCCCGGCAACCGCAAGCGCGGCTTCGACGCGCTGTACGTCCTGCTCGCCCGGCACCGCCGGTCGCTGGACTCCGACCGCTTCCGCCGCCTCTACGAGCGCCACGCCGGCCACTTCGACGACGTGCCCATGCGGGCCGTGCTCGACTCCGACATGGCCATGCTGCACCCCGGCGGCCCGGACCTGCCGAGCTCGGTCGAGTTCGCCGCACGCGCACTGGACGCCTACCCCAACAACCAGCCCCTGGTGGCCCACCACGCCCGCACGCTGGCGGAACTGGGCTGGTCCGGCGTCGAGGTTCCCGAGGCGGACCTGGCCCAGGCGCTGGCCCGGGTGGAGCGCTCGATCGAGGCGGACCCGGAACGGCCGAGGTTTCGCGCGGTCAAGGGCCAACTGTGCGCCCTGCTGGGCCGCTACGAGGAGGCCGAGGCCGCGATCCAGCGGGCCATGGAGCTCGAGGACTCCGGCCTGAACGGCTACGCCATCCGGGTCATCGAGTACCAGCGGCTGCGCGCCGACGTCCGTCTTCGCGCGGAGACCGGCCGCATCCGGCAGTCCCTGCACGAGACGACGCGGCGGCTGGAGCAGGAGATGGACCAGCGGCTCACCGCGGTGGCCGAGGCCATCCGGCAGCGCGAGGAGGGCGAACTGGCCAAACTGCGCTCGGAGTCGCTGGGAACGCTGGGCCTGCTCGCCGCGGTGATCGCGTTCATCGTCACCAGCGTCCAGGTCGCCGACAAGATGCCGCTCTCCGACGCCCTGCGCCTGCTGGCCGGCATCGCCGGCGTCCTCACGCTGGTCTTCACCGTCTTCGCCGGCGTCTACGCGGCGGTCCGCTCCTGGTGGCTGGCCGCACCGGTACTGCTGGGCTTCGCGCTCTTCACCTACGCCACCCTCGGCTGACCGGCCGCGGGTCCGCCTGGTTTCCCGGAGTCGATGGTGATACTCCGTGGACGGCTCTATGTTGAAACTTCGTGCGAGGCGCAACGGTTCGAATATCAGCGGAGCACAACGAAGTTGACTCACGGGGGTGGTCACTGTGGCATGGGACGAATGGGATCAGCTCAAGCGGCAGGCCGCCGGTCACCACGGTGACGGCGGCCACATGCGGTTGAACCAGCTGCCGGCGGAGGGCGGCGGCGGTGGGGGCGGCCAGGACCTTGTCGTCCGCCAGGACGACCTGGGTGCCGTCGGCCATGAGGCGTTCGAGCTCCACGCCGACCTGCGCGAGAAGGCGGACGTCGCCGGGATGGGCCTCGACGACCAGGGGTCCGGCTCGTCCATGAGGGCCGCCACCGAGCTGAAGAACTCCAACTTCGCCATGGGCGACAGCCTTTCGCTGACCGTGGAGGTCTGGACGGGGCAGCTGAAGTCGCTTCTCGACGCGTGTGCCCACATCTCGAACCACCTGGACTTCTCGAAGAAGCTTCACGCGAACGACGACGCGCAGGTGGAGGCGTCGATCAGAGGGCGTGACGGCTCGGGGGCGCCTGTCTCGGAACTGGACAAGTACTTCAAGTAGCAGCGGGGGATCGCTTTGTCCGGCATCACCATGACCGACCTGACCGAGGTCGACCTCGGGAAGCTGA
This sequence comes from Streptomyces sp. NPDC002734, assembly GCF_040295685.1. Lineage (NCBI taxonomy): Bacteria > Bacillati > Actinomycetota > Actinomycetes > Kitasatosporales > Streptomycetaceae > Streptomyces > Streptomyces sp. NPDC002734. The sequence continues at coordinate 14,969 of NZ_JBEOVU010000022.1, forward strand.
AGACCGCCGTCGACGACTGGAAGAAAATCGTCGACGACCTCAAGACGCTGGCCGAGCGGGCCGACAAGGGCATGCTGGCCAGGTCGGAGTCCGCGCGTTGGGCCGGCGTCAACTCCGACATCACGCGGCCGTTCGTCCGCAAGACCGCCAAGGAGTTCTCGGACGCCCACGCCGAGGCGAAGAGCATCTACCAGGTCATCGAGGACGGGCACAGCGAGCTGCTCGTTCTCCAGAAGAAACTGGCGGCGGTGAACCAGGACGCGGCCCAGCACGGGCTGAGGGTCGCCGACAACTTCGACGGCAGTGTGCGTGTCTTCCATCCCCGCGACCGTACGTCGAACGACCAGCACACCGACGCTGAGCGGAAGGTGGCGCAGGGCTTCGCCGACCGCATCGCCGAGATCGTCTCGCACGCCCGGGAGATCGACGACTCGGTGACCATGGCATTGGGCAGAAGCCACCGGGGCGACACGTACAACTTCGGCCACGACACCTACACCTCGCTGGACGACGCCCAGGCGCAGCGCGCCGAGGAGCTGGCAAAGAAGAGCCTGCGGCTCTACAAGGAGGGGAAGGAGCTCTCGGAGGACGAACTCCGCGAGCTGGCGACCCTCGTCAAGTACAACGCGGACGACAAGGGGTTCGCGACCGATCTCTATCGCTCCCTCGGGCCGGAGGGAGCGCTGCGTTTCCAGGCGCAGTTGTCGCTCGACGGCACCGCCGAGGGCGGCGAGCAGATGCGGCTCGCACGGACCATTCAAACCGGCATGGGCACGGCACTGGCCACCGCCATCCCGGGCCTGGGCGACCAGTGGACCGACGACCTGATCAAGCTCGGCAAGACGGAACTCGACCTGCAGATGTCCGGAAACCGCGTGGCGCCGATGGGCTACCAGGTCCTCGGCAACCTGCTGCGCGAGGGAGAGTACCCGAAGAAGTTCCTCGACAAGGTCGCCGACGACATGATCGCCTACGAGCGGGGCGGCGGCAGTTGGAGCCGGCCGGACGGCAGCTACTCAGGCATGAAGGACTTCGGCCTCAACGCCACCGGCCAGGGCGGGCGCGGCTGGGATCCGATGACCGGGCTGCTCGAGGCCTACGGGCACAACCCCGACGCCGCGACGGACTTCTTCGGTCGCAACGCCGCCGGTCCGGGCAAGGAGATGACCAACCTTCATTACCTCCTCGGAGACCTCGGCGGCCCGGACGGGAACGAGCCCAAGCGTGACGGCGCGCGGCAGTGGATCCCCGACGTGACAGCCCCGATGGCCCAGGACAAGATCGTCTATCACGGCAAGGACGCACTGGGGCATGCCCTCGAAGCCGCGGTCACGGGTCTCCCGTACGACCACGCGGGGACGGGGACGCACCCGGAGCACACTCCCGAACGTCAGGCGATCATGCAGGAGGTCGTGCGAGAGGTCGCCTCCGACCCCAGCCTGTCCGACGACCTCATGGCGGACAGCTTCGGCCGTATGGCAGGCGAGTACATGCCGGAGATCAACGCGACGCTGCGCCAGTCCGACGCCTTCGACGACCTGTACGGCAATCCCCGGAAGTTCTCCGACACCCTTGCCACCGTGGAGTTCCTCGACGCGGTCGGGCGCAACCCGGACGGATACGCGGAGGCGACGCTGGGCGCGGAGAACTACTCCGCGAGCCTGATGCAGGACGTGGTGGCCCACCCCGAGAGCCACACGGGAGTCCCGGCCGAAAACCTCAAGCACGTGGCACGGGGCACCGGAACGATCGAGGGAATCCTGGCCGGTGCCCGGCACGACGAGATCATCACGGGCCAGCAGCAGAGCGACAAGGACTACAACGAGGCTCTGCAGAAGAAGGCCGACCTGTTCAACTCGGTCTTCGGCTCCACGGTCGGCCTTGCCACCGAGCGGGTACCGATCGCCGGTGAAGTGATCAACGGCGTCACCGAACACGTCGTCGGGGCGGCCGTTGAGGGCGCTGAGCGCAACACCGCGGCCAAGGGAGCGCACGAGGCCGGCCAGACGTCCTTCAACGGACGCCAGAACGCCATGGACCAAGCGGCCGCCGGCCTGAGGGCGGCGGGGGACCCCGCAGGTGTGGACCCGTCCGAACTGCGCATGGACGTGTCGGAGGAGGCGGGTGGTGGCTTTGCCGAGGGCCGCGACCTGCAGCGACAGGCGAAGGACCACTACCAGCGCAACCCTCCGAAGTGACAGTGGTGACAGGACCGTGATGACCGGCCCTCTCCCGCCGGACGGGTGAGGAAGAGATGGGGAAGAGATGGCTGCCAGAAGTATGTCGGGCAGAACGGCGGTGCTCAGTGTCGTGGTCGTGCTGGCGCTGCTTGTGGCAGGGCTGGGGGTGTGGTGGTTCCTGTCCCGCGACGAGGCCGAGGCGCTCAAGGCACCTGTCAAGCCCTGCTGGAACGGCACACCACGGCAGGACACGATGCAGAAGCTACTGGGCCCCGGGGACCGGTTCCATCGCGAGATGAGCGCCTTCCGCGTGGCCGACGACCACTGGCCGAGCTACTGCGCCTACGACGTCGAGGCCGACGGCAGCGGGGTGGCGGAGGTCCTCGACATCAATGTGAGCTGGGAGGACGAAGACCTCCCGGCCGACCCGGTCGAGGACGATCCCGTGAGCTACCGCCCCGGGGACGCCCCGACGCGGATGGATGCCGGAGTTCTCGCCTACTACCTGCGAGATGCTCAGAAGATTTACTTCGAGTGCGACACGGAGCTGCCGCCCGACGCCCCGGGCCACATCAAGCGCGACAGGTACCTGTCCGTCGAGGTCGTCGCCCGGCCGATGCGGGAGGCCGGGCTGTCCGCCCTGGAAGCTCGGCGGACCGGGCTCGACATCCTGTTCCAGATGGCCCGGGACGTCGAGAAGCAGGCCGGCTGCACCAACGACACCCACCTGCCCGCCGGGGTCCCCTCAGTGAAGGAGGCCAACTGGGCGGACTACCGGTCGTAGGCGTGGGGAACTGCTCCCCGCCGGACGGCAACGCCCGGCGGGGCGTCGGAACGTATGGCGGCCTAGCGGAAGTTGACGTCGCTGCACAGGAAGTAGGTCTGGTCCATGTGCGAGGCCTGCCAGATGGTGTAGATCACGGCCCGGCCGCTGCGTCCGGAGATGCTCAGCGGAACGTTGTAGTCCGAGCCGACGGCGTAGCGGCTGGTGCGGGTGACCAGCTGGAGGTCGTTCCAGGTCAGCGCCTGGGTGAGCGGGTTGAAGCCCTGCCGGGTGACGTAGACGAGGATGTAGTCGGCGCCGTGCCGGGCCTGGTCGTGCAGCTTGAGGGTGAAGCTGGAACCGACGTCCGTGGCCTTCCAGTTGCCGACCGCGTCCATGGCGTTGTAGCGGCCGCTCTCGGTCCGGCCGCCGCTGCACTGCTGGCCGTTGGGGATGACCGCCTGGAAGTTGCCCGCCGAGCCGTTGCGGTACAGGCCGTTCCAGTTCCACATGGCGTTGGTGTCGGCCTGCCAGGCCTGCCAGCACATCGGGTCCTGCTGCTGCATCGCCGGGTTCTGGAAGTCGCTTCCCCAGCGCAGCCAGCAGCCGTAGTTGCGGGTCGCGGGGTCGACCACCGAGCCGTGGGCGTAGGCGGTGCCGCTCGTGGGGACCAGCGAGAACAGCGCGGCGGTGATGAGGGAGAGGGCGAGGAGCGGGCCGCGGCGTAATCGGCCGGCGAGGTCGGAACGGGTCATGGGGGGCCTCCTCGGAGGGAGCGGGACGGTCACGGGGGGAGAGCGCACGGGAGCGCTCCCACCCCAAGGTTGCGTACATGTCAACGCGGTGACAACGTTGTATTGCGTCGCTTCCGGCCCGCCTGACCGGTTCGTGCGCGTCGGGCGGCCGGACGTCCTGGACGGGCGCGCACCGCGGGCCGGCCCAGGACGCCGTCCCGCGTGGACGTGCCTCACAGGTCGAGCTGGTACTCCAGGGCCTTGTGCGTGGGGACGTAGCCGAGCGCGTCGTTGATCCGCCGCATGTGCGTGTTGCTGTCCGCCGTGTCGGTGACCAGGCCGGCGAGCTCGGGGCGGTCGCGGCGCGCCAGGCGGATCGACTCGGCCTTCATCCACCGGCCGAGACCGTGGCCCCGGTGCTCCGGGAGCACGCCGGTGCCGTAGTGCTGCCCGTCGCCCGTGCCGTCGCCCGGCACCACGAGTTCGGAGAAGCCGGCGATCGACCCGTCCGACTCGTCGACGACGGCCACCGTGGTCAGCAGGTCGCCGCGGTCGGCGACGGCCTGCGCGGCGGCCAGCACCCGCTCCACGTCCCAGGTCGCGACGCCGTAGTCGGTGTCGTCCATCGGCATGTCGTCCATCGCCCGGCGCGAGCGGGCGAACGTCCCGGCCAGGTCGCCGGGAACGGTGCCGCGCCATGATGTGAGGCGGTAGCCGGGATGAGGCCGCTCCACGGCCGCCTCGATCTCCCGCAGCGCACCGCTGTCGAGCCCGTCGAGCTTTAGGCGGGCGTAGGTCAGCGTGAGCACCTTCCGGAAACCGTTCGCGGCAAGGAAATGGTCGCCGGGCGTCCCCGCGTCGGCCGACGCTATCACCGAGCGGCGGCCGCGCTCGCGAGCGGCGGTCACGGCCTCCTCGAGCAGCCGCGACCCGACGCCGCGGCGGCGCTCCGCAGGGTGCACGTTCACCCGCAGTTCGGCGAGATGGTCCTGTCCCTCCTTGGTGAACACGCGGAGGTACGCGGAGCCGAGCGGGTTCCCGTCGCGGTCCTCGGCCAGCCAGGTGAGACGGTGACCGGAGGGCGTGGGAGCGGGGTCGGCAAGGGCGGTGACGCGGAGGGGCAAGGTGGCTCCGGGGGAGTGGCGGGGAGTGGTGGGCGGGTCGACGGCACAGTGGACCGCGCCGTCCGCCGCCGCGCCGCCGAATTACCGGGGCGTGCGTCAGGGGGCGTGCGTCAGGGGGCGTGCGTCAGGGGGCGGCAGCCTCCAGGTCGTCCACGCTGCCCGACATGATGGTCCGGACATGGACGGTGATGTGCTCCACGGGCCAGTCCCACCAGGCCACGGCGAGCAGCCGGGCGACATCGTCCGCGTCGTACCGGGTGCGGAGCAGGCGGGCGGGGTTGCCGCCCACGATGCCGTAGTCGGGGACGTCGGAGGTGACCACCGCCCCGGCGCCGATGATCGCCCCGTGGCCGATGCGCACGCCCGGCATCACGGTCGTGCCGTGGCCGAACCAGACGTCGTTGCCGACGACGGTGTCCCCGCGGCCGGGCAGACCGGTGAGGAGGTCGAAGTGGTCCGCCCACGAGCCGCCCATGGTGGGGAAGGGGAAGGTCGAGGGCCCGTCCATGCGGTGGTTGGCGCCGTTCATGAGGAACCGCGTCCCCGTCCCCAGGGCGCAGAACCTGCCGATGACCAGCTTCTCCGGGCCGTAGTGGTAGAGCACGTTGCGCGTCTCGAAGGTGGTCGGGTCGTCCGGGTCGTCGTAGTAGGAGAACTCCCCGACCTCGATCAGCGGGGACGTCACGAGTGGCTTGAGCAGCACGACGCGGGGCTGCCCGGGCATCGGATGGAGGACGGTGGGGTCGGCCGGCACGGGCATAGGCGTTCCTCGGCGGTCGGCGGTCGGCGGTCGGCGGTCGTCGTTTGTCGGGGAGGGGCCCGTCCAGCATGCTCACGGATCGCCCGCCCGTCGCGTCGATTTCCGGCGGCCCGAGCCGCGCCGCGCGTCACGTTGCGGTCCGGGGCGTGGGCCGCGGGGGGGGCAGGTCCGTTCTCTTTCGCTTACTTCTGTTGGTCATAGACTCGGTGAATGACTGCTGAGGACTCCGCCTTCGCCGTGCTGGGTGTACTGGGAGACCCCGTGCGCCGACGGCTCTATCGACATGTCGCCTCAAGTCCGGACGAGGTCGGGCGGGACGCCGCCGCGGAGGCGGTGGGGGTGTCGCGGTCGCTGGCCGCGCATCACCTGGACAAGCTGGTCGAGGCCGGGCTGCTGGAGGTGTCGTTCCGGCGGCTGTCCGGGCGGGCCGGGCCGGGAGCGGGACGGCCGGCGAAGCTGTACCGGCGCGCCGAGGGTGAGCACGCGGTGTCGGTGCCTCCCCGTTCCTACGACGCGGCGGGGCGGATGCTCGCCGAGGTGGTGGAGAGGGCGGGTCTGGACCGGGAGTTGCAGACCGCGGCGAGGGCGGCGGGCGCGGCCGACCCGGAGGCCGCCTCCGGGGAACTCGTGGAGGTGCTGGAGAGTCGCGGCTACCAGCCGTTCTGGGACGGCGGGACGCTGCGGCTGCGCAACTGCCCCTTCCATGCGCTGGCGGACGAGTTCCCCGCCCTGGTCTGCGGGATGAACCTCGCGCTGCTGGAGGGCATGGCGGACCAGGAGTGGACGGCCGCGATGGATCCCTGTCCGGGTGGGTGCTGCGTGTCGCTTTCTAAAAACAACGAAGGTTGACGTTACAGGGTGGGGTGCGTCAGTCTGTGGTTCATGACGACCTTTCACCTCGCGCAGGTCAACGTCGGACGTATCGTCGGCCCGCTGGACGGCCCTGAACTGAGCGGCTTCGTGGCCGAGCTGCCGACCATCAACGCGCTCGCCGACCGCAGTCCGGGGTTCGTGTGGCGTCTCGTCGACGAAGGGGGCGAGGACTCCACCGGCCTTCGCCCCGAGGAGGGTGACGACATGCTGCTCATCAACTGCTCGGTGTGGGAGTCGGTGGAGGCGCTGCGGAACTTCACCTACCACTCGGACCACCTGCGGGTGCTGAGCCGCCGGCGCGAGTGGTTCCGGCGGATGGGCGAGGTGCACCAGGCGCTGTGGTGGGTGCCTGCGGGGCACCGTCCGAGCACCGCCGAGGCGATGGAGCGGGTCGCGATGGTGCGTGAAAACGGCTCCACGCCACTGGCGTTCACCTTCCGGGAGGCGTTCCCGCCGCCGGGCCCGGCTCCCGTGTCCGCTCCCGTGTCCGTTCCCGCGTCCGCTCCCGCCCCGGCGTCGGTGGGCGAGGCGGAGAGCGCGTAGGGCAGAGGTCCGAGGTCCGGCGTCACGCGGCGCAGTCCTCGGCGGCGAGCCGGCTCCGCGGCCTCGCGTCGGCCGCCTCCCAGCGGGCCACCAGCAGCCCCGCCGCGGCCGCGGCGATCTGGAGCAGCCCGGTGGCCACCAGCACGCGGCCCGATCCCGCCCACCCGATGACCGCACCGCCGGCCAGCAGCCCCAGGGAGGCGCCGCCGGAGTGCAGGACGGTCTCGGCGGTGAACGCCGCCCGTCGCTCACCCCCGGTCGTCCGCTCGCTGATCACGGCGTTCAGGGCGGCGATACCCCACGGTGTCGCCGCACCGCCGACGCCGGCGATCAGGGCGACGGCCACCAGGTTCGGGGCGGCCACGGGCAGGGCGAGGAACGCGGCTCCGAGGACGGCCCAGGAGAGGGCCATGGTGGCGGTGCGGGGCAGGCGGTCGATCACCAGCGGCACCAGCAGGGAGACGGCGACGGAGGCGGCTCCGTAGCCGCTGACGCCCGCCGCGATCAACGCCCCGGGCCGGCCCGTCTCCACGCCCAGGACGGCCAGCCCGAGGGTGAACCCGAACCAGCAGAGGCCGCCGACGCCCGCCATGAGGACACCGGCCGCCACCTGCGGGTGGCGACGCAGAACGGCCACCGCGGAGACGGGCGGGGACGCCGCGGTCCCGGCTTCCTCCGCGCTGCGAGGCACGCCCGGCGCGGTGGGAACGGACAGGACCGCGAGGGCCGCCACGGCGAACACGGCGGTCTCGCACCACAGCAAAGGCTGCGTCCCCCAGGCCGTCACCAGCCAGGCCCCGAGAGGCGGGGCGAAGATCATCGATACCCGATGGGCGAGGTCCTGCCAAGCCAGCCACCGGGCCGCTCCCGTCCTTCCGTCAGGTGCCGCGGGTCGGCCCGGGACCCTTCCCGCGCCCCGCCGGCCCTCGGCGTCCGCCAGGTCGGCGACCAGGGCACGCTGGGCCGGGCCCGACAGCGCCCCGGCCGTGCCGGTCACCATGCCGGACGCGCACAGCGCGACGGCGCCGACCTGCCCGGTCAGGGCGGCCACCGGCACGACGGCGAGTCCGGCGGCGTGGACGGCCGTCACCACGGACAGCGCCCGCCCGGAGGTGAGCCGGTCCCGCAGGCCCCGGCCCCACCAGCCCACCGTCAGCAGCGGCAGCCCGGCCATTCCGCCGACCAGCCCGGTGGTCCACACCTCCCCGGTCTCGGCCAGGGCGACCAGCGGCAGGGCCACGGCGGTCATGCGACTTCCGGTCCAGGTCAGGAAGGTGAGGACGGTCAGCAGTGGCAGTGGTGGAAGCAGTGGTTCTCGCATGCATCCGATCCTGGGCCGGACGCCGTGCGGCAGGTAGGCGCCGCTTCGTCCCTGCCGCTCATACGCTGAGGACATGACCTCACGCCTCACCGTCGAGGACCTGACCCTGGCCGAGGCCGTCGCCCGGCACGGCTCGGTCGGAGCGGCCGCCAAGGAGCTCCTGACCACCCAGCCCTCGGCGTCGCGCCGTCTGGCGGCCCTCGAACGGCGCCTCGGCGTCCGGCTGTTCGAGCGGGACACCACCGGGGCGCGACCCACCCCCGCCGGGCGCGAACTGGCGCGGCAGGCCGCTCGGCTGCTCGCGGAGATCGACGCCCTGCCGGATCAGGTCCTCGCCGCCACCAGCACACGCTCGCTGAGCGTCGGCACCATCCAGGCCCTCGCCCCGATGGTCTTCACCGCCCTGTCCGTCGAACTCGACGACGTCACCGTGCATCCGGAGGTCGATCACGGGCCGGTGCTGATCCAGCAGGTCCACGACGGTCTGCTGGACGCCGCCGTCGTGACGATCGTCGACCAGACCACCGTCCCCCGGGGCCTGCACCGCACCGTCCTGGGGATCTCGCCGCTGGTCCTCGTCCTGCCCGACGGCGCGCCGCCCCTCACGGCCGGGAGACGCCCGTTCGCCGGCCGACCCGTCCTCTACTCGACGTTCGACCGAACCGGGGAGGCCGTCCGGCAGCGGCTTTCCGCCCTCGGCGCCCTGCCGATGCCGGCCCCCACGATCGAGGCGGGCCTGCGCATCGCCCGGCACCGTCGACTCTGCGCGGTGGTACCGGAGTTGGCGGCCCACTGGTATCTGGCGCCGGGAGACCGGATCCGGCCCTCACCGGTGTCCGGGGAGGTCAGCCTGTCCCTGGTGGCCCGCCCGCCGGGGTCTCCGGTGGCGGCCGACGCCCTGGAGCGGATCACGGCCCACGTCCTGGGCGCCGCCCCGGCCGTGCCGGGCAACGATGCCTGTCAGGGTTGACCGGGCAACGATGCCGGTCAGGGTGGGCCGGGCAGCGGTGCCGGTCAGGACGGCCCGACCATCGGTGTCGGTCAGGACGGGCAGTCCGCGCGGGTGGTGGGGGTGTCCCAGCGGAGCATCAGGTAGCCGGAGCCGGACCCCCCGATCTCGGCCACCGCGTAACGGGTGTACGGCCAGGCGTCGCCCGCGGATCTCCGCCGGTCCACCAGGGCGCGGCACGCCTCGCCGGCCGCCGCGGACGCCCAGGCCTCCCTCTCCGCCCGGTTCCACCCGAGGTGGTCCGACCAGACGTACATCGCGGAGTTCGCGGGGTCGAAGCCCACCATGATGTCGCGGTGACCGAGCTCCCGGTCGGTCCCGAGGACGTCGCGCATGCCGTTGGTGCGGCGGATGACCGCCTTGGCCGCACTGTCCGCCACCTCGATCTCCGCCCTGTCGGAGCTGGGGACCATCGCCTCCGCGAGACCCGTCTCGTCCGGCCCCCAGGTGTCCCCGGAGCCCTCCTCGACGGTCGACAGGCACTCGGGGTCGGTGAGGAAGCTCTCCCGCCAGGTCACCTGGGCCGAGCCGCTGCTCCCCTGACGGACCATGACGTAGGAGCGGTACGGCAGGTCCTTGTGCATCCCGAGGACGGTGTCCCGCAACGTCAGGCACATCGAGCGGGCGATCTCCGCCTCCACGAGGAGTGCGGTGTGTTCGTCGGGGGCGTCCAGCGCGTAGGAGAAGTACACCTCGCGGCGCGACTCGTGGAAACGGACCGTGCCGGGCGTCAGACCGCTCCCCGGCGAGTCCCCCGACAGGACCTCCTCGTCGTCCATGACGGCGCGCGCCACGTCGTGTTCCTCCTGCCCCCGTGCGTCACGCGCCTGCCTCCAGCTCGCCACGTCCGCCGAGCCGTCGCCGGACGTCCCGGACGACGCCCCCGGCGACTCGAGCGCGTCGTCGCCGTCCGCGGTGTCGGCGGACGCCAAGGGCGCGGAGGACGGTCCGGACGCCGCGGACCCGCGCTGCGCGGAGTCGTCGGGCAGGAGGGCGGCGACCGCGCCCGCGAGGCCCCCCACCAGCGCGCCCGCCAGCAGGAGCGCCCCCACGAGCCGGAACCGTGAAGGGCCGGAGCCGGAACCGGAACCGGAGCCTGAGCCGCTCGGGCCGCTGTGGCCGAGCCAGGCGCGGGCGGTGCGCGCGGGCGGCTGCCACTGCGGGTCGGTGCCGGCCGGCACGTCCCACAGGGCCGTCACCATGTCCACCGTCGTCGCGGCCGCGTCGCCCGCCGCTACCTGGGTGATCTGGGCGGCCAGCAGCTCCGCGCACTCCTCGGCCGCGCGGGCGGCGGACGTCCGGTCGGCCGGGTCCTTGGCCAGCGCCCGCCCGACGACCTGACGCAGCGGAGCGGGAAGACCGTCCAGGTCGGGTTCCTCGGACAGCACCCGGAAGGCGACCACGTCGGGCGCGCCGGTGCCGAAGGGGAGCCGGCCGGTGGCCGCGTACGCGACCAGCGCACCCCAGGCGAACACGTCGCCGGCCGGTCCCGCGGCGCCTTCCCGGTACTGCTCGGGACTGATCCAGCCGGGGGTTCCGGTCATGATCCCGGTACGGGTGACGCTGGTGCCGTCGGCCGCGTGGGCGATGCCGAAGTCCAGGACCCGGGGGCCGTCGGGTGCGAGCAGGACGTTCTGCGGCTTCACGTCGCGGTGCACCACGCCGGCGCCGTGCACGGCGGCCAGGGCCTGGGCCGTGGCGGCGGCGAGACAGTGCAGGCTCCCGCCGGTCAGGGGCCCGTTGTCGCCGACGTACCGGTCGAGGGTCGGCCCGGGGACGTAGGCCGTCGCCAGCCACGGTGACGCGGCGGCGGTGTCCGCGGCGAGCAGCGGGACCAGGTGCGGGCCGGCGACACGCGAGGACAGCGCGACCTCGCGGTGGAAGCGGGCGCGGAACTCGGGGTCCTGCGCCCGCTCGGAGTGGATCACCTTCACGGCCACGCGCGTGCCGTCCGGGGCGATCCCGGCGTGGACGGTGCCCATGCCGCCCGATCCGAGGCGGCCCACCACGCGGTAGGGGCCGATGCGGGAGGGATCCTCTGGACGGGCCGGCTGGACCCTGCCGCCGGAGCCGTTGTCGTTCACTGGTGTTTCCTTCGCCTGTACGGGAGTCGGCCTCGACCGGGCCGGGAGCGCCGGGGTCTCGCCGGGATGGATCTCCGGGACGCGGCGGAAGGGGAGGGGCCACGGGAGACGTCGGCGGACGGCGGCTCCGAATCTAGCGGCAACTCGGGCCCCGTGAGGCGGTAACCGCGTGTCGTACGCGGCAAGTGCGGTGCCGGGTGCGGGCGTTGCTAGGTGGCGTCCCAATCCTGGGGCCGCAGGGCATCTCGGCCGCCGGGGCGCAGGTGTCCCCCGAGGAGACCCCTGCGGCGACCGCCTCCGCGAGCTCGGCAGCAGAGCTGTCAGCCTTGGCGCACCGCCTTGCCCTGGGGCAGCATCGCCAGAGGCTCGGTGTGCCCCCTGTCTTCATGGGGCGGCGCCTCCCTGTTGGCTCCCTTCACCGCGGGTGGATCCCGCAACTCCTCGGTAAGCAGATGGGTGAGGAGGAGACCGGTCGCACGGCGACTGAGTGCTGCGGCTGTCGCGACAAGGCGGTGACGTTCGGCCACTGGCAGCGAGAGAGCGATGCTGGAGGCCCGGTGGGGCAGACCCAGTGAGTACGCGACGCAGAGCTCCGAGTTCGAGTATTCCAAGAGGTCGAACTGCGCCGAATGTGGCCCATGATCGTCCAGTCGTTCGAGCAGCGTTTCCTTGTTGGTGATGGTGCGGTCCGTGAGCTGGATGGACGGGTACCGGCTGAGGTGGTCCATACGGCCCGCGAACGAGAGTTGGGCCAAGAGGCTCTTTCCGACGGCGCTGGCATGTGCGCTCACACCGAACGGCGTGCGCTCCAGCACCGCCGGGGCAATGGCGCTGGAGGACGACTGCTGGATGGCGATCTCGCCGTCGGTGTACGCGCTGATGTAGACGGCCGCGCGGAGGTCGTCGCGCAGTTCCGTGAGTTCGATGGTGAGGGGGTCCTGAGACAGGTCGGGCCTGCTGATCTGGAGCAAGCGCGGACCGGGCAGGTGGGTTCCCTTCACCGTCTCGACGAAGCGCTGCTCCCGCAGCCAGTCGAGCATCTGGACGGTGGTGTGCTTGGACGTTCCGGTTCGGTGGGCGAGAGTACGGGTGTCGATGCCGTCAGCCTGCTGGAGCACCCTGAGCAGATCGCAGGCCCGCTGGGTGGTTCGCCACCTCGCGGGGGCGACGGCAGGCGCCGAAGTGGTGCGCGCCATGCGGTTGATCACGGCGGGACGCAACGCATGGACTGACCACCGTTGTTCTCCGTCCGGCAGGAACAGCCCGTGCGTCGTGACGGGTACCTCCGGTGGATCGGGGACGGGAAGAGTCAGGCCGCCCGGCAATGCGGTGAGCCGCGGCCGTTCCGCAGGTACTGCCCTCTGCCACTTGGATGCGGGAGGGGAGACGGTCGGCACAGCGGGCGCGGGCACGAGGACCAAGTGGTTCACTCCGGCGGAGGCATCGCCTAGCTCGCTCTCTTCGCGCGGGACGCTGCCTCCCGGAAGCGCCGGCGAACCGGTGACGGCGGGGACCAGGCGTCGACGGATCTCCTCGAAGAAGATCCGGTCCTCGGGCTCATCGGTTGTACCGCCCGACGGCGCCGACCTGGAGGAGACATGGGGAAGCAGCATCTGCGCGTCCCCGTGCCCATGGCGGGCGGCCTCGGCGATCAGAAACCATGCGTCGTCGTTCTGGTCATCGCCCTCGCCCCCCTCGTCTGCGCCGGTGAGCAGCGAGGCCAGGGCGAGCCGGAACAACGCCCCGGGGTGGCCGTCGGCCGCTGCCGCGCCCAACAGGTCGATCGCCAGTTGCAGGTCGTTGCGGGCAAGTGCACTCGATCCCAGGCGGTACAAGGAGTTCGCCCGTTCCTGTGCCTCCTCGCCCAAGGCGTAAAGATGAGCAAGGGGACCGAAGTCACCGGTGGGTCTGTCCCAGCAGTCCGGCGCGCCGGAGGACCGGCCTCGGAGCCCAGCCGGTCGTGGGGCTTTCGGCGCTCCTCCGCCGCTGTCCCTGTTGAAGCGGCTCACCGTAGTCACCCGTCCTTCTTCATTCGTTGCGTTTGCCTGCGATGCCCATCGCGGATGTTCGGGCTCAGCTTGTCGCGCAGTTCGTTGACCGCAGCGGACCGGTCCTTGTGCAACCGGTCAGGGGCTATGCCGAGTTCTTCGGCGATCGAGGCGTCGTCCAGACCCTCGCTCTGCATCTGCACGACTCTTCGACGCCGAGTGGGGGACATTGCTTCGATCGCCGGTCTGACCAGTTCCTCCATCGGATCGACGTCCAGGCTTCGCTGGACCGAGAGCGAAGCCATCAGATCCGTGTCGTGCACCACGGGGCGGCGACTTTGGGCGCGCAGCACATCCAGTGCGACATTCCAGGTCGTCCGTTGCAGATACCCATGGAGGTTCACGGTGGCGCCCAGCTTGCCTGCGGTGATTTTCGCTCGTACACGTTCGAAGGCCTCGTGCACGATGTCCTGGCAGGTAGCTTCGGACAGCTTGTTCCCCGCCTTCCGTCGAAGGAGGGACGGCGCGGCCGCCATGAACTCGGGGTATGCGTCGAGCAGTTGCTTCTCCAGGTCGGCGGTGGCGGATGCCTTCACCCGCGCCTCGCCGCCTACCACGGGGCATCCCCCTTCGCCGGCCGGAGCGTCACGCCTCCCGCTCCGCCGCAGATACGAACGGAGACGGCGATCTCTCCCGCGTCATGCCGGACGATACGGACGTCGATGATGTGCGGGCTCCGATGCCGTTTCCCTTCGCGTACAGCCCGAAGAACCGTGGGCTTCTGCGTCGTCTCGGCATTGTGCTGCCGCCAGCCCCAGTACAACGGCACTACGGCGGCCGCCGCCTGCACGGCAGCCGCAACGACCGGGACGAGTCCGGCCATCTCCAAGGACGACGTCATTGAGTTGCTCTCCATAGGGTCCAGGGCGCATCAACAAGCGCCTTCGCCCCACCTGACGACGATCGGCCATCCGTTCTCCCCCGCTCGATCGAAGGTCACCGTTATTGATCACATGTGCGCCGAGTGTCCGCTGTTTTGAACAGATTGCGCTTTCTGTACTGACTAACGGCCTGTCGGCCAGGTGAGACGGGAGACGCCAGGCAGGCGCCCTGACCGGGCAGGGATGCGGTCAACTAGCCGAGGAGCTATGCGGTGAAGGTCGGAGACGGGCGATCCGGGCTCGGTGGCGGGCCCGGACGGCCCGGCGTTCCGTGGCCTCGGCAAGCACCGCGGCTCTGGAGTCTTCGGCGCCGAAAGCAGCCGGAGCGAAGCGGGCGTCGGCTTCGACGTGCCGTTCCCAGTCGTCCTGCCAGAACTCCACCGTCCAGCCCGGCCACATCTCCGGCACCTGGTACGCCCCCGGCGTGGAGAAGAGGGACCACCAGCCCACGTGGCGGCGCTCCGGGTCGAGGTGGATGCCGGAGTTGACGTGCAGGTGGCAGCTTTGGTGCCGGGGGGCGGCCGCCAGGCGGTGGAGCAGGGCGGGGCCCTGGCGGACCGGGTGGTCGAAGGCGTCGGAGGCGATGTGGCAGTGGCCGGTGCCGACCGTGATCACCACGCCGCCGGGGTCGGGCCCGGCCAGGTCCGCGTCGCCGGGGGCGAGGAACGGGGCCAGGTCGAGGTTCGCCTCACGGCAGCGGACGTGCTCCGGGTCCAGCCCGACGTGCGCACGCAGTTCCGCCGGGCCGTCGTACAGCCAACGGACCTCCCAGCCCTGCCATGCGGCGCGGATCAGCTCGAACGTGGCCGCGCGGTGGCGGAGTTCGGTGCTGGGCCCCTCCCAGGCGAAGAGCAGGAGCACCTTCCGTCCGAGGTCGAGCAGTATCCCGCCCTGGGCCGTGCTGTCGTCCAGCCACCAGCCGTCCTGGCGCAGTTCGGGAAGCATGGCGAGAACCGGCGCCGGCCCCTCCAGCAGGTCGAGGTCGATGCCGACCGCCCAGCCGGTGCGGTACAGCTCGTGTGTGCCGTTCTCGTGGACCACGATCACGTTGGCTCTGTCGCCCATCGGGTCAGCATGCCGGGCGGGAAGCCGACGGTCATCCGTTTTCGGCACGCTTCGGGGGCGTGGTGTCCAGGGGGGAGGGGCGGGGGCCGGGGTGGGGCGAAAAGCCGTCGTGGCCGCGGCCCGCCGCCGTTACCGTGGGCGCATGGGGATCGCCAGGACGTCGTACGTGTGCCTGCCGTGCCGGGCTTCGTGGAAACAGGAGTTCCGCCGGGAGGGCGATGACGGCCGCGCGCGGATCTGTCCGCGCTGCGCGGGTCCGCTGACCCACGTCGGTTCGGTCTTCGCGGCGCCCGCGCGGCGCGACGACGAGGGCTGGCGGGTGCTGACGGTGCTGTTGAACGCCGGCATCCGTTTCCACGCGAGCGGTTGCTGCGGCTGCGGCCAGGGCTATCGTCCGCGCACCATGCGGGAGGTGCGGGAGCGGCTCGCGTACGCCGGGCGCACCGGGATGCCCGTCGCCAGGGCCCTGGTGCTGCCCGAGGTGCCGTGAGCCAGGCCCCGCCCGGCCGGAAGTGCGAGCTGCCGACCCCTCCGCCGACGGGCGGCCGCCCTCGGCAGGGGTACGCATGACGGCCACCAGCTCCGGGTCGCGGGCCGGCTCTGCGCGACCCGCGACCCGCGCCCTGGAGGACGACCTGCGGCTTCTGCTCAACGAGTGGGATCCGATCGGCGTCGCCGACGAGGTGCCGGACGAGTACGACTGCATGCTCGGCCCTCTCCTGCAGCGACTCCGCGGTGGGGCCGGCCCGCGGGAGATCGGCGGGTTCCTGAGGGACGAACTGGAGCACCACTTCGGTCTCGACCCGGTGCGGTCCGACCCGGCGGCGACGGCAGCCCGGGTGATGCGGTGGTGGGCTGCCGCCAGCGCCAGCGCCAGCGCCAGCGAGGGCGACGACACCAGGGGCGGTGGGACCGGGCTTCGGCGTGCCGTGCGGGGCTGGTGGCGCGCCGCTCCGCGCAGCCGTCGCCGTCGCCGTCTCCGGGGCGGGCCTGCGGGGATCCTGGACTGAGCGCGTGCGGGCCTCGTCGGAGCGTCCGGTCGCCGGCCGGGCACTCGCGGAGCCCCGGCCCCCACGTTCAGTTCAACCGGCCCACCGGCCCACCGGCCCACCGGCCCACCGGCCAACCGGTCAACGGACCAACGAGCCAACCGGTCAGCCGGGAGACGCCTCGCGGGCCGGGCTGCGAGGATGGCGTCATGCTCCAGGTCTGTCTGAACGGTGCGCGAGGCAGGGACGAGTGCCCTCATCTGCCGGTCACCCCGGCCGAGTTGGCGACCGCGGCCCGGCAGGCCGTCGACGCCGGCGCCGTCGACATCCACCTGCACCCCAAGGACCGCCACGGCCAGGACACCCTGGACGGCTCGGCCGTCGCCGCCGCTGTCGGCGCGGTGCGGGCCGCCGTGCCGGGCGTGCCCGTGGGGGTGACCACCGGCGCCTGGGCCACGGCCGACCCGGGGACCCGTGCCGCGCAGGTCCGGGCCTGGACCCTCCTGCCCGACCACGCCTCCGTCAACTTTCACGAGGACGGCGCGGTCGATGTCGCCACCGCGCTGCTGGACCGGGGCGTCGGCGTGGAGGCCGGTGTCTGGTCGGGCACCTCCGGGGCGCGGCGGTTCCTCGCCTGGTCCGGCGCCCACCGGGTGCTGCGCGTCCTGGCCGAGATCACCGAGAGCGCGCCGCACGACGCGGTGCGCGCCGCGGCCGGCCTGCTGGACGAGCTCGCGCCGGCTGCCGCGCCGGTCCTCCTGCACGGCGAGGACGCCGCCGCCTGGCCCGTCCTGCGACTCGCGGCCGCCCGCGGTCTGGACACCCGGATCGGCCTGGAGGACGCGCTCCTCCTCCCCGACGGCACCCCCGCCCCGGGCAATGCCGCCCTCGTCCGGGCGGCGCGCGAGGTCATCGCAGGGGCAGGGTCCAGGCGACCTCACGGGCCAGCTGACCCGTCCGGGTGAAAAGCCGGACCTGCTCGGTGTCCGCCAGCGCGGCGGCCAGGGCGTCCCGGTCGGCCGGGACGAAGCCGAGCTTCCGCCAGAAGGGGCCGGAGCGGCGGCTGAACAGCCAGGCGTGTTCGGCGCCCTCCTCGACGGCGCGGGCGAGGGCGAAGCGCGCCAGCTCGCTGCCGTGTCCGGAGCGCCGCGCGGCAGGGCTCACCGCGACGCTGCGGATCAGCGCGTGCCGGCCGTCCGCGCTCAGCTCGTAGCCGGTGCTCCCGGTGACCGTCCCGTCCGGGGCCCGGTCGATCCACAGCCGCACGGAGGGGGCGTCCAGGCCGCTGAGCGTGAGGTCGGCCTCGCCGAGGAAGGCGGTGAGGGCGGCGACGTGCTCCGACGTCACGCGCGTCGGCGCCGGTGAGCCGGACAGGTCGCCGCCCGGGTGCGAGCCGCGGGCGCGGGAAGCCGTGAACATGGGGCGGATCATGTCACCCACCCGGCTCGTTCACCCATCCCGCCGCCAGGACGAGCCCGCTCCGGCGGTGGACGGCGAGGAAGCCGAAGGGCCGGTCGACGCGGACGCGCACCTCGGTGACACGGTGGCGCGTGATCGGAGGGGCGCTGCCCGCCATCATGGCGAAGGCCGTGACCGCCGAGGTCCGGAATCCGCGCTCGCCGAAGGCCGCGGTGGCCTTCTGGGCGGCAGCGCTCAGCGCCAGCGGCTGGTCGCTCACGCCCGGCAGGTGGCCCTGCCCGGTGTCCAGGAAGGAGGTCAGGCCGAAGAGTTCGGGGTGCCGCGTCAGGTCGTGGTCGCCTGTCACGGCGAACGGCACGGTCGTGACCTCGAGCGTGGGCGGGCCCGCGGCGGTGCGCAGGGCGTGGCGCACCTCGATGCCGGGGCCGGGCTCGCCGAACGGCAGCTCGCTGCCCCGGACCACCGGGCGACGGTGCTCCAGTACGTCCAGTCCGCTCCTGAGCACCTGTCCGGGCTCCGCCGACTCCTCGCCCAGGAGCAGGCGCACGTCGACGCCCTCACGGCCCAGCACGGTCAGCCCGGTCACCGCGCCGTCCGGGGTGTCCGCGAGCACGAGCCGGTCCGGCACCGCGGTCGAGCGGTACAGCGCCGGGAGCTCCAGGTCCCGCCACGGGCCTGTCTCCGGGCACAGGTGGCCCGGCACGAACGGCCGGTGCCACTCGGTGCCCACCGTGAGGGCGGTGGCGAGGACCATCTCGGTGTCCTCGCGGACCGGCACGGGCATGCGGTCGATCCCGCCGCCGGTACGGCCGGCCGCCCACGCGTCCAGGGCGGCCGCGTCGGCCCGGGGGTCGCCGGTGAGCACCCCGTGCGTGCCGGGTGCGAGGCGTTCCAGCCAGGAGGCCCTGACCTCGAGCGTGCGGCGGGTCCACAGGCGGAGGGCGAACCGCAGCGCCGGTTCCGCCTCCAGCGCCGACAGCAGCCCGCGCGCCGCGCCCGCCGCCTCGGAGGCGTCCAGCCCCACCGCACCGGTCAGTTCCTCCCGGGCGCGGCCGTCGGCGCCGTCGGCGAGGAACGCCAGCAGCGGCCAGACGCCCACGGCGGAGAACGCCGTGCCGGTCCCGTCCGCCGGCGCCTCCTGGGCCCAGCGCGCCGTCAGCCCGTTGACCGCCCGCACCGTCCGCCCGTCGATCCGCATCCCGCCGCCCCGCCCCCGTGCTCGTCCGCCGTGCCGTGTGCCGCCCGCACGGTACCGGAACGGGCTCATGGAGGTCCCCCGTGTGTGCGACAGCGCCGTCATGCCGACCGTCATGGCGGGGCTGCCCGCGGCGGGCAAGAGCTCGGTCGCCGAACGTCTGGGGCGGGTGCCCGCGGCGGTGGTGTCCGTCGACCCAGGTCGAGGCGGCGATGTGGCGCGCCGGCGTGGACCGTGGCCCGCGGGAACCCGCTGCGGGACTGGGACGGCCGCGGGCACATACCGCGGGGCGTGTACCGGAAGGCCGTCGCCGCCTACGAGGCCGCCCGGGACGCCTTCCTCGCCGAGGTCGCCGCCGGTGAGCGCCACGGCGTCATCGCGGAGATCGGTGACGCCTTCGGGACCTCCCTCAACGAGCTGGACCTGCGCGCGCAGTTCATCGAGACCGAGGAACGCGAGGAGCTGTTCGACGCCCTTGACTTCCTGGTGGACGAGACGCAGACCCGCGTGGGGCGGGACCTGTCCGCGGCTCGCGCGGTGCTGATCGAGGCCGTCGACGCCGTGCACGACTGGTGACCGGCGTCCCGGCATTCACCGCGGGGCCTCGGACGCCGGGGTCCGGGGACGTCCCGCCGCGCCGCCGCCGATCGTGCGGCTGCGGCCGCGGAACTCGGCGACCACCTCGTCGCCGCGACGGAGCGTGACGTCGTAGATGCCGCTGCGGCCGAAGCTGGTGCGCTCCTGCGCGGTCGCCACCAGGACGTCGTCCTCGTGCACGGGGGCGACGAACTCGATGTCGGCACCCGCCGCGACGGTCACCGGACCGCGGCTGTTGCAGGCGCAGGCGAAGGCGGTGTCGGCGAAGAGGAACAGGTAGCCGCCATGCGCGATGCCGTGCCCGTTCACCATCGCGCGGGTCACCCGCATTCGGCACACCGCGGTGCCCGGACCGTGCTCCACCAGCTCGATGCCGAGGGCGGCCGAGGCCGCGTCGGCGGCGAACATCCTTTCCGCCGGACCGGGGGAGTCCTGTGCGGTCTGCGCCATGGAATACCACCACCGTGAGTTACCGACCGAACATTCGGTATTCGTGTGTAGGGGCCAGTAATTCAGCCACGCGAACGAGTGTCAAGGGACGGCGGGGGAGGGGCCGGTGGGTCGCGCCGGGTCCGTCGGCGGGCGCCCGGGCGACGGCCGGGGCGCGATCTGGGCGGCGGCGGGCGAAGCGCCCGCATTGCTCCGGTGATCTTGGAAACGCTTGCTGCGCGAAGGGTTGACGCCTGGTCGGGCCGCTCGTACGGTCGCGACCGCGCACCGAATGAAAGAGCTTGCTGCAAGTGTCATCGGGTTCTTGCATGAGTTCCTGCATCGGTGTGCGGTCCCAGAAGTGCCCCCGCAATCCCCCCGGTTACGCGCGCACATTCCCCCTCTCCCCTCCGTGGAGGACACATGGCCAGAAAGACCATGGCCGCGACTCTCGCCCTCGTGGCGGGAGCCGCCCTGGCCGTCGTGGCGGCGCCGACGACGGCGCAGGCCGCCCCGCCCGGCGACAAGGACGTCACCGCCGTCCTGTTCGAGTGGAAGTTCGCCTCGGTCGCCAAGGCGTGCACCGACCAGCTCGGACCGGCCGGTTACGGCTACGTCCAGGTCTCGCCCCCGCAGGAGCACATCCAGGGCTCCCAGTGGTGGACCTCGTACCAGCCCGTCAGCTACAAGATCGCCGGACGCCTCGGCGACCGGACCGCCTTCAAGAGCATGATCGACACCTGCCACGCGGCGGGCGTCAAGGTCGTGGTCGACACGGTGATCAACCACATGTCGGCCGGGTCCGGCACCGGCACCGGCGGCTCCTCCTACACGAAGTACAACTACCCGGGCGTCTACTCCGCCCCGGACTTCGACAACTGCACCGCCCAGATCAGCAACTACGGCGACCGGGCCAACGTGCAGAACTGCGAACTGGTCGGCCTGGCGGACCTGGACACCGGCGAGGACTACGTCCGCGGCCGGATCGCCGGGTACATGAACGACCTGCTCTCCCTGGGCGCCGACGGCTTCCGGGTGGACGCCGCCAAGCACATGCCCGCGGCCGACCTCGCGAACATCAAGTCCCGCCTGACCAACCCGAACGCCTACTGGAAGCAGGAGGTGATCCACGGCGCCGGCGAGGCCGTCCAGCCCGACGAGTACCTCAACACCGGTGACGTCCAGGAGTTCCGGTACGCCCGCGACCTGAAGAGGGTCTTCACCAGCGAGAACCTCGCCTACCTGAAGAACTACGGGGAGTCCTGGGGCTACCTCGGCTCCTCCAAGGCCGGCGTCTTCGTCGACAACCACGACACCGAGCGCAACGGCGAGACCCTCAACTACAAGGCCGGCGCCACCCACACCCTGGCCAACGTCTTCATGCTGGCCTGGCCGTACGGCTCCCCGGACGTCCACTCCGGCTACGAGTTCAGCGACAACGACGCCGGCCCGCCCAACGGCGGGCAGGTGAACGCCTGTTACAGCGACGGCTGGAAGTGCCAGCACGCCTGGCGGGAGATCTCCTCCATGGTGGCCCTGCGCAACACCGCGCGCGGCCAGACGGTGACCAACTGGTGGGACGACGGCGGCGACCGGATCGCCTTCGGCCGCGGCAGCAAGGCCTACGTGGCCATCAACCACACCGGCACCGCCCTGTCGCGCACCTTCCAGACCTCGCTCGCCGCCGGGGACTACTGCGACGTGCAGTCCGGCCGGGCCGTCACCGTCAACTCCTCCGGGCAGTTCACCGCCACTCTCGCCGCCGAGACCGCGGTGGCGCTGCACACCGGGGCCCGCACCTGCTCCGGCACCGTCCAGCCGTCCGCCGGGGCCTCGTTCAAGGTGAACGCGACCACCGTCGTCGGCGAGAACATCCACGTCGCCGGCGACTGCTCGCAGCTCGGCGGCTGGGACACCGCGAAGGCGCCGAAGCTCGACCCGGCCGCCTACCCGGTGTGGAGCCTGGACGTGGCGCTGCCCGCCGGCACCACCTGCGCCTACAAGTACGTGCGCAAGAACTCCTCCGGCGCCGTCACCTGGGAGTCGGGAGCCAACCGCACCCTCACCGTGCCGTCCAGCGGCCGGATCACGCTGAACGACACCTGGCGCGCCTGACCGTCGCGGACGCCGGGCGCAAGGAAAGGGGCGGCCGGAGTGCTCGAGCACTCCGGCCGCCCCCTCCTCGTCCCGGGAGCGGCGCCGGTCAGGACACGACGTCCTTGCGGGCGAACCCGCGGAACGCCAGGGCGAAGAGCACCAGCGCGTAGGCGACCGACACCGACATGCCCTGGATCATCGCGTCCCAGACCACCTGCGGCTGGATGGCGTCCGCCCAGGCGAACTGCCAGTGCGCGGGCAGGAACTCACGCCACTGCCCGAGCGCCTCCACCTGGTCCAGCACGCTTCCGGCGATGGTCAGGCCCACCGCCCCGCCCACCGCGCCCAGCGGCGCGTCGGTCCGGGTGGAGAGCCAGAACGCCAGGCCGGCGGTCACCAGCTGGGAGACGAACAGGTAGCCGACCACGACCGCCAGCCGCCACAGGGCGTCGGTGAGCGGCAGCGCGCCGCCGGTGGGGATCCGCAGCGGGCCCCAGCCGTAGGCGACCGAGCCCACCGCCAGGGCGACCAGCGGCAGCCAGATCATCGCCGCCAGGCTCATGGTCAGCCCCACGGCGAGCTTGGACCACAGCAGCCGCATCCGGGGCACCGGGGCCGCCAGCAGGTAGCGCAGCGAGGACCAGTTGGCCTCCGAGGCCACCGTGTCGCCGCAGAACAGCGCCACCGGCACCACCAGCAGCAGGCTCGCCGAGACGAACAGGCAGGTCGCGGCGAAGTTGGCGCCCGAGGCGGTCGCCGTGTCCATCAGGTTGATCCGGCGGCCGGGCCCGTCCCCGTCGTCGCCGCCGATCGCGAAGGCCACCGCCATGACCACCGGGAGCAGGGTCAGCACGGCGCCCATGGCGAGCGTCCGGCCCCGCTTGAGCTGCCGGACGAACTCGACGCGCACCGGCAGGGTCCGCCCCGGCCGGTACCCCTCGGCGGTCGCGGTCGCGGTCGAGACCGCGGCCGCGGCCTGCGCCTCGTCGGCCGCCGGCTCCGGGCCGGACCCGGCGAGCGTGCTCTGCGGGCTCATGCGGACTCTCCGATCAGGGTGAGGAACGCGTCTTCCAGCCGGCGGTGCGGGCCCACCGACTCCACCGGGACGTCGAGCCGGACCAGCTCGGCGACCAGGCGCCCGGGAGTGGTGCCCGCCACCAGCCGGATCACCAGGCCGTCGTCGGTGACCACCGCCGTGTCCACCTCGGGCAGCGCGGCGATCTTGTCGGCCAGCGGAACCGCCACCGGCTCGCCGGTGCCGACCAGGAGGGTGTCGCCGGTGCCGACGATCTCCGCGACCGGTCCGGCCTGCACCAGCCGGCCCTGGTCCATCACCACGAGATGCGTGCAGGTCTGCTCCACCTCGGCGAGCAGATGGCTGGAGACGATCACGGTCCGGCCGGCGGCCGCGTACCGGATCATCACCTCGCGCATCTCACGGATCTGCGGCGGGTCGAGCCCGTTGGTGGGCTCGTCGAGGATCATCAGGTCGGGCAGCCCCAGCATGGCCTGGGCGATCGCCAGCCGCTGCCGCATGCCCTGCGAGTAGGTGCGCACCGCGCGTTCCAGCGCGCCGCCGAGGCCGGCGATCTCCAGTGCCTCCTCCAGGTGGGCGTCCTCGGCCGGCCGGCCGGTGGCCCGCCAGTACAGCTCGAGGTTCTCCCGCCCGGACAGGTGCGGCAGGAAGCCGGCGCCCTCGACGAAGGCGCCGACCCGGGAGAGGACCGGCGCGCCCGGCCGGATCGCGTGTCCGAAGACCCGGATCTCGCCCTCGTCGGGCCGGATCAGCCCCATCAGCATCCGCAGCGTCGTGGTCTTGCCCGCCCCGTTGGGGCCGAGCAGGCCCAGCACCTGCCCCTTCTCCACACGGAAGGACAGGTCCCGCACCGCGTAGCGGTCGGCGGAGCCGGCGTACCGCTTGCTCAGCCCGCTGATCTCCAGCGGCGTCTCGGACAGCTCCGGCGACGGCGCCGGGACGGCCGCGCGGCGGCGGCCGGCGAACAGCAGCGCCGACGCGATCAGCAGGCCCGCCAGCGGCAGCCACCAGACCCGGGCCGGCAGCGGGGCCTCGGCCGCCCGCACGTCCTTCGCGGTCGGCACCATCAGATCGCCCCGCAGGGAGACCGAGTACGTCGCCGGGGCGGCGGGCGAGGCGTAGGCGAGGTCGGTGGAGGCCAGGACCAGCCGCAGCCGGTGCCCGGCGCTGACCTCGTGGTCGATGACCGGCAGCGGGATCCGGACGTCCTGCCCGGAGGGCACCCGCAGCGGGGTGACCAGCTGGGAGGGCAGGACCTGCCGCCTGCCGTCGGGGCCGACGTCGTAGACCTTGGCGAACAGCACCGCGTCGTCGGTGTCCGACTCGACGTGCACGGTGGCGGTGGGGGAGCCGGTGATCCGCAGGTCCTCCGTCAGCGGCCGCGACTCGAACGCGGCGAACTGGCCGGGGATGTCCAGGGAGGTGTCGACGCCCAGCGAGGAGAGCTGGGCCATCCCCCCGCCCGCGGCGAGGCCGGGCAGCGAGGAGACGGCGGGCGGTGCGGCGCCCGCCGGGTTCTCGATCCGCTGCTGCTTCCCGGTGAGCGGGAACCGCAGCAGGCCCGCGTTCAGCCCCGGATACTCCGCGCTGCTCGCCCCGGTGTACCGGACGTCGCCGTCCCGGGAGTCCACCCCGCCGGCCCGGGTGACGCGGAAGGCGGGCCCGGTGTCGGTGTCCCGCTCGCCCTTGAGGTAGCGGTCGAACCAGGCCTCGGTGCGAACCTGGACCCGCCCGCCCTCGGCGCTGCCGCCGTCGTGCCCGCCGGCCAGCCAGTCCACGGCCACCGGGGCGCCGTTCGCCCGGATGGCCCGGGCGGCCGCGTCCGACTGGTCCAGCGGGAAGAGCGAGTCGCTCTGGCCCTGCATCAGCAGCGTCGGCGCCTTGATGCGGTCGCCGACGGTCACCGGACTGCGGCCCGCCAGCAGTTCCATGGCCTCGACGTCCGGCTTCCCGGACTGCGCGACCCGCTCGTACATGCGGCACAGCTCGTCCTCGAAGTGCGAGCAGCCGCCGCCGGAGCTGATGAAGGTGCCCGCCCAGAGCTTCTTGAAGACGCCGTTGGGGAAGAACGCGTCGGACAGGTTCCAGTAGGTGATCGCCGGGGCCAGCGCGTCGATGCGGCCGTCGTGCCCGGCGGCCAGCAGGGCGATCGCCCCGCCGTAGGAGGCGCCGGCGGCCCCCACCCGGGGGTCGCCCTTGCCGTCCAGGCGCACCTCGGGGCGGGTGGCCAGCCAGTCGATCAGCCGGGAGACGTCGGCGACCTCGGACTTCGGGCCGTTGATCCCGATCTTCCCGGTCGACCGGCCGAAGCCGCGGGCCGACCAGGTCAGCACCGCGTAGCCGTGCCGGGCGAAGTCTTCGGCCTGCTCGCGGACCTCTCCCTTGTCGCCGCCGAAGCCGTGCCCGAGGAGCACCGCGGGGCGGCGCCGGTCGGACGGGCCGGAGGTGTAGAAGGAGGTGTCGATCCGCACCCCGCCGTCCATCGTCATCATCCGCGCGGTGTGCCGCACCGGGGGCGCGTCGTCCCCGGAGGCCACCGCCGCGGTTCCGACGGCCGCGGCGCCCGCCAGCACGACGACGGCCGCCGCTGCCGCGAGCACACGCTTCCGTGGCCACCTGGGCAATCGAAGATCCATGCGGAACACCCTACGGGGGGTTCCCGGACGCCCGGTCCGCAGCCGGTTCCCGGACCTACCGCCCGGGCCGTCACCCGCCCTCTCGGTGACACACCCGCCCCCTCGGTGACAGGGGGAGGGGCGACTTCCTCCGGGCACACGTCCGTCGAGGACCGTGGTCCCCGGCAGGGCGTCCGTGTCCGCAGCAACGGCAGCGGTGGCTGCCGAGAGCGCGGATACCCTCCATGCGTTCCCCACAAACCCCGCGATTTCCGCGCGGAAGTTGGCGTACCGGCATCTTCAACTGTGCGGCTACCGGCGGTAACCTCCTGGCCCTGTCCCCGTCGGGAGGAGCTGCCGTGAGACGGCACACCCCACGCACCGCCCCTGACAGACGAACCGCCCGCAGGCTCCCGGTCCTGCTCACCGGCGCCATGATCGCCGCCCTGCTCGCCCCCGCCTTCCCCTCCGCCGCAGCCCCCGCGGCCCCTGCCGCACCCGTCGCGGCCGCCGCCGTGACCGACCACTGCGGCGACGGCTGCTCGGACATCCTGCCGCCCGGCGCGGACGGCACCGCCACCCTCGCCGAGATCCTGCTCGACCAGACCGTCAATACCGTCCCCGCGCACAGCGACGACCAGCTCGGCCCTTACGCGAACCTGGCGAGCGGCTATCCGGAGCTGACCGAGTCCACCATCGGCGACTTCTTCAACGACGCCTCCTTCGGCGTCCCCGCCGACCAGGTCGCCTCCACCAAGAAGCCCGCCGGCCGCACGGACGTCACCATCGTCCGCGACAAGGCCACCGGCGTCCCCCACATCACCGGCACCACCCGCTACGGCACCGAGTTCGGCGCCGGGTACGCCGCCGGCGAGGACCGGCTGTGGCTGATGGACGTCTTCCGCCACGTCGGCCGGGGACAGCTCACGTCCTTCGCCGGCGGAGCGCCCGGCAACCAGGCGCTGGAACAGGAGTTCTGGCGGGCCGCGCCCTACACGGAGGCGGAGCTCCAGGCCCAGATCGACCGGGTGGCCGCCGAGAACGGCGAACGCGGCCGCCAGGCCCTCGCCGACGCGCAGGCCTACGTCGACGGCATCAACGCCTACATCACCGCCTCCGACAAGGGCCGCTACTTCCCCGGCGAGTACGTGCTCACCGGCCACAAGGACCCGATCCTCAACCTGGGGAAGATCCAGCCCTTCAAGCTGACCGACCTGGTGGCCCTGGCCTCCGTCGTCGGCGCGCTCTTCGGCTCCGGCGGCGGCGGCGAGGTCGACAACGCCTTGTCGCTGCTCGCCGCGCAGTCCCGGTACGGCGTCGAGGAGGGCACCCGGGTCTGGGAGTCCTTCCGCGAACGCGACGACCCGGAGGCGGCGGTCACCGTGCGCGGCGCCCGCTTCCCCTACGCCGGCCGGCCCGCCGACCCGCAGGGCACGGCGCTGCCCGACCCGGGCTCGGTGACCCGCGAGCCGCTGGTGCACGACCGCACCGGCAGCGCCGCCACGGCCAAGGCGGACGCCGCCGCCGAGGCCGCCGCCAAGGCCGCCGTCGGATCCGCCCGGCGCGGCATGTCCAACGCGCTGGTGGTCAGCGGCGAGCACACCGCGAGCGGCCGCCCCGTCGCCGTCTTCGGCCCGCAGACCGGCTACTTCGCGCCCCAGCTGCTGATGCTCCAGGAGATCCAGGGCCCCGGCATCAGCGCCCGCGGCGCCTCGTTCGCCGGACTGTCGATGTACGTCCAGCTCGGCCGCGGCCAGGACTACGCCTGGTCCGCCACCACCTCGGCCCAGGACATCGTCGACACGTACGCCGTGGAACTCTGCCAGGACGACTACCACTACCTGTTCCACGGGCAGTGCGTGGCCATGGAGAAGGTGGAGCACACCAACTCCTGGAAGCCGACGGTCGCCGACTCCACCGCCGCCGGCTCGTACCGGATGCGCGCCTGGCTGACCAGGTACGGACCGGTCGAGTACCGCGCCACCGTCGGCGGCAAGAAGGTCGCCTACACCAGCCTGCGCACCTCCTACCGGCACGAGGTCGACTCCATCGTCGGCTTCCAGATGCTCAACGATCCCGGTCACGTCACCGGCCCGGAGACCTTCCAGCAGGCGGCGCAGCACATCAACTTCACCTTCAACTGGTTCTACGCCGACTCCAGCCGCACCGCCTACTACAACAGCGGCGACAACCCCGTGCGGGCCGCCGGCGTGGACCCGGACTTCCCCGCCTGGGCCGACGCCCGCTACGAGTGGCGGGACTGGAACTCCGAGAACAACCGGGCCGCCTACACCCCGCCGGCCCAGCACCCGCAGTCGCTCGACCAGGACTACTACATCTCCTGGAACAACAAGCTGGCCCACGGCTACACCGTCGCCTCCTGGGGCAACGGCTCGGTCCACCGCGGCGACCTGCTCGACGACCGGGTCCGGGCCCTCGTCCAGAACGGCGACGTCACCCGGGCCTCACTCACCCGCGCCATGGCGCAGGCCGGCCTCGCCGACCTGCGCGCCGAACAGGTGCTGCCCAAGCTCCTCAAGGTGCTCCGCAGCGGCCCCGTCGACGACCCGGCCGTCACCGACGCGGTGGCCCGACTGTCCGCCTGGGTCTCGGCCGGCTCCCTGCGCACCGAGACCTCACGCGGCTCGAAGCGGTACGCGCACGCCGAGGCGATCCGGATCCTGGACGCCTGGTGGCCGCTGCTGGTGAAGGCCGAGTTCGGGCCCGGCCTCGGCGAGGGCCTCTACGCCGCGCTGGAGAACAACCTGCCCGTCGACGAACCGCCGGGCGCCTCGCACGGACCCACCGGCGGGCACGCGGGCAGCGCCTTCCAGTACGGCTGGTGGAGCTACGTCGACAAGGACGTCCGGGCTGTGCTCGGCGAGAAGGTGGAGGGCGGCCTGGCCCGCTCCTACTGCGGGGCAGGCGATCTCGCCGAGTGCCGGGGCGTGCTCGCCCGCACCCTGAAGGACGCGGCCGGACGCACCGCCGCACAGGTCTACCCGGGCGACGAGCACTGCGCCGCGGGGGACCAGTGGTGCGCCGACGCGGTGATCCACCGGGCGCTGGGCGGCATCACCCACGCCCCGATCAGCTGGCAGAACCGGCCCACCTACCAGCAGGTCGTCGAGTTCGCGTCCCACCGGTAGGACCTCCGGGACGCACCGGTCACCTGGGACGGCGGGCCTGGCCACGGCCCGGCCCGCCGTCCCGGCGTCAGGACTGGTACGGCTGCTGCTGGGAGCTGCCCTGGACCGGGTTGCCCTGCCCGCCCGCCGCGCCCGCCTGCAGATGGTCCGCCTCCGCGCTGCTCAGCCGCCGCTGTGCCCCGCAGAAGGTGCACTGCGTCGAGTACTTCACCGAGACGGGGAAGAGCGGTACGAAGAACAGCGTGAACTTCGTGACCTGCTTGCGCAGCGCGTGCGCGGAGGGGTTGCCGCAGTTTCCGCAGACCAGCGTCAGCATGGCCAGCTGGTACAGGTAGCCCTTGGTACCGAAAATGATCATCTTATGGTCCTTCCCCCTTGCGGCGTGCGCTCACAGTACCCGCAGTGGTCGAACGTGTCCGGGGGCCGCCGGGTTCCCCCGATCAGGGGGCCGGCCGCCCGCCGCGTACACCTACCGGGTCACCGCAGGAGCCCCACCCATGCACGGGCCTGGGCCCCGGGCGCCCGGTGGGGGAGGGTGGGCGCCATGACATCGATCATGACGAGCCGCACCGCCTACGACGTCGTCGTGGTCGGCGGCGGCCACAACGGGCTCGCCGCGGCCGCCTACCTCGCCCGGGCCGGACTCTCCGTCGCCGTCCTGGAGCGCCTCGACCGCACCGGCGGGGCCGCCGTCTCCGCGCAGTCCTTCCCCGGGCGGCCCACCCGGCTCTCCCGCTACTCCTACCTGGTGTCGCTGATGCCCGAGCGGATCATGCGGGACCTGGGGCTGGAACTCGAACTGGCCTCCCGCTCCACCGCCTCCTACACCCCCGTCCTGCGGGGCGGACGGCCCGGCGGGCTGCTGGTGGAGCGGCCCGAGGGCGAGGCCACCCGCGAGAGCTTCCGCCGGCTGACCGGGTCGGAGGCCGCGTACGAGGCGTGGAGCGACTTCTACACCCGCCTCGGCGGCCTCGCCGAGGTGCTGGCGCCCACCCTCACCGAGCCGCTGCCGCGCGAGAGCGAACTGCGGGGGCGTGTGGATCCCGGCCTCTGGGAGGAGATCGTGCGCCGGCCCCTCGGCGAGGCGCTGGAGAGGCGGTTCGCCGACGGCACCGTCCGCGGCGTGGTGGCCACCGACGCACTGATCGGCACCTTCGCGGCCCTCGACGACCCCCGGCTGATCCAGAACCGCTGCTTCCTCTACCACCTGATCGGCAACGGCACCGGCGAATGGCGCGTCCCCGTCGGCGGGATGGGCGCGGTCACCGACGCCCTCGCCGCTTCGGCGCTGCGGGCCGGCGCCGAGCTGGTGACGGGCGCCGAGGTCACCGCCGTGCGGCCCGCCGCCGACGGCGCCGAGGTCGAGATCGCCGGGGGACCGGCCCTGCGCGCGCGGTTCGTCCTCTCCAACGCCGCGCCCTGGGTGCTCGACGGGCTGCTCGGCGAGACCCGCGACCCGGCCGACAAGCCGGTCGGCTCCCAGCTGAAGATCAATTTCCTCCTCGACCGGTTGCCGCGCCTGAAGTCCGGGGCCGATCCCCGCGTCGCCTTCGCGGGCACCCTCCACCTCGACGAGGACTGGGACGACCTGGCCGCCGCGTACGCCGAGGCCTCGGCCGGCCGGGTGCCGCGGCGGCTGCCCGGCGAGGTGTACTGCCACTCGCTCACCGACCCGTCCATCCTCGGCGACGTCCCCGAGGGGACCCACACCCTCACCTATTTCGGCCTCCACCTTCCCGCCACCCTCTTCGCCGACCCCGCCACCCGCGCCGAACGCAAGGCGGAGGCGGTGCGCCGCGCCGTCGCCTCCCTCGACCGGCACCTGCTCGACCCGCTCGACTCGGTGATCGCCCGCGACGGCGACGGACGGCCCTGCGTGGAGGCCAAGATCCCGCAGGACGTGGAGGCGGACGTCGCCATGCCCGGCGGCCACATCTTCCACGGCGACCTGGCCTGGCCCTGGGCCGCGGACGACGCCGACCTCGCCACCCCGGCCGCCCGCTGGGGCGTGGCCACCCGTCACCCCTCGGTGCTGCTCTGCGGCTCCGGAGCGGTCCGCGGCGGAGCGGTCTCCGCACTCGGCGGCCACAACGCGGCCATGGCGGTGCTGGAACAGGCCTGATCCCGGCACGGCGGGGCGGAATTGGGCCGTTCTTCATGAGCACGTCATTCCCTGCGCGCCGCGGTACCGGCAGAGTGTCCCGTGCACGCGTCGCGCACCCACGGGTGCGTCACATCCCCTCTCCGGCTGACGAGTTGAGGAGAACGCCTTGCCAGGACGACGCACTTCCCCGGTCAGATCCCGCTCCGCCCGCCCCCGCCCCCGCCGTCCCCGTCGTGCCGGCCGGGCTCTCGGCACCCTCGGCGGCGCCCTCGTGCTGCTGCTCGCCGTCGCCGGCCCCGCCCAGGCCGCTCCGCCCGCCGCCCTGCCGGTGAACGCCACCCCGCTCGAGCTGCGGTTCCAGCCCGCGCTCGACTACGACAAGGACGGCTGCTACTCCACCCCGGCCATCGGGCCCGACGGCTCGCTCAACGGCGGTCTCAACCCCACCGGCGCCCTCAACGGCAACTGCCGCGACGACTTCGACCTGGGCAACACCAACGCCTACTCCCGGGCCACCTGCAACAACGGCTGGTGCGCGGTGCTCTACGGCCTCTACTTCGAGAAGGACCAGGCTCTCGCCGGCACCAGCATCGGCGGCCACCGGCACGACTGGGAGCACATCGTCGTCTGGGTCGAGCAGGCCACCGACACCGCCCGCTACGTGGCCACGTCGAACCACGGCGACTTCACCGTGCACAGCCGGGACCGCATCCCCTGGGAGGGCCTCCACCCCAAGGTCGTCTACCACAAGGACGGCATCGGCACGCACTGCTTCCGGGCCGCGACCGCGAACGACGAGCCGCCGGAGAACCACCGGGGCACCTGGCAGTACCCGGCGCTGGTGGGCTGGAGCGGCTACCCGGCCGGGCTGCGCGACAAGCTCGCCCAGGCGAACTGGGGCAGCGCCAACTTCGGCCTGAAGGACAGCAGTTATCTCTCCCACCTGGAGAAGGCGAAGCCGGCGGGCATCCCCTTCGTGCCGGCGCTCTGACCCTGCGGACGTGGCCCGGCCCGGTTGCCTAACGGCACCCGGGTCGCGCCCTGTCAAGCAGGTGACGGTGCGACACCCCGCCCGCCACCCGGTGGGCGGGACGACACGCCGACGTGACGGCGTGTCCGCTCCCCGTCGGCGCACCCGGAAGGCGACCGGAGCCACATGTCGTTACTTTCCGGGCATGAGATCATTTTTGAGACCGCCGTCGGCACGCCGCGGCATCCGACGCCGTGTCGGATGTGCCCTTGGCGTGGCCGGCATGGTGGCGGCGGGCCTGGGCATCGACACGGCGGCCCAGGCGCAGCCGGTCGGTGTCCCCCTGGTCGACGAGACCTTCACGGGTGCCACGGCCGACCCTGACTTCCTCGCCTACGGCCCCGCGTGCCTGACCGGTGCCCCGGAGGCGCCCGCGCCCCCGCCGGTGGGCGCCCACGAACTCACGGGCTGTCCGCCGGGAGGAGTCGGGCCCCTCCCGCCGGGCAACGCCGCTCCGCACGGCTACCTCGACCTCACGACCGCCGCCAACGACCAGGCGGCCGCCGTCCTCTACAACCACGCCCTGCCTGCCAACCAGGGCCTGGTGGTCACCTTCGACCAGTGGCAGTACGGCGGCACCACCGTCCCGCCGGCCGACGGCATCTCGTTCTTCCTGATCGACGGCGCCGCCGAGCTGACCGCCCCCGGCGCCTTCGGCGGCAGCCTCGGCTACGCACAGAAACTGCCCGACGACGACCCCGGCCGGGAGTTCCTGCCGGGCGTCAACCACGGCTACCTCGGGGTCGGCCTCGACGTCCTCGGCAACTACTTCGGCGACTGGGAGCACCGGGGCAACGGGTGCGACACCCGCTCGCCGGCCGGGACCGGCTTCCGCATCCCGGAGCCCAACAAGGTCACCCTCCGCGGGCCCGGCAACGGCACCGAGGGCTACTGCTTCCTGACCTCGACCGCCGAGAACCTGAACAGCACCACCGGTCCCTGGCCCAGCACGCTCCCCGGAGAGCTGCACGGGCCGACGACGAACATCCCCGCGGACGCCACCCCCGAGGAGGCCGAGAGGCTGCTCGAGCCCTCCCGGCGCACCGTCCGGGTGGAGATCTCGCCCTCGCCGAACCCGGTGGTGACGGTCTGGATCGACTTCCGGGACGGCAAGGGCTTCCAGGAGGTGCTGAGCACGCCGGCCCCGCAGCCGGTGCCCTCCAGCTACAAGTTCGGCTTCGCGGCGTCCACCGGCCAGTTCACCGACGTGCACCTCATCCGCAACGTCACGGTGCACCCGGCGGCCGAACTGCCACGGCTCAACCTGGTCAAGCAGGTGGCCAAGGACCCGGAGGTGCCGCTGCCGCTGAAGCCGGGCCAGCAGGTCCCGTACCAGTACGTGGTCACCAACAGCGGCAACACCCCGCTCACCGACGTGACGGTCACGGACGACCGGGTCACGCGCATCTCCTGTCCGAAGGACACGCTGGGTGTCGGCGAATCGATGACCTGCACCGGGCTGTACGCGGTCACCGACGAGGACGCGACCGCCGGGCAGGTCCGCAACGTGGCCAACGCCACGGGCAGGTCGGGCGACACGGAGGTCCCGGCGCCGGAGGCGGAGCTGACCCTCCCGGCCCAGCGGGGGCCGGGCCTGCGGATCGAGAAGACCGCGGACGACACCCGCGCCTACCGGGTCGGTGAAGAGGTCGAGTACACCTACACCGTGACCAACACCGGGCCGGTGGAGATCACCGGCCTCACGGTCGCCGACGACCGCGTCCGGGAGGTCACGTGCGAGGCCACGACCCTCGCGCCTGCCGGCCAGGACGGCGACACCACCGAGTGCCGGGGCACCTACACCGTCACGGAGGACGACGCCGAGGCCGAGGACGTGGTCAACGTGGCCACCGCGAGCGGCGACGCGAACGGCAGAGGGGTCACCTCCCCGCCGGACGAGATGACCGTCGGCGTGGCCAACCGGCTGGAACTGCTGTTGAGCAAGTCGGTCGACGACTCGCGCGCCTACGAGGTGGGCGACGAGGTGCCCTACCAGTACGAGGTGACCAACACCGGAGACCGCGAGATCACCGACCTCACCATCGTGGACGACAAGGTCACCAGGATCACCTGCGACGACGTATCGCTCGCCCCCGGTCAGCGCACCACCTGCCGGGGTACCTACACCGTCGCGGAGGACGACGTCGCCGCGGGCAGCGTCACCAACATCGCCGACGCGCGCGGCCGGTCCGGCGACAGGACGGTCGAGTCGCAGCCGGACACCGCCGAGATCCAGGTCGTCACCCCGGGCGGTCCCGCCCTCAGCGTCGAGAAGGAGGTCGTGGACCGACAGGACGAATACCGCGTCGGCGACCAGGTCACCTACGAGTACACGGTGATCAACACCGGCGACCGTGACATCACCGGCGTCAGGGTCGAGGACGACCGGGTGGAGAACGTGGACTGCGAGGAGGACACCCTCGCGTCCGGTGCGGGCACGACCTGCCGCGGCACCTACACCGTCACCGCCGAGGACGCCGCCAATGGCTTCGTCGTCAACGTGGCGCAGGCGTTCGGCACCTCCGGCGGAGCCCCGGTCGAGTCCGAGCGGGACACCGAGCGGATCGAGGTCACCGGTCAGCGCTCCTCGCTCACCATCGACAAGCGGGTCGACGAGGAGCGGACCTACGAGGTCGGAGACCTCGTCCGCTACGAGTACGTCGTGCGGAACACGGGCGAGACCACGCTCACCGACGTGCGGGTCACCGACGACCGGGTGGTGGACGTCGACTGCCCCACCGCCCCCCTGGAGCCGGGCGAGCAGGTGACCTGCACCGGTTCCTACCGGGTCACCGAGGGCGACGCGGAGGCCGGGTCGGTCACCAACACCGCGCGGGCGATCGGCACGTTCCGCGGGGAGGAGTTCCGCTCCGAGGAGGACAGCGCGCGGATCACGGTCGCCGGCGGCGGTGGTGAGTCCGGGCTGCGGCTCGACAAGCGGGTGGACGAGGACCGCACCTACCGGGTCGGCGACGTCATCACCTACGAGTACGTCGTCGAGAACACCGGCGACACCCCGCTCACGGGCGTGGCCGTCCAGGACGACCGCCTCGGCCGCGTGACCTGCCCCTCGACCACGCTGGCGCCGGGCCAGGAGATGACCTGCACCGGCACCCACCGGGGCACCGTGGCGGACGCGAAGGCCGGGCGCATCACCAACACGGCGGTGGCCATGGCCGAGGGAGGCGTCCGCTCGGACAGCGACTCGGCGACCGTCCAGGTCGAGCGCAAGCCCTGCGAGGGCAAGCACTGCAAGCCGGGCCACGGCCACGGCAAGCCCTGCAAGGGCGGCCACGGCAAGCCGGGCCACCACGACGGGTACGGCTCCGACCGGGCCACCCCGTGCCGGCACGAGCGGTCCGCCGCCTGACGGACCGTGACGGACGGCCTGGGACCGCCGGCACCTCACCGGCGGTCCGGGTCCTGAACCCTGCACAGAGAGGGCGCCCTCCCGCGGACACGCGGGCGGGCGCCCTCCCGCATGCCCGCACCAGTAGCGGGACGGCTCAGGGCAGCAGTCCCGCCCGCCGGGCCGCCGTCACCGCCGCCCACCGGCCCCGCGCGTCCAGTTTCCGGGCGGCCGATCCCAGGTAGGCCTTGACGGTCTCCTGCCGCAGCCCCAGCCGCCGGGCCGCGGCCGCGTTGGTGTCGCCGACCGCCACGCAGGCCAGCACGTCGAGTTCACGCGGCGTCAGGCTGACCGGCGCGCCGGCCGGTGACACCGGGCCGCCGTCGCCCGCACCGGGGCCGAGCAGTGCGCACACCTCGTCGAGGCCGGCCCGCACCGCCGGGTCGTCGACGTGCGGCGCGAGCGCCCGCAGCGCCGCGTACGCCTCCCTGGCCCGCTCCCGCATCGGGTTGTCGGCCTCGTCCGGCCCTGGCGGCCCCGCGAGGTCGGTGGGCAGCCGCGCCGCCCCCTCGTCGGCCGCCCCCGCCTCCTCGGCGGCGGTCAGCCCCCGCGCCGCCTGGCGCGCGGCCTCCACCGCCGCGCCCAGCGTGCGGTCGCCCAGCGGCTCGGCGGTGCGCAGGGCGCCGTACAGGACGCCGCGCACCCGGCGGCGCACCACCACGGGCACCGCGAGCACCGAACGGAGCCCCTCCGCCGCGACGGCGGCGTCGTACTCGTGGCTGATCCGCCGGGACGCCGCGTAGTCGGCCACCGCGCACGGGCGTTGCAGCACCGCCGCCCTGCCGCCCAGGCCGGTGCCGGTGGAGACGGCCAGGGCACGCAGCGCCGGGGTGCGGGTCCCGCTGAGCTCGCTGATCCTGATCCGTGGCCCCGTCGCCTCCACCAGCCCGCCGAAGACGACCGGCAGCCCGCTCGTGCGGCCCAGGCGGGTCAGCGCGGTGCGGATCGCCGCCGCGGCGGCGCGGTCCGCTGCGCCCCCGCCGCGCCCGGCGTCCGCACGGTCCGTCCCGTTCGTCGGCGTCACTCTCCCCGCCCTTCGTGGTCGCTCCCGCCCACTACCCCCGTTCGGGGGTGGTGGGATCCGTGTCACGGATTACACGATGGCGGGGAGCCGCCCGGCAATGGTGCCGGAACCCGTTCCTGGAGGACGCCATGACCACCCGGACCCCGGCCGAGCCGTCGTACACCCACGGCACCGGCACCACCGCGCTGCTCGGCGACACCATCGGCGCCGACCTGGCCCGGACGATCGCCGCCCACCCGGACCGGGAGGCGCTGGTCGACGTTGCCTCCGGACGCCGGTGGACCTACGCGCAGTTCGGCGCCGCCGTCGACGAGGTGGCCCGCGGACTGCTGGCCCTGGGCGTCACGACGGGGGACCGGGTCGGCATCTGGGCGGTCAACTGCCCGGAGTGGGTGCTCGTCCAGTACGCGACCGCCCGGATCGGCGCGATCATGGTCAACATCAACCCGGCCTACCGTACGCACGAGCTGGAGTACGTGCTGGAACAGTCCGGCGTGAGCGTGCTGGTCTCCTCGCTCGCCCACCGCACCAGCGACTACCGGGCCATGGTCGAGGAGGTCCGGGGCCGCTGCTCCGCCCTGCGGGAGACCGTCTTCATCGGCGATTCCTCCTGGGACGCCCTGACGGCCGGCGCCGCCTCGGTGCCCGAGGAGCGGCTCGGCGAGATCGCGGCCGGGCTCAGCTGCGACGACCCGGTGAACATCCAGTACACCTCCGGGACCACCGGCTTCCCCAAGGGCGCGACCCTCTCGCACCACAACATCCTCAACAACGGGTACTGGGTGGGCCGCACCGTCGGGTACGACGAGCAGGACCGCATCTGCATCCCGGTCCCCTTCTACCACTGCTTCGGCATGGTCATGGGAAATCTGGCGGCCACCTCGCACGGCGCCTGCATGGTGATCCCCGCGCCCTCCTTCGACGCGGCGGCCACGCTGCGCGCCGTCGAGGCGGAGCGCTGCACCTCCCTCTACGGCGTGCCCACCATGTTCATCGCCGAGCTGGCCCTGCCCGACTTCGCCTCCTACGACCTCTCCAGCCTCCGCACCGGCATCATGGCCGGCTCGCCCTGCCCGGTGGAGGTGATGAAGCGGGTGGTCACCGAGATGCACATGGCCGAGGTCTCCATCTGCTACGGCATGACGGAGACTTCGCCGGTGTCCCTCCAGACCCGGAGGGACGACGACCTCGAGCACCGCACCGCAACCGTCGGCCGGGCCCTCCCGCACATCGAGGTGAAGATCGTCGACCCGGCGACCGGAGTGACCGTGGAACGCGGCGTACCGGGCGAACTGCGCACCCGCGGCTACAGCGTGATGCTGGGCTACTGGAACGACCCCGCGCGGACCGCCGAGGCCATCGACTCCGCCCGCTGGATGCACACCGGGGACCTCGCGGTGATGCGCGAGGACGGGTACGTGGAGATCGTCGGCCGCATCAAGGACATGATCATCAGGGGCGGCGAGAACATCTATCCCCGGGAGATCGAGGAGTTCCTGTACCGCCACCCGAAGATCGCGGACGTCCAGGTCGTCGGGGTGCCGCACGAGCGGTACGGCGAGGAGGTGCTCGCCTGCGTGATCCCTCGCGACCCGGCGGACCCGCCTGTCCTGGAGGACGTGCGCTCCTTCTGCGAGGGCCGGCTCGCCCACTACAAGATCCCGAGCCGCCTCGCGGTGCTGGACGCCTTCCCGATGACGGTCTCCGGCAAGGTCCGCAAGATCGAACTCCGCGAGACGCACGGCTGATCGGGCGGTGCCGGCCGTCGTTGCGACCGCCCGGTGGGGCGTCTGGGTTCACTCCGGGTACAGGGCGGCCAGGCGGGGGAGCCGGCGCGTCATCTCGGCGTGGTCGCCGAAATCGAAGTTCCAGGCGTGGGCCGGCGCCGGACAGCGGATGGTGAACGCGTCGTCGGGGAGCTCGCGGCCGGTCGCCGCGATGTGCGCGTCCCAGGCGATGCCGAGCGTGTCCTCGCACCACAGGTCGTGTCCGGCGGCCGCTGCCCTCCGCACGGCCGGGAGCTCCGCCAGGGCGTCGGGGTCGGCGACCACGCGCTCGAAGGTCTCGCGTCCCTGGACGATCAGCCAGCCCCGGAAGTAGTCGAAACCGTCGTCGGAGCATCCGCCGTTGATGAGGTAGGCGGCGGCCCACAGAGGATTCGTGTAGGAGACGGCCATCAGGTCCCACAGGGTCTGCGACGCCGCGACGATCGCCTCGGCGGGGTGGGCGGCGAGCGCCGCGCTCGCCCGGCGGGCGACGTCCTCACTGTCGCCCGGGTCCGGCGCCCGGTCGCGGGCCGACTCGACGAGGTGCCAGAACTGTCGTGTGTCCATGGCGGCGGAGCATGCCACCCGGGTCGGACAACGGGCGGCCGGGGAGGCCGGGCCACGGAAGCGGGCGCCCCGGGTCACGGTTCGGCGGCCGGTCGTGCAAGCGCTCTCAGCGGGAGGACCGGGAGCGCCTATCCTGGTCCGCGCCGGGTGACCGGCGCGGCATCGGGCGAAGGAGCCCGCGGAGCCAGACAAGGAGCGCACCGTTGTCCGAGCAGACCATGGGACCCCGTCCGACGCTCGAGGCGGTCGCGGAGCGGGCCGGGGTGTCCCGGGCGACGGTCTCCCGCGTGGTCAACGGCGCCGTGGGGGTGCGGCCGCCGCTCGTCGACAAGGTCCGCAAGGCCGTGGAGGAGCTGGGGTACGTCCCCAACCACGCCGCCCGGTCGCTGGTGACCCGGCGCACCGGCGCGGTCGCGGTGATCATCGCGGAGCCCGAGTTCCGGGTCTTCTCCGACCCGTTCTTCGAGCAGCAGATCCGCGGTATCAGCCGCGAACTGAGCGCGCACAGCGCCCAGTTGGTGCTGCTGTGGGTGGAGGGCGCCGGTGAGCACGAGCGGATCGCCCGTTACCTGGAGGGCGGTCACGTGGACGGCGCGCTGGCCTTCTCGCTGCACAAGGACGACCAACTGGCGTCCCTGATAGCCCGCACCAGGATCCCGGCGGTCTTCGGCGGCCGCCCCGCTCCCGGATCCGGGCCCGTCGCGCCGTTCGTCGACTGCGACAACCGTGGGGGCGCGCGCGAGGCGGTGCGTCACCTGGTGTCGCTGGGCCGCCGCCGGATCGCCCACATCGCCGGTCCGCGCGACAAGATCGCCGCCCTCGACCGCATCGACGGGTACCGGGACGTGCTGGTCGACGCACCCGAAGAGCTGTTGTGGCAGGGCGACTTCACCGAGGAGAGCGGCGCCCGTGCGATGGCCGGCCTGCTGGACCGGTGCCCCGGCCTGGACGGGGTCTTCGTGGCCAACGACCTGATGGCGGCGGGCGCGCTGCGCACGCTGCGCGAGCGGGGCGCACGGGTGCCGCAGGACGTGGCCGTGGTCGGGTTCGACGACATGGCCGCCGTCACGGGGGTCACCGACCCTCCGCTGACGACCGTGCGGCAGGACATCGAGGGAATGGGCCGGCTGATGGTACGGCTCCTGATGCGGCTGCTGGACCGGCCCGGCGACGAGGCCCCGGCGTCCGTGATCACCCCGACCACCCTGGTCCGCCGGGCCACCGCCTGACGAGCCCTGCGGGTCGGACGGACCGCGGGTCCACAGGCCGCGGTGCGGTGAGGGGACGACGGAGGGCGGCGGTCACCGGCCGGAGCCGGTGACCGCCGCCCTGGGCGCCGCGATCGCCGCGATCGTCGCGGTCGTCCGATCGTCAGCTGAAGGGGATCACCACCAGAGAGGTGTCCGTGCCCGTCTGAAGCCGGGCGTCCGCGTTGCCGATGGCGCTCCAGACCTCCAGCCGGACCGTCCCGCCGCGCAGGTTGCCCAGCGTGCCGGTGGCGGACTTCAGGCCGCGGGTCTGGTCGTAGCGCTCCCAGCCCGTCACGGGGTCGGTGGCGAAGTAGGCGTACGTCTCCGTCCGGTCGAAGGTTCCGTCACCGGTCAGGTCGTAGCTGACGCGGGCCTGCTGGCCGAGCCCCACCGAGGTGCCGGCGTCGACGGCGAGCCGGAAGGAGGTCGAACCACCCGAGGTGTACGTGCCGTTCACTCGCTTGATCTCGTAGACCAGAGGCTTGTACGGCGTGCCGTCGTGGTTCGCGCCGCCCGCCGACGGGACCGTGTCACTGGCCGCCGAGCTGCCGGTGGCCGTGGTCAGGGTCCCGCCGGTCCGCAGCTGGAAGGTGTTCCCCGAAGTGGGGGGAGTACCCGGGTCGGTGCTGCCCCCGGGCCCGGTTCCCGTCGCGGTGGAACGCGCCGGCACGCTCAGCGTCCGGCCGTCGGAGAAGGTGACCGTCCGCGCCGAGGAGCCGTGGTTGTGGGCCACGTAGGTGCGGGTCCCGCTCTTGGAGAAGACGGCCGAGGCGGGGATGTCGCCGGTCACCGAGGTGTCGGGCGCTCCCATCGAGTCCAGGCCCAGGATCCAGTGGTAGGTGTGGGCCTTCGACTCGCCTGCCTCCGGGGTGTACCCGGCGTTCCCCGCGTCCCACTTGGACTTCGCCGTCGCCGGGTCGGCCAGCGCCTGGAACTCCCAGAGGATGTCCCGCCATTCGACCGCGGGACCGCCGTTCTCGCGCTCCATCTCGGCGATGTTGCGCCGGATGGCCTCCTTGTGGGCGCCCAGGTGCAGTGAGCCGCCCGCGGTGATCGGGAGGGCGTTGATCCCGTGGATCTCCTCGGGGTTGGCCGTCCACCAGGTCGAGTAGGCGGCGCCGCTGCCCCAGACCATGCCGACCGTGTCGTGCGTGTAGGAGCCGGGGAAGACCTGCTGGTCCTTGTCGAACCAGTACTGGGCGATCGCCTCGCTCTCCGTGGTGAGCAGGTACGTGCCCAGGTCGCGCAGCGAGGTGTCCCCGGTCGCCGAGCCGTACAGCACCAGGGCGGCGCTCAGGCCGGTGGACTCCGAGGAGGACTCCTGGTTGTTGCCGGCCGCGAAGCCCTGGTGGCCGGAGGCCCAGCTGTGCCCGGCGTACACGTCGAAGCCGCGCAGGAACGGGAACGAGCTGTCGGTGCGGCTCGGGTTGGCGGTGTCGCGGACCAGGGCCTTGACCATGCCGCCCCAGGCGGAGTCCGCGGCCCACGACGGGTCGTACTGGGCGACGATCGCGGCGGCGTGGACGTAGTAGCCGTAGTGGAAGTGGTGGTCGTTGAGCTCGGTGTCGCTGCCGTAGGACGCGGGGTAGCCGATCAGCGTCTTCCAGTCGCGGTCGTAGGAGAACTCGCTCGCGCCGCCCGCGGTGAACCACTCCTGGAGCCGGCCCTTGAGCAGGGAGAGCAGACGGTCGCGGATCGCGGTCTCACCGATCTGGTCGGCGACCGGGACCAGCTGCGCCAGCTTTCCGAGCGCCTTGCCGGTCCAGTACGTGTCGGTCGCCCCGGAGAACGGGTCGGAGGCGTTGGCCACGTCGTTCAGGTAGCCGCGCAGGCGGGCGTTGTCGATCGCGCTGCTGCGCGGGAGCTGGGGCAGCACCGGGGCGGAGCGCATGCTCGTGGTGAAGGAGGTCCCCTCGCGGACCTTCATCGTGCCGCGTGGCGAGACGTAGGTGTACGAGGTGAGCGCGTCCGTGGTGTGCAGCCACTGGTGCCGGTAGAGGGCCTGCAGCGCGCCGCGCTCGGAACCCTCCTTGGCCTCGGTGGTCAGCGAGTAGGTGGCCTTGACCGTGCCCGAGCTGTAGCTCCAGTCGACCTTCGAGCCGGTGACGAAGCTGAAGGCGTACTTGCGGTACGTCGCCAGCGCGTCGGTCGAGGGCAGCACGGCGAGGGAGAAGTAGTCCTTGCCGGCGAGACCCGCGGTGATCTCCGTGCCGGAGACGTTCCAGTCGGCGCCGGTCGGCGCGAAGAGGGCGTAGTGGTGGCCCCCGACGGTGATGCCGAGGACGTTGCCCTGGTCGGAGAAGACGGTGGGCGTCGAGGCGGTGTTGATCCGGGCGTTGCCGCCGGACCCCTGGGCGTACACGAAGGGCATGCCGTGGCCGATGGTGGTGCGCAGGGTGCGCGAGCCGTCGGACCAGTAGGGGGTGACGGTCCAGTCGGACCAGGAATCCGCCTTGGTGTCGGGCGAGTTGAGCCCGGTCAGGCCGAGGGTCAGGTCGCGCTTGTGGGCGAACTCGTACTGCCGGCCCTCGCCGACGATCGCCGCGCTGGTCGGGTAACCGACCTCCAGTCCGCCGGAGACGGCCTGGTAGGTCAGCGGGTGACCGTACATGGGGGTGGAGTACGGGTTGTCGCCGTACCGCTGGAAGGCCAGCGAGGACCACCAGTCGTTGGTGGGGACCGGCTTGCCCTGGGCGGCGGAGGTCACCTTGGGCTTGACCGCGGTGCCGGTGTTGGTGGTGGGGCCGACGGTTCCGGCCGGCCGGGTGTCGGAATAACTTCCGGCGCCCACGGGGACGGTGGCGGCCGCCGCGGGGGCGGCGGCCGGACCGAGTCCGACGGCGGCCAGCGACACGGCCACGACCAGCACGGACGCCGGCCTTAAGGCCCGTGGGGGCCGAAGCGAGGGGGCAGGCATGGGGGACACCTCTTGTCGTCACGGGGGGATCGGAGGGACGTGAGGAACGGGGGGAGGAGCTGCTCCGAGAGGCCCTGCGAGCGATCGTAGAGAGCGCTCTCAGGACGCGGGAAACGTAGGGCTCCCCGGGGTGGGTGTCAACACCTGACGCACAGTCCGACGTCGCCCGGCCGCTCCCGGTTGTTCCTCCGGTGGTGTCCTGAGAGCGCTCTCAGGCCGCGTCCCGCACCCCGTACTCCGGCAGAGCGATGTCCCCCGCCTTCGCGAACTGGGCGGCGAGCAGGCTCCTTATCGGCCACCGGGTCATCTGGCGCATCGACAGGTCCCGCAGCCGGATGCCCGTCCGGCTCGACGGGGCGAAGCTCGAGGCCCCGCCCGGCGGGAGCTGCTGGGCCTGGGTGACGTAGGGCCGCATCACCTCGTCGTACCGCCGGAACGCCGTACGGTGGTCGTCCCGGGCCGCGGCGATCTCCCCGGCCAGGACGTAGGCGCCGACCAGCGCCAGGCTGGTCCCCAGGCCGGTGAGCGGGGAGGCGCAGTACCCGGCGTCGCCCAGCAGCACCACCCGGCCCCGCGACCACCGGTCCATGACCACCTGGTCCATGGAGTCGAGGAAGAAGTCCGGGGCGGTCCGCATCGCCCGCAGCAGGCGCGGGGCCTGCCAGCCGACGCCGGCGAAGCGCCGCGCCACGATCTCCCGCTGTGCGTCGACGTCGCGGCGGTCGTAGGCGATCGGAGCGGAACGGAAACTGAGGCCGGCCTTGACCTCGCCGGGGAGGCGGCCGGGCCGCGCGGAGGCCACCAGCCCGCCCGGCGCGTTGTGCATCAGGTACCAGCCGTCGAGTCCCAGTTCCTCGTCGGTGGCGGTGAACCAGGCGTTGTAGAGCCCGAGCGGGCGCACGCACTCCCGCTCGGGACCGAAGACCAGCCCGCGCGTCACGGAGTGCGGGCCGTCCGCGCCGACGACCAGGTCGAAGCGGCGCGGCGCGGTCTTCTCGAAGGTGACGTCCACGCCGTCCGCGTCCTGGGCGATCCCCGTGACGGTGTCGTC
Organism: Streptomyces sp. NPDC002734; assembly: GCF_040295685.1. NCBI lineage: Bacteria > Bacillati > Actinomycetota > Actinomycetes > Kitasatosporales > Streptomycetaceae > Streptomyces > Streptomyces sp. NPDC002734. The sequence continues at coordinate 58,998 of NZ_JBEOVU010000022.1, forward strand.
GAAGAGGTACTCGGTGCCGGGCAGGGTCGCGTCGTACAGCAGGCGGGCGAGGTCGCCGCGCAGGATCTCGATCTCGGAGACGATCCCCTCCCCGCCGAAGCTGTCGGCGGGGATCCGCACGGTGACACGGCCGGAGCCGTCGACGTTCGCCATCCCGTGCTGCTGAACGGTCTGCGCCCTGGCCCGGTCCATCAGGCCCATCCGCTCGATCACGGTACGGCCGGCGCCGCGCAGGTCCACGGTCTGTCCGCCCGGCCGGAGCAGCGGCGGGCGCTCCACCACGGTGACCGCGAAGCCCTGCTTGCGTAGCCAGTACGCCAGGGCGGGTCCCGCGATGCCGGCGCCTGAGATGAGTACCCCGTTGTTCGTCATGGCGGTGAATGTACGACGTACGCAAATGACGGCGCAAGCGGTAATCGCTTGCGAATGGGCAGAACTGCTGGGTGGGTGTACTAGTGCACTTGAGGGTGTGCGACGGGCTTCGCGGGCAACGTGCCGTGTCGCGGGCTAGGATGACGCGCACGTCGGGTGCACTAGTGCGGGGGAGTGTCGATGGGTGAGGACGCGGGACCGCGGTCCGGACGGATCGTCGACGAGTTGCGGCAGCGGATCGAGAGCGGGGAGTTGGCCCCTGGGGAGCGGGTGCCCTCGACCCGGGAGATCACCCGGCAATGGGGCGTCGCCATGGCCACCGCGACCAAGGTGCTGACCGAGCTGCGCCGTGCGGGACTGGTGCGTTCGGTTCCGGGCGTCGGGACGGTCGTGGAGGCCAGGGGCGGCTCGTCGCAACCGGCCCGCGCGCCCCGTCCGGCCGCCGCGCAGCGCCCCGGGGCGCGGTCGGCGGGGTCGCCCCGCCCCGCCGGGTCGGGCACCCCGGCCGGGACCGCCGGGGCGACGGGGGCGCGCGGATCCACGGGGTCACCCGGGTCCGCCGCGACCGCCGGGCCGTCGGGCTCCGGAGGCGGGCTCACCCTCGGGCGGATCGTCGCCGCGGCCGTCACGGTGGCCGACGAGGAAGGGCTGGCGGCGGTGTCGATGCGCCGCGTCGCCGCCGAGCTGAAGGTGGCGACCATGTCGCTGTACCGGCACGTGGCCGACAAGGACGACCTGCTGACCCGGATGCTGGACGCCGCGATCGCCGAGCGGCCGCTCCCCGCCGAACGGCCGGCCCACTGGCGTACGGCGGTGGAGCTGGCGTCGCGGCAGCTGTGGGGCCTCTTCCGCCGTCACCCCTGGCTGGCGCCGGCGATGTCGGTCACCCGCCCGCAGATGGTCACGTCCGGGATGCAGTACAGCGAATGGATGCTGGGCACCCTGAACGACGAAGGACTCGACCTTCAGTCGGCCTTCACCGCGCACCTCACGCTGCTCAACCACGCCCGGGGCATCGCCGTCCACCTGGAGAGCGAGCGGGAGGCCGAGGCGCACAGCGGTCTCGACAGCGAGGAGTGGATGGACGGTCAGGAACCCGCGCTCCTGGAGGTGCTGGAGGGCGGCCGCCTCCCCCTGCTCTCCCAGGTCGCCCAGGCAGGCTACGACCTGAACCTCGACGACCTGTTCGAGTTCGGGCTCCAGCGCCTGCTCGACGGCCTGGCCCTGCTCCTCGGGCAGGGGCCGCCCGATCAGCCGGCCGCCGCCCCCTTGGGTCCGTCCGTTCCCCGGTAGGTGAACGAGGTCACCGCCAGTTCGCCCCGCGCGCAGGTGAGGCCGACCATGCGGCCGGTGAACCCGCCCGCGACCTCCGTCGAGAGGTAGCGCCCGTCCAGCCGGCCCAGCTCGCGGAACCCCTCGGGCCCCACGACGCCGGCGACGATCTCGTCCGGGCCGGGGATGTGGGAGGGGGAGGGGCCGGACGGCTCCGCCGTGCGCAGCTCCAGCGTCACCCGCGGGCCCGACGGCGGTTCGCCCGCCGCAGACTCGCCCGACGCCGGTTCGCCTGCCGTCAGTTCACTCACCGACAGTGCGCCGAGGACCGCCCGCGCCTCGCCGATCGTGGCCACCGCGCGGACCGTCCCGTCGCCGGCCTCCACGGTGACGGCGTGCCGGTGGTCGACGCGCAGTTCCAGACCGCCGACGCCGTGCGAGGCGGCCAGGTCCAGCGAGACACGGGCCGTCATGGCGAAGTGTTCCTGGCGGCGGCCCACGAACGTCCGCCCGCCCTCGCCACGGGCCGTCAGCCTCCGGACGCCGCCCTCCTCGGGGCCGAGCACGTCCGCCGGGAACCCGCCGGCCGCCACCCAGGACAGCGGGAGATCTCCTGCGGTCAGCTCCTCGTGCTCCACCGGCCGTCGCTCGTCGGGCGGCTCGATCGGCTCGCCGGCCCGGGGCCAGCCGTCGTCGTCCCAGACGATCTCGCAGGCGAAGGTCTCGCGACCCAGCACGTGCCAGTGCGGGGTGCCGCCACGGGCCCGCACCCCGAGGAACACCATGGCCCAGCTGCCGTCGGGGCGTCGCACCAGGTCCGCGTGCCCGGTGTTCTGCACGGGGGTGCCGAGGCCACGGGCGGTCAGCACCGGGTTGTGCGGGCAGGGCTCGAAAGGGCCGGTGGGCGACAGGCCGCGGGCGACCGTGACGGCGTGCCCACGGTCGGTGCCGCCCTCGGCGACGACCAGGTACCAGTGGTCGCCGATCCGGTGGAGGTGCGGCGCCTCGGGGTACTTCCCGCCGGTGCCGCTCCACAACTGCCGCGGCTCGCCCAGCACCTTCCCGGCGACCGGATCGACCGGGACCTGGCGGATCACGGTGCGTCCGGCGTCGTCGACCCCGGACCAGGTGACCAGGCAGGTGCCGTCCTCGTCCCAGGCCAGGTCCGGGTCGACGCCGGACGGGGTGTCGATCCACACCGGGTCCGACCACGGACCGGCCGGGTCGTCGGCGGTGACCAGCAGCATGCCGGCGCGGTCGCTGAAATTGGTGGTGATCATCCACAGCCGCCCGTCGTGGTACCGCAGCGTCGGGGCGAAGATGCCGCCGGAGGGGCCGGCCCGGTCCAGGGCGAGCTGCGACGGCCGGTCGAGGACGTGGCCGATCTTCTGCCACGTCCGCAGGTCCTCGGAGCGGAACAGCGGCACGCCCGGGGCGTACTCGAAGCTGGAGCAGACCAGGTAGTAGGTGCTCCCCACCCGGCAGACGCTGGGGTCGGGGTGGAACCCGGAGATGACCGGGCGCTCCGGCAGTCGCATGAGCATGCCTCTCGGGACAGGTCGGGCGGTCGGCGGGCGGACGGATCAGGTCGTGACCCGGCAACGGCCTCGAGTATTGATCAGCCGCGGGGCCGGTGCGTAGGTCCTTTCACGCCTTGATCGGCAGGACGCCGGTCCTGCCCGTCCTGCCCGCCCGGGCCGGTGGACGTGCGGTGACGCCGCCCACCGGTCCGGGGCGGGCACCGGGCTCCGGCCACCCGTCGGGCTTGCTGTCCGCCGGCCTTCGGTCGTCCGCCGGGCTCGGGCTTTCCGCCGGGTTCCGGCCACCTGCCGGGCTTGGGTCTTCCGCTGGGTTCCGGCAGCCTGCCCGGCTCCGGCAGCCTGCCCCGCTCCGGCCGCCCGCCGGGCGCGACCCCTCGCCGGGCTCAAGCCGCGCCCGGTCGGGTACGCCTCGTGTTCGGCCCCCGGCCACCTGGCGTTCTCTCCGGACTGCCTCGCAATTCTCGGCGTTCTCTCACACAACGCTGCTTCCGTATGCGGTGCCGGTCGACGGCATCGCACGACGAAGGAGGCACGCGGTGGCGGAACCACTGCACGTGGCCAGCAGGCTGCACGCGTTCAACCGGTTCGAGCTGAAGTACCTCGTGCCGGTCGAGGAGGCGGCCGGGATCAGGGACGAGCTGGCCGAGCGGATGGACCGGGACGCGCACAGCCCGGTCGGAGGCTACGGCGTGTGGAGTCTCTACTACGACACCCCACAGCTGCGCTTCTACTGGGAGAAGATCGAAGGCCTGAAGTTCCGCCGCAAGCTCCGCATCCGGTACTACGGGGACCTCGACGGCGTGACCGACGAGTCCCCGGTGTGCGTGGAGATCAAGCAGCGGGTCAACCGGGTCACCCAGAAACGCCGGATCACGCTGCCCTACGGCACGGCCCGGCGGCTGTGCGACGGACGGGAGCTGGTCGAGCACTCCGCCCAGGAGAGCGCGTTCGTCCAGGAGGTCCTCGAACTGGTCGTGCGGCTGAACCTGCGGCCCACCGCGATCACCGGCTACCAACGTGAGGCGCTGGTGGGGCGTGACGCGGACACCGGGCTGCGGGTGACGTTCGACCGGCGGGTCCGGGGCCGCGACCGTGACTTCGACTTCGCCCTCCCGCACCCGGAGAACCGGTTCACCGTTCCGCCGCACCTGTCGGTGATGGAGATCAAGGTGAACGAGCGCACCCCGCACTGGATCACCGACCTGGCCGCGCGCCGGAACCTCAACCTCGTCCGGGTGTCCAAGTACGTCCAGTCCGTCGAGGCGTTCGGCCTCGCTCCCCGGTCCGTCTTCCACGTCCACGAGGCGGACTACCCGCCTCCCCACACCCCCACGAGCCCGACCACCCCCACCATCGAGCCGCTGCCCGGGCAGCGTCCGGCGTCCGAGGCGCCGGTGAAGGCAGGAGCACAGTGAACTTCGATCTGCAGGAACTCAGCGGCACGTTCAGCGTCGCCGACGTCGTCGCGGCCATGGCGCTGTCGTTCGTCCTGAGCACGTTGATCGGCTACGTGTACCGGTACACGCACCGCAACGTCTCCTACAGCCAGTCCTACGTCCAGACGCTGGTCATCGTGGGCATGATCGTCGCGCTGATCATGCTGGTCGTCGGGTCCAACCTGGCCCGGGCGTTCTCCCTCGTCGGCGCCCTGTCCGTGGTCCGCTTCCGCAACGCGGTGAAGGAGACCCGGGACGTCGGCTTCATCTTCCTCGCGATGGCGATCGGTATGGCCTGCGGCGCCCGCTTCTACACGCTGGCCGCGGTCGGCGCCGTGGTGATCTGCGCGGTCGTCCTGATCATGTTCAAGTTCAACTGGTTCGCCCTGAACGTCCAGCGCCAGGTGGTCAAGGTCCAGGTCCCGGCCGGCGAGGACCACGCGCCCGCCATCAGCGACGTGCTCATCAAGTACACCACCGAGTTCGAGCTGGTCAGCACCGAGACCATCAGGGGCGGCGCGCTCACCGAGGTGTTCTACACGGTGCGCATGAAGAAGGGCGCGGAACCCGGCGAGCTGGTGAGCGCGCTTCAGGAACGCACCTCCGGACAGCGGGTGACCGTGCTGACCGGTTACGACACGACCGATCTGTGATGGCCCGCGACGACACGACACGCGGACGCCGCCTGCGCGACCGTCTCCCGGTCCGGCTGCGGCACCACTGGAAGCCGGTGGGAGCGCTCTGCGCGGGTCTGGCGCTCATGGTCCACGGCTTCGGCGACGCCCGCGTCTCGCCGTACGTCACCTCCGCCTCCGCGGCGGAGGGCGACCCCATCACCGAGAACGTCAGGGGCACGGTCGGCCTCTACGACACATCGGTGGCCCACTCCGTGCAACTGGAGTACGACCGGACCGAGTTCGAGAAGATGATGAAGGAGTTCACGGAGGACGGGAACAAGGAGTACGTCAAGGCCGACCTCACGATCGACGGGGTCCACCTCGAGGACGTCGGCATCCGGCTGAAGGGCAACTCCACCCTGATGTCCCTGCGCGGCGGTGGCGCCGGAACGCCCGGCGGCGGCCGGACCGCGCCGGACGGAGCCGCGGCCGGGCAGGACGCCCCCCAGCCGCCGCGGAACGGCGGGCAAGCAGCGGGCGGGACCGCGGAGGGTGGCACAGCGGGTACCGCGGCCGCGGACGCCGGAGGGGGCAGGGGCGGCGGCATGACGCAGTACGACCTGTCCGAGGAGAAGCCGGAGGAACTGCCCTGGCTGATCAAGATCGACGAGTACGTCGAGGGCCGCGCCTACCAGGGGGAGCGGGAGATCTCGCTGCGCCCCGGCAGCGGGGACGAGGTGCCGGTCAACGAGGCCCTCGCGCTGAGCCTGATGGACTCCAGCGGCCTGAAGAACGAGCGCTACTCCTTCACCGCCTTCAAGGTGAACGAACGGCCCGTCACCACGCGGCTGATGGTCGAGAACCCCGACACCGAGTACGCCGAAGCCGCCGGCGACGGCAACGGCGTGATGTACAAGGCCCGCGCCGGCAGCAGTTTCGCCTACCAGGGCGACGACCCGACCGACTACGAGAGCTCCTTCAAGCAGCTGAACAAGGTCGGCAGCCAGGACCTCGAGCCGGTCATGAAGCTGATCAAGTGGGTCGACCAGGCGTCGGACGACGAGTTCGAGAAGGAACTCGACCAGTACGTCGACGTCGAGTCCCTCGCCACGTACGTCGCGGCGCAGAACCTGCTGCTGAACTTCGACGACATGTCCGGGCCGGGCAAGAACTACCTCCTGTGGTACGACCTGGACACCAAGAAGTTCACGGTGCTTGGGTGGGACTACAACCTCACCTTCTCCGGCGACGCCACGGCCGGACCCGACGACGAGATCGGCATGGGCGGCAGGCCCGGTGGAGGGACCCTGACCGAGGGAACGACGGAGGGCACGACCGGGGGAACGGCCGACGGCGGTCCGCCGGAGGGGATGCCCGAGGGTCTCCTGGACGAGCTGCCCGAGGGCTTCCCCGAAGGACCGCCCGGCGGTGGCGCCGCGGCAGGGCAGGGCCAGGAGGCCGACACGGGCCAGGGAGGCCAGGGAGGCCAGGGTCAAGAGGGCCAGGGAGGCCGCGGCCATGAGGGCCAGGGCGAAGGAGGCCCGGGCGGTATGGGCGGCGGGATGTCCTCGGGTCACGCGCTCAAGGACCGCTTCCTGGAGTCCGACGCGTTCGACGTCGTCTACAAGAAGGCGTACCAGGAGCTGTACGAGAAGTTCTACGGCTCGGGCGCCGCGACCGAATCCCTCGACCGTGTCGCCGACGCGGCGCGCGAGGCGGGCGCCGACGGTTCCGGGCTGGACACCACCGTCAAGACGCTGCGCACGACCGTCACCGAACGCACCGAGGCGCTGGCGAAGGACGAGGAGGTCGCCGGCTGACCCACCGCGTTCGGACGGAGCCCGGGAAAAGGGCTCCGTCCGGACGACGCGCAGGCCGGAGGCCGGGGAGACATGCCCGTCGCGAACGTCGTCCGCGAGCACCTCCGCGACCGGCCGCGGGTAACGTCCGGTACGGGCCCACGCCCGGCACGCCGTGGACCTCACTGAAGAACGGATCGCACAGCACCATGATCGAGCACTCCGAGGCGGAGCCGCGGCACCGGCTCCTCGTCGTCGAGGACGAGCCCAGCATCCGCACCCTGCTCGAGTCGACCCTGCGGCTCACCGGGTACCGGGTGAGCAGCGTCGACTCCGGCCGGGCGGCCCTGACCGAGGCCGAGCGCCTTCAGCCGGACCTGCTGCTGCTGGACGTCATGCTCCCCGACCTGGACGGCTACGAGGTGACCCGCCGGCTGCGCGAGACCGGGAACCAGGTGCCGGTGCTGTTCCTGACCGCCCGCACCGGCGTCGACGACCGCATCAAGGGCCTCAGCGCCGGCGCCGACGACTACGTGACCAAGCCCTTCAACATCGAGGAGGTGCTGCTGCGCATCCAGGCCATCCTGCGGCGCACCCTCGGCACCGAGGCCCTGCTGCCGGACACCGTCCTGCGCTACGCCGACCTCGAACTGGACGAGACGGCGCACGAGGTGCGGCGAGGCAGCGAGTACCTTCAGCTGTCCCCGACGGAGTTCAAGCTGCTCTCGTACTTGATGGACAACGCCGGCCGGGTGCTGAGCAAGACACGGATCCTCGACCACGTGTGGGGCTACGACTTCGCGGGCGACACCCGGGTCGTGGAGACGTACGTCCGCTACCTGCGCAAGAAGGTCGACCGGTTCGACCCGCCGCTCATCCACACCGTCCGGGGTGTCGGCTACTGCCTGCGCCTGCCCCGTCCGCACGAGGGGAACACGGACCGGTGAAGCTGCCCCGCACGCCGGCCCCCCGTTCGCTGCGCGGCCGCCTCGTCCTCGGCGTCACCGTGCTGGCCACGGTGGCCGTACTGGCCTCCGAGCTGGTCGGCTTCTTCGTCCTGCGGTCGTGGCTCATGGACCGCGTCGACCAGCAGCTCGCCGAGTTCGAGCCGCGGCCGCCTTCCTTCCGCGACGCCCGTAGGCCCGGAGGGCTGCCGCCCGTCGAGGGCCCCGGCTCCCTGCCGTCGGACTTCCGGGTCTACTTCTACGACGACTCCGGCAACCGTCTGGAGTACTCGCTCGGCTCGAACGACCGGCCAGGGCCCCGCCTGCCCGACACCCTGGAGGACCTCCAGCTGACGGAGGGGCACCCGCGGACCGTTGACGCCGAGTCCGGCGACGGCAACTGGCGCGTGCTGCTGAGGCCCGGTCGGCAGGGCGTGCACGCCGTGATCGCACTGCCCCTCGACACCGTCGACGGGGCCACCTCCAAGATCCTCTGGATCGACGCCCTGCTGCTCGCCGTCACCGTCGCCGCCCTGCTGGCACTGGCCCGCGGAGTGGTCCGGCTGGGGCTCCTGCCGCTCACCCGGATGGAGCGCGCCGCCGGAACCATCACCGCGGGCCGGCTCGACCGGAGGCTGCCCGACACCGATCCGCGCACCGAGATCGGGCGGCTGGGCCTCGTGCTGAACACGATGCTCGACCGGCTCCAGGCCGCGCTGAAGGAACGTCAGGCGTCGGAGGACCGCATGCGGCAGTTCGTCGCCGACGCCGGACACGAACTGCGCACCCCGCTGACCGCCATCCAGGGCTTCGCCCAGCTCGCCCTGCGCCCCGGCGCCCGCTCCGCGCAGGAGCGGCGGGAGGCCGACCGGCTCGTCGCGCAGAACGCGGAACGGATGGGCCTGCTCGTCGACGACCTCCAACTGCTCGCCACACTGGACCGGCGGCCCGCCTACCAGCGCGAGAACGTCGACCTGCTCTCCCTGGCGGCGGACGCCGTGAGCACCGCCGTCATGCACCGCGGGAGCCACCCGGTGGACCTGGAACCCCTCGGTGGGGGAGAGGGCGGTGACGGCTCCCGGGAACTGGACGTCGTGGAAGCCCTGGGTGACCCGCACCGGCTGCGGCAGATCGTGGAGAACCTGCTGGCGAACGCGCACGTCCACACCCCGGCCGGCACTCGCGTCCACGTCCGGGTCGGCGAGGGCCTGGCCGGCCCCGGCGTCGGCGGGACCGACGCGCCCGGACGCGTCAGCACCACCCCGCCCTTCCTCCCCGGCACCCGGGTCGCCGTCGTCGAGGTCGCGGACGACGGCCCGGGCCTGACGGCGGAGGAGGCCGAGCACGTCTTCGAGCGCTTCTACCGGGCCGACCCGTCCCGCTCCCGCGCCCACGGCGGTTCCGGTCTCGGCCTGGCCATCGCGGCGGCCATCGCCGAGGGCCACGGAGGCCGCCTGGAACTCGACCCGGGCCCGGGCACCGGGGCGACCTTCCGGCTGGTCCTGCCGAGCTTGCAGAAGGCGTCTTCCGCGGCAGAGTAGGCACCTGACTACGTGTCCGGTTTCGACCGAACCGGTCGGACGGACCGCGCGGCTCGCTCACCGCCTTCCGTAAGTCGTTGAACTCGGTGGGTCGGCCGCGCGCACCGGTCGAAGAGACCGGGGCCGGTTCTCCCCGGTTACCGCGTCCGTGGCGCGACTTCGCGGACCAGACTGGTCAACGGGCCTCGGGTTCGCCAGCCCAGAGCCTCGTACAGCGCCCGACCTTCGGTTGTCGCGGCCAGCACGGCGGTCGAGGCGCCCGCGGTGACCGCCGCGTTCCCGAGCAACCGCATGACGAGGCTGCCGAGGCCCCTGCGGCGATGGGCCGGAAAGGTCTCGACCTGATCGATGACGGCGCTGCGCCCGGGGCCGGGCACGGCGACCTGGCCGCGGGCGGCCAGGTCGCCGTCCCTGGTCAGGACGAGGATCCGCGTGACCCCGGCCCGTGCCCATGTGCGCACCTGGTAACCGTCGGGCTCGTGAGGGGAGGTTGCGTGCAGCGGTGCCGACATCAGGAAGCCGTCATCACCGAACCGCCATCCTGGCCCCACCCACGGCGCGACAACCCGGGACGGTAGGAAGATCTTGACCCAGGTGCCCGGGGCGACAGCCGTCTCCGTCAGTTTGCGGACCAGGGACTCGTCGGCGTCGGACAGCACGTGCCGAGTGACGTGACCGCTGAGCCCCACGTCGACGGTGAAGCCCCAGGGCTCGCCCACCGGCGGCGCAGCTCCACGTGAGACGGCCCAGCCCTCCACCCATGAGCGAACGAGTCCGGCGTCCACGCAGATCCTTCCGGTAATGGGCAGAGGATGCGACTGCATGTTACGCGCACCGGTCCGCCGGGAGGTAGTGATCGGCGTGGCCCCGCATGAACCGCTCTCCGTCACCTCGCTCAGGAATGGACACCTGCTCGCCAACCGCTCGCCGCGAGATGTGCGTTGACGCTTGACCCTCAGGCCATGACACGGCCGCGGAGGACGATGCGGCTGGGGTGGGCCAGGGCGGACGCGTCGCGTGTGGGGTCGGTGTCGTAGGCGACGACATCGGCGGGGGCTCCGTCGACCAGGCCGGGCAGACCGAGGTAGGAGCGGGCCGACCAGGAGCCCGCCCCGAGCGCCGCCTCGGGCGGCAGGCCCGCGCGGGCCAGCCACGCGATCTCCGAGCTCACGGTGCCGCACGGAAAGCTGTCGGTGCCGGCCAGGACGGTGACGCCGGCCTCGTGCGCGGCTCGCACGGTGGGCAGCATCGCGTCCCATCCGGCGAGCCACCAGTCCCGTGCGGCGCTCGGTTCGGCGGCCCGCCGGCGACCGGCTCCGGCGCCGAAGACGCTGAGCGTGGGGACGAACGCGGTGCCTTGGTCCGCCATCCGGTCGATCAGGCCCGGGTCCAGGTGCATGCCGTGCTCCAGGCTGTCCACTCCGGCCAGGACGGCGTGGCGACTGCCCTCGCTGGTCTGGCAGTGCGCCGCCACCCGGCCGCCGATCGCGTGCACGGCCTCGACGACGGCGGTGAGGATGTCCAGCGGCAGTGCGGGTTCGTTGTGCCGCCAGTCCACGACGACCTTGCACCATCCCGAGGACGCCGTGGTCTCCTCCACCGCTGCGCGGACCAGGTCGGCCTCGCTCACGTCTCTTCCGAAGCCGGGGAAGAAACGGCCCGGAGTGGCCAGCCAGCGTCCGGCCGAGCGAACGTGGGGCATGTCGGGGTCCTGGTCCACCCAGTCGGGGATGCGGGCCGCGGACCCGGGCGTGCGTACCAGCAGCACTCCGGCGTCACGGTGATCGCGTAGGTGCCGTCGAAGCGTCGCGTCGCTGAACGGATCCTCGATGCTCTCGGTCCCGGGATGGGTATGCGCGTCGACCAGGCCGGGCAGCAGCCAGCCGCCGTCGACGACGAGGTCGGCATCGCGGGCAGTCCCGGCGCGCAGCCGGTCGCCGTCGATCCAGAAGGCCCGCTCCTCCCGCTCGGGCAAGACGACGCCGCGCACCTGCAGCACCACCAGATCTCCCTCCCCGAACCGGCCTGCACGTTGGTCGAACTCGCTGATCCTAGGGGGAACGCTGATCGCACAACGGTTGATCTGCCGCCATGGGCAGGACACCGACGACCGTCGAGCTCGAGCTGGGGCTGGTCCGGGCCCCGAGCGCCGGAGCCGCCGTCGACGGAGCCGCCGAGCAGGAGGCCGTCGGCCGTGAGCGGCACCGCCCTACGACCGCCGCGCCGAGGGCCGGGTGTGCGACAGTGCCGTCATGCTGATCGTGATGGCCGGGCTGCCCGCGGCGGGCAAGAGCGCGGTCGCGGAGGGGCTGGGGAGGGAGCTGCCCGCCGCGGTGGTGTCCGTCGACCCGGTCGAGGCGGCCATGTGGCGAGCCGGGGTGGACCGCGGCCAGCCCACAGGACTGGCGGCGTACCTCGTCGCCGAGGCGGTGGCCGACGGACTGCTGGCGCTCGGCCAGAGCGCGATCATCGACGCGGTCAACGCGGCGGAGGAGGCCCGCCGTCAGTGGCGCGTGCTGGCCGGCCGCCACCAGGTGCCCGTGGCGTTCGTCGAGGTGGTGTGCCCGGACCCGGAGGAGCACCGCCGACGGCTGGAGGGCCGGAACCGAGGCATCGCGGGCTTCGAGGAGCCGACCTGGGCGGCGGTCCAGCGGCGGCGGGCCGAGTTCGCCCCGTGGACCGACCGTCGGCTGGTGCTCGACGCGACGGCCGACCACACCGCGAACGTGGCGAAGGCGCGGAAGTACCTGGCCTCGGCGGCGCGGTCCCCGCACGCCGCCGAGAGCCGCGGTCCGGAGGCAGGCGACGGGTCATGAGAGACCGGGCGGGGCGGCTCACGTGGCGTCACCGCCCGTCCGGCCCGCACGCAGGAGGGCGAGGTCGGCCCCCCACGCGTCCAGTACGTCGCCGTGTCCGGCCCGCCGGGCCGCCGCCTCCACGAGGGTGAACAGCCGCCGCTGAAGGGAGACGTCGCCCGTCGCCGAGACGCCGTCCACGGCCGGGAGCAGCATGCTGGCGTCCCAGCCCGGCAGCGGGTACCGGGCGAGCTCCCACTCCAGGTACGCGTTGTAGGGACGGGGACGGCCGTCGAGGGCGAAGAGCAGCTCCAGCAGGAACCGCATGCTGTCGGCCGCGTCCAGGCGCGCCGCCAGGGACCGGCCGTTCCGGTGGTTCTTGACCGAGCGGTAGCAGGAGTTGACGTAGGCGTCGAGCCACTCTCCGGAGGCTCGCGATGCCTCGTCGGCGTCGAGGCGGGCCAGGCCGGCGAGGATCCGGGCGATACCGCCGTCGAGCCGGTCCCACACGACCCTGGCCCGGGCGAGGGCGTAGCGCTCCCAGGCGGGCATCGCCGCTGCACGGAACTCGGTGAGCGTCATGACGACGAGGTCGAGTCCGGCGCCGCGGTGGCCCGCGAGCCGCGTCGGCGCGGTCACGGCGTCGTCCGCGACGATCACGTACAGATCGTGGTCCGAGTGCGGGGTGACCATGCCGTCGTGGGCCTGGGAACCCTTGAGGACCAGACCGACGACGGCCGGGTCGGCGACGGCTCGTTCCACGAACTTGGCGTACATAGACGGTTGTTGCGGGGCCATGGCGGAACCTCCGGTGGGGTGGTGACGGGCATGCCTGCCGGGGTGCCCCGCTCGGGGCGCCCCGCACCGTCCGCGGCAGCTCGACGGCTGCCGCCCGAAGGATCAACGCACAGCCCCGGACCCTACCTCCCAGCCCCGGCGGGGACAGCGTCGATAAATGGGGTGAGACGCGCGGGACGCGCGGACTACGGTGCTCCTTGTTCGAAAGGGGGGGACGCAATGGCGAAGCTCAACCAGATCATCGCTGTCGAAAAGGGCGTCAAGAACAAGTCGTTCCAGGACGTCACCGCTGCGCACCACAAGGTGCAGAAGCCCGCGCTGCTGGCCGGCATCTCGCGGACGTACCAGCCGAAGGACGAGGAGGGCGAGCAGCTGCCGCCCGAGTCCACGCGGGTCCAGGTCAAGGCGGAGGACGTGCTGCGGGAGACGGCCGCGTCCCTCACCCGCCTCTTCGACGTGACGGCGACCAAGGACTGGGCCAACTGCACCGCGCGCGCCGACGTCACGGTGGACGGCCGGACCGTCGTCGCCGACGTCCCTGTCGGTCACCTGCTGTTCCTCGAGAAGCAGCTCACCGACCTGCACACCTTCGTCAAGAAGCTTCCCGTGCTCGACGCCGCGGAGTCCTGGTCCCTCGACCCGTCCACGGACTGGTGGAAGACCGACGCGGTGCGCACGATCCGTACCAAGAAGGTGCCGCGCAACCACGTCAAGGCGGAGGCCACCGAGAAGCACCCGGCGCAGGTCGAGGTGTACTACGAGGACGTGCCGATCGGCTACTGGACCACGGTGAAGTTCTCTGGAGCGCTGCCCGCGCGACGGGTGAACGAGCTGCTGGAGCGGGTGGAGAAGCTCCAGCAGGCGGTCAAGTTCGCCCGTGAGGAGGCCAACGCGACCGAGGTCACCGACCGGCGGGTCGGCGAGGCCGTGTTCGGCTACCTGTTCGCCTGAGACCCGCGGACAACCCCATGATCGCCCCCGCGTGCGAGCGCGGGGGTGCGTGACAGGGACGGGCCGACATGAGGACCGGTCCGCTCCCCGAGCGCAAGCTGAAACTGAACGGAATCAGCCTGAAGAAGCGGCGACAGTGAAGGTTCGAATCCTTCCCCCGGCACCACGAGCCGGGGTGGCCCAAACGGCAGAGGCACGCCGCCTGAAACTCAGACTCTCGCTCAAGCTTCAGCATCGCCACCGATCGCCGGATCGACCGAGGAGGGACGAACGCCCTTGGGGTGCGAGTTCGACTCTCGTCTGCGCCTCTCCACGGCGCGGTAGTTCAACGGAAGAACACGAGGGATAAGCCTGATCCCTCCTCTTGAAACGCCATCGGCGTGCCCAACGGGTGGCATCCCCAGGGACCCGGGAGCCGGATACCGCTCCCGGGTCCCGCCACGTCCGGAGCCGCACGGCCCTTCACGCCCTCACAGCCGCGGCAGCGGATTCCCGGGGTCCGGCGAGCGGCGTTCCTCCAGCCAGAACATGTAGACCCGCAGGTGCTGGGCCAACTCGCCCTCGATGTAGGCGGCGTAATCGAGCGCCGCCTCGGCGACACCCTGGCCGTGGCGCAGGTCGTCCTCCTCCCAGGCGGCACGCCCCAGTCGCAGATGCTCGAGGACCCTGTTCCGGTCACGCCACCAGTCGCGGACCGCGGCGGGCGTCCAGTGGTCGTCACCGTCGCAGCCGTAGCCACCGAACGGATCCTCACCCGCGGCGTCGACGAGCTGCCGGACCTCCTCCGCGTCCCGCGGCTGCCGGTACACGTACTCCGTGAAGTACTCGCTCTCGTACAGGACGTGTCGCGGGGCCATCAGCCGGCCGGTACCGCAGTTGTCGGTTTCCGCGCCGTAGAAGGGGCCGGGAACGTTCAGCCACTTCCGCTCCTCCCACTTCCCGTAGAAGCCCGAACGGTCCTCGGCGAGCAGCGGCCCCGGGTCGAAGTAGAGGCTCATGACGGAAGGTCAACCCCTTCCTGACGTCGAGGTCCGCCGCCCGGGTCGGTGCGGCGGAACGGTCGGACGACCTTCCGGACTTCGTCCGCGGCGCCCCAGGTGTCGTCACCGTGGGCGATGTGACTGAGGAGCTCGCGCAGGTGCAGCAGACGCATCCGCCCCTCCCAGCCCTCCCGCGGCGCGCCGGTCTCGCGGTACGCCGCGAAGAACCGGTCCGCCTCCGGCGGCCGCAGCGAGCACCAGAGCATGCTGAGGTCGACCTCGGGCCAGGTGTAGGACACGGCGGGGTCGATCAGCACCGGGGCGCCGTCCGGTGCGGTCACCACGTTCCCCTTCCACAGGTCCCCGTGGGTCAGGCACGGCGGCTGTTCCGGCACCAGCTCGGGCAGGGCCGCGCAGAAGCGCTCGATCGCCTGCCGGTCCTCCCGGTCGAAGGCGGCCTCGACGTGCGGCTCGGGCAGCCAGCGCAGCACGCGGCGCTCGGCGAAGAACCGGTGGCCGTCGTCGTCCCAGGTGTTGTCCTGGCGCATGCGGCCCAGCCACCCGTCACGGTGCCACCCGAACCGGTCGGCGACGTGGGACGTGTGCAGCTCGGCGACCATGCGGCCGAGCCGCTCCCAGAACTCCTCGGTGTCCTGTCGGGGACGCATCCTCTCCAGCACCAGCACCCGGGACGAGGCCGCCAGGACCTCCGGTGTGCGCGCCCCGGCGGCGCGGAGTTCGGCCAGGCCCGCCGCCTCGACCTCGAAGACGTCCGACTCCGGCCCGGCCAGCGTCTTCGCGAAGACCTCGCCCCCGTCCCGGAGCGTGGCGACACCGGCGACGGCGATCACCCCGCCGGGTATCTCCTCCACCGCCCCGGCCGCGAAACCCGCCTCCCGGAGGCGCTCGCGCAGCATGTTCCCGTGTGACATGCGGGCATCCCATCATGCTTTCGCGCGCGTGTGACCAGGACGGCCGGCAGGGAACCCGAGGCCGGCGGCGCGGTGGTGCTCGCGGTGAGGGTCAGGGCCTCACCTCCTCGTCCGGTTTCGTCGTGGCCTCGTCGGGGCGCGGCTCCCCGGTGCGGGGTGACGGCATCGTGGGGGAGCCGACCTCGAACTGGCGGGCCTGGACGTCGTAGGCCTCGCGGAAGAAACCCAGGCCGGTGTCCGGGTGCATCAACTGCTCGAAGGTCCCGTGTTCGACGACGCGGCCCTCCTCCAGGACGTAGATCAGATCGGCGTGGCGGACGCTGTGCAGCCGGTGGGTGATCAGGACGGTGGTCTGACCGTGGCCCGCGAGGCGGTGGATCTGGTCGAAGACCTTCTGCTCCGCGGCCGGGTCGAGCGCGCTGGTCGGCTCGTCCACGATCAGGACCTGTCCGTCACGGAACCGGGCCCGGGCCAGCCCGATCTTCTGCCACTGCCCGCCGGAGATCTCCCGCCCGCCCCGGAAGCCGCGGACCAGCAGGGTGTCCCTGCCGCGGGGGAGGGAGCCGATGATCTCGTCGGCTCCCGAGTACACCGCCGCGGCGTCGACGGCCGCCTCGTCGTGCAGGTGGGAGGACCGGCCGATGCCGATGTTGACCCGGGCAGTGAACGGCCAGCGGTGGAAGTCCTGCGCCACCATGGCGACCCGGGAGAAGATCTGCGCCCGGTCGGCCTCCGCGGTGTCCACGCCGCCCCAGGTGACGCGGCCGGTGTCGGGGAGGTACAGCCCGGCCAGGAGCTTGGTCAGCGTCGTCTTGCCCGAGCCGTTGCGGCCCACCAGCGCCACCGTCCGGCCCGCCGGGACGACCAGGCTGACGTCGCGGAGCGAGGGCTCGTCGCTGCCGTGGTAGGTGAACGTGACGTTCTCGAAGCGGATCTCCCCGCAGTGTTCCGGCAGGTCCTTGCCGCCCGCCGGGATGGCGCGCCGCTCCGCCTCCTCGCAGAGGGCCTCGAGGTCGGCGACGAACAGCGACTCCTCCTGGACGTCGGTCACGGTGAGCACCAGGTCGTTGATGCCGGCGGAGCCCGACCGGATGGCGAGCACGGCGGTGGCCCCGACGGCGAACTCCATCGAACCGCTCCACAGCAGCAGTCCGAGGACCCCGTACGTCGCCACCGTGGCGACGCCCCGGGCCGAGTCCGCGATCAGACCGGTGCGGGCGCCGAGCCACGCGAGCCGGGTCTGCTCCTTCTCGCTCGTCTCGGCCATCCCGCGGAAGTGCGTCAGCAGGAAGGGGCCGACCTCGTGCACCCGCACCTCGCCGGCGGCCTGCTGGTTGATCAGCAACTGGCTGATCAGATGGGCCGCCCGGACGTGCTGGATGAACCGGTGACGGCTCACGTACTGCTGACGCGCCATCGTCAGCGAACCCCAGGCACTGGGCAGCGCCATGACGATCAGCAGGGGCAGCAGGGCGGGATGCAGCACCGCCAGCACCCCCGCAGCGGCGACCAGCGAGATGCAGGAGGTGGCCACGGCGGTGCACAGCCGGACCATGCGACGGGCCGACTCCGCACCCCACTGCGCCGAGTCCATCAGCTTGTGGAAGGCGTCGTCCTCGATCGCACTCATCTCCACGCGCGCCACCAGGCCCAGGTAGCGCTCCGTCGCCACACGCGACACCTTCGGCTCCAGGATGCCGGTCGCGGCCATCGACGCGGACCGCAGCACGGCGCCCAGCAGCGTCAGCAACGCGACGAACAGGAGGGCGGGCAGCGCGGCCCGCAGACGCTCCGCGTTGGACCCGGGCGCGAAGAGCTCCCCGAGCAGCGCGCTGACCGCCACCAGCGACACCGCCTGGCTGATGCCGCGGCCGAGCTCGCAGACGCCGACGACGAGGAGGGACCGTGGGTCGGCCTGGCGGGCCAGCCGGACGGCGATACCGATGTGACGGGGCAGGGCGGCCGCCATGGTCCGCAGGCCCAGGCGCAGCCAGGCGCCGTTGTGCTGGTTCCAGCCCTGCTCGTAGGTGAGTTCACCGCCGAACAGCAGTTTCTCCGAGGAGGACACGTCGCCCGCGCCGCTCGCCTCGCCCGCGCCCTTCGCCTCGCTGTCTCCCTCCGCCGAGGTCATGCCGCGCACCGTGCGCAGGCCGGCGTCGCGGGCAGGGCCTGTTCGAACGTGGGGGAGCTGCTCAGGCTTGCGGGAGTCAGGTGCACGGCTTCCTCCGGACGACGCAGGGGCACTGGTGCTCCAATAACGTCGCCGGAGCGCCGCTTGTCACGGCTCCGGAGCGGCTTTTTCAGGACAAATGTTCCATCATGGCCGACGGGTTCCGGTGGTGGCCGGGGTGGCGGTGACCCGTGGTGTTCGAAGGGAGCCGCTCACTTCGCGGGCGGGTCCGTGCGCCGGACGCTGTCGAGGACCGCCTGCTCGTCGGGGGTGAGAGCGGGCCCGTCCAGCTTGGGCAGGCGGGGCCCGCGGAGCGCGGCCAGGGCCATCCGGGGCGTGGCGAGCCGGGTGGCCGGTTTCTCCAGCGTCATCACGTCCGTGAACCGTTGCACCACGTGGTGGTCGCCGATGGCCGCGTTCATCAGGGCCGCCACGTACCGGCCGGCCGCGCGTGCGGCGAATCCCGGTGGCGCGGGCGCCTCGACGCCGGGGAAGAAGAGGTCCTGGCCGGTGGCCAGCGTCCAGGCCGCGGCGGCCTCACGGGCGACCGCCTTCTGTGCCCGGCGACCGAACTGCTCGTCCGCCACGGCCAGTTCGTCGGCGACGCGGCGCAGGGCGAGCGCGCTGCGGGCCGCCGACGACATGCCGTGGGCGTACACCGGGTTGCAGGCGGTGGCGGCGTCCCCGACGGCCAGGAAGCCGGCCGGAGTCGCGACCCGGTCGTAGTGACGGCGGATGTTGGGCGTGGACCGGGTGAGCGCCACCGCGCCCACGGGGGTGGCGCGCCGGACCAGATCCGCCGCCAGCGGGTGGCGCAGCGTCCGCGCGAACTCCTCGAAGGCCGCGCCGTCGCCGGTGGGGTGGCGGCCACGGGTGCCGGAGAGGCTGACCAGCCAGTCCCCGGTCTCCGTCGGCACGACGGTGGCGAGGCCGGCGGGCTCGCCGGTCGTGGGGTCCGCCTGGATGTTGACGACGGGCCAGTCGGCCCCGGCGCCCTCGGGTGCGCGGTAGAGGCGGCTGGCGTAGGCGACGCCCGCGTCCACGCGGGTCACGGGTACCGGCGGTGCGCCGAGCGCGGCCAGGAGGCTGCCGCCCACGGCCGCGCGGCCGGTCGCGTCGACGACCAGCGCGGCCTCGAGTGTCTCCGGTCGTCCCTCGGCGTCACGGACCTCCAGGCCGCGGACGCGGCGGCTGTCGCCCAGCAGGGCGACGGGAGTGCGGTCCGTGCGGAACTCCACGTGGCCGAAGGTCCGGGTGAGGCGGGTCCGCACGCCCCAGTCCGTGAGGTCCCTGCGGGCCGCGATCGCGTAGTGGTGGGACCGTTCGTCGGGCCAGCGGCGGAACCAGCCGGCGGGGGAGTAGGACACCATGCCCTGCGGGATGAGGATGTGCCGGGCGCCGTGCCGTTCCCACAGTTCGTGCGTGCCGGGCAGCAGGGCCTCCACCGCGCGGGCGCCGCCGGACCAGAACAGGTGGGCGTGACGGGCCTGGGGGAGTCCGCGACGGGGTTCCGGGGCGTCCGGCAGGCGGTCGCGCTCGACGACGGTGACGCGCCCGGCGTGCGGTGCGAGAGCGGCCGCCGCGAGCGTGCCGGCCAGGCCGCCTCCCACGACGACGACATGGGCTGCTGCTGCGGTCGGTCGGGGCATCGGTGACTCTTCCTGGGCGGCCGTGCGGACGGGCCCCCGAGCGGGGCGGCGCCGCGCTCCGGGATCACGCGGACGTGCCTCCGACGCCGCGCGGCGATCATGTTCGTCCCGTCGGAGCGATGCGGGCAAGAGCCGATCGGCCCTGAGGCAGGCGGGTGCGCAGAAACGCGACGTGTCGGACAGTCATATAACAGCACGAAGTGCGGCTCATCGATGGGAAACCCGCAGGCCCCCGCTGTCAGTGGCGTGTGCCAGGCTGGCGCCCATGACGGAGATGCTCGTGATGACGGAGCCCGGCGAGCGGGTCGTGCGCCCGACGGCCGGCGAACTGGCCGCGCTGGTGCGGAGGATCGGGGCGGACGGGGACGGGTTCCTGATCGCCCAGCGGGTGCCGGACCTTCCCGACGAGTACATACAGGTGGCGCACCGGACCGGCGGCGACTACCAGCTGGAGTACCGGGACGGCGCCCACGACCGCCACTTCCAGACCTTCGTCACCGACCCGGGCGTCGTCGCGGACGCCATGACCGGCTGGGCGCGCCGGGAGCAGGGCTGGCACCAGGGGTTCGACTGGGCCCTGCTCGACATGGGGGAGCCCGAGTCCGTGCCGCCGCTCGAACTGTCCGCCGAGGACCGGCGGACGCTGGAGGAGCGGATCCGTCTGTCGCTCGCCTGCGGCTACGTGGACCGGGCGGCGCTGGCGGAGACCGCGGAGGAGTACCTGGTCACCGCGGAGCGCCGTCCGCTCACCCGCGGGCAGGCCTGGCGGCTGGCCGACGAGATGTGGCTGGAGAGGGTCCGGGAGCAGGCCGGCTGGGAGGGCGAGACCGACCCCGAGCGGCTGGCCCGGGCCTTCGCCCGGCTGCGCGAGCACGGCATCGTGGCGCGTGAGGACTTCGCCTGCTGCCGCAGCTGCGGAGACGCCGAGATAGGCGCCGAGACGCAGCCGGGGGACCGGGGTTTCGTCTACTTCCACTCGCAGTGCACCGAGGGCGCCGTCCTGGGGCAGGGGCTCTACCTGCTCTACGGGACCTTCGACGACCGGGGGCCCGAGGGCACGGCGGCCGTGGGCCGGGAGATCGTGGAGGCGGTGCGGGCGGCCGGCCTGACGGTGCGATGGGACGGGGACCCGGCCCAGGCGATCGTGGTGACCCCGCTCGACTGGCGGCGCCGGCTGGTCGGCTGAGCGCGGGAGAGCGAGCGGGACGGAAGCGGGTTGCCGACAGCTCCGGCGGGCGGGTGACGGTTCCGCGGAGGGTGGTCGCCGCGTCGGAGGCGCTCCGTGGCCCGGCGGGTGACGGTGTGTGAGGTTCGGCGCCGCCGACGCCCGGAGTCGCGCGCGGTCCTCCGCCCGGATGCCGGACACGTCTCATGAAAGTTGTACGAGGTTGTGTGACGGCTGTTGACAGCCGATGACGCTGCTGGCTTCATGAAACATACGGGTGGGAGCGCTCCCACTCACTCGTGTGTACGTCCTCTTGCGTCAAGCGGCGGGAGGAAGCGGTATATACACGGGCGTAACGGCCTCGCTGCCTGTGGGTTCTCACAGCGGTAGACGTGGGAGCAGGACGGCGCCGAGACCTCGCACCACGCTGTCACCCAGTACCACCGCACGTCCCGTACCGACGCTCGCCCCGACACACCGCACCGTCGCTCGTCCCCGGTCCAACGGGCCGAGCCGCACCGCAGGAACCCCGGCACCGACCGCACGGCGCACCACCACCGCAACCGCACCACGGCCCCGCCGTCCTTCCCCACGGCGGGGCCGGCCCCACGAGGCAGGCACGGTGGCCGGTGCCGGACCGCCGCCCGGCACCGGCCACCGCACCCCACGTCGCCTGCCTCCCGACGCACGGCGGGGACACCCCAGCCACACCCCCCGCCCCACCGCTCGACTTCCGCTCCCGCGAATCCGGAGGGCCCGCTCATGAGACCACCGACCCGCCGTGGCCGGCTGACTGCCGCACTGTCCGTCGCCGCCGCCCTCATCACCCTCGCCGGGTCGACGAGCGCACAGCCCTCCGTCGCCGTGGAGGCCGCACTGGGGGCCGCCGCCCTGCCGTACCAGGACGCCTCGCTCCCCGTGGCGGACCGGGTGAACGACCTGCTCGGCCGGATGACGCTGGACGACAAGATCGGCCAGATGACACAGGCGGACAAGGACTCGATCGTCCCCCAGTCCGACATCAACACCTACCGCCTCGGCTCCGTGCTGTCCGGCGGCGACGGCACCGTCAGCCCGAACAACGCCACCACCTGGGCCGACACCTACGACGCGCTGCAACGCCAGGCCATCGGTACGCCGCTCGCCATCCCGATGATCTACGGCATCGACGCGGTGCACGGCGCCAACGCCGTTCGCGGGGCGACGATCTTCCCCCACAACATCGGTCTCGGCGCCACGCGTGACCCGGCGCTCGTCCAGCGCATCGGCCGCGCGGTCGCCGAGGAGGTCTCCGGCACCGGCGTCGACTGGACCTTCGCGCCCTGCCTGTGCGTGGCCCGCAACGACCGCTGGGGCCGGACGTACGAGTCGTTCGGCGAGACTCCCGAACTGGTCTCCTCCATGTCCACCATCGTCGACGGCTTCCAGGGCGCCGGCGGCGCGGGATCCACCGCGGCCTCGGTGCTCGCCACCGCGAAGCACTACATCGGTGACGGCGGGACGACGAACGGCACCGACCAGGGCAACACCCAGCTGACCGAGGCCGAACTGCGGGCCGTCCACCTCCCGCCCTTCAAGTCCGCGGTGGACCGGGGCGTCGGCTCGGTGATGCTGTCGTACAGCAGCTGGAACGGCGTCAAGGTGCACGGCCACAAGTTCCTCGTCACCGACCTGCTCAAGGGCGAACTCGGCTTCAAGGGCTTCGTGGTGTCCGACTGGGCCGCCGTCGACCAGCTCGACGGGCAGACCGGCTTCACCGCCGACGAGGTGAGCAAGGCGATCAACGCCGGCGTCGACATGGTGATGGTGCCGTACGACTACAAGAAGTTCATCAGCACGCTGCGCGGCGAGGTCAACAACGGCCACGTGGCGATGTCCCGCATCGACGACGCCAACCGGCGCATCCTCACCAAGAAGTTCGAACTGGGCCTCTTCGAGAAGCCCCTGACCGACCGCGCGTACACCTCGACGGTCGGCTCCGCCGACCACCGCACGCTGGCCCGCCAGGCCGTGCGCGAGTCCCAGGTGCTGCTGAAGAACGACGGTGGCGTGCTGCCGCTCGCCAAGTCGGCGAAGCTGTTCGTCGCGGGCAAGTCGGCCGACGACATCGGCAACATGAGCGGCGGCTGGACGATGAGCTGGCAGGGCAAGAGCGGCGCCATCACCCCCGGCACGACCGTGCTGGGCGGCATCAAGGCTGCCGCCACGGACTCCTCGCGGGTGACCTACGAGCGGTACGGCAACGGCATCGACAGCAGCTACACCGCCGCCGTCGCCGTGGTCGGTGAGACCCCGTACGCCGAGGGCAAGGGCGACCGGACCGGCGCGATGGGCCTCGACCAGGAGGATCTTCAGACCCTGGCGAAGCTGAAGGCGAGCGGGGTGCCGGTGGTGGTCGTGCTGGTCTCCGGGCGACCGCTCGACATCGCCGCGCAACTGCCCGACTGGAAGGCCCTGGTGGCCGCCTGGCTGCCGGGCACCGAGGGCGGCGGCGTCGCCGACGTCCTGTTCGGCGACTACAAGCCGACCGGCAAGCTGCCCATGACCTGGATGCGCAGCGTCTCCCAGCAGCCGATCAACCAGGGCGACGGCAAGGACGCCCTGTTCCCCTTCGGCCACGGGCTGACCTACACCACCGGCACCGACCCGACGCCCACGCCCACGCCGACCCCCACCCCGACCCCGGGCGCCGGTTCCTGCACGGCGACGACCAAGATCACCGGCAGCTGGTCGGGCGGCTACCAGGCCGACGTGACGGTCAAGAACACCGGCACCGTCGCGCTGACCGGCTGGGCGGCGAGCTGGGACCTCGGCAACCGGACCGTCACCAACGTGTGGAACGGCACGCTGACGACCAGCGGCGGCCGGGCCACCGTGCGCAACACCCAGTGGAACGGCTCGTTGGCCGCCGGTGGCACGGTGACCTTCGGCTACACCGCGAACGGCTCCGCCGACGGTCTTCCGGCACCGGCCTGCGCCGGTACGACGGGCGCCTGACGGCGGAGGTCCCCCCACACGGACCCGGTGTCCGGCGCTGCGGCGCCCGGGCGCCGGGTCCCGTGGTCCCGCATGGCGGCCGCGGCGAAGGGTACGTCCTTCGTGCGGACGCCGCCGGGGCGGCCGCGGACGGCGAGAGGTGCGGCAGATGATCCGGAAAATGCAGGCGGTCGCGCTGGACTGCGACGACCCGGTCAGGCTCGCCGCGTTCTACGCGGAACTGCTCGGGGGCCGTGTCGTCATGGATTCCGAGGACGCCGACTGGATCGAGGTGCACGGCTTCGAAGGCGTCCCGCTGGCCTGTCAGCGGGCCGAGGGGTACCGGCCGCCCGCCTGGCCGGACCAGGACCGCCCACAGCAGCTCCACCTGGACTTCGACGTCGACGACCTCGAGGGAGAGGAGAAGCGGGCGCTCGCCCTGGGGGCGACCGTGCTGGAGCGGACCGACCAGATCCGTCCCGGCGCCAACTGGCGGGTCTACGCCGACCCGGCCGGCCACCCCTTCTGCCTCTGCCTGCACTGAGGCTCTGTCGGTGCAGGGCCACCTATCCTGCCCCGGGCTAGGCCATGGCCTCCGCCACGGTGGAGCCGGACGGCGCGGGCCGGGGAGTGCCCCGGGTGAGCAGCACCACCCCGCGGGCGGCGACGAGCGCCCCGCCCCCGGCCAGCAGGACGCCAAGGGTCCCGCCCTGGAAGCCTTCACCGAGCAGGCACAGGCCGATGCACGCCGCGGCCACCGGGTTGGCCAGGGTGGAGGTCGCCAGTGGCGCGCCGAGGCCACCGCGATAGGCCGACTGCGCCAACAGCAGCCCACCGACCGCGAACCCGGCGACCAGGACGCCCAGCAGCGCCGTCTGCCCCCAGGCCACGGCGCCCGGACCCCCGTGACGCGTCAGGGTGACCGTCATCGTCTGGGTCAGCGCCGACCCCACCCCGGAGGCCACCCCGGATGCGGCGGCACGGCGCAGGCCCGAGGCGTCGTCAGGCCGGCACAGCGCCGCCAGCACCACCACCGCCCCGCCGGCCACCGCGAGCGCCGAACCCGGTGACAGCGCCCTCTCCCGGACCGGGCCGGACACGGTGAGCAGCAGCGCGGCCAGGCCCAGCAGGGTCAGCGCGGTGCCCCGCCACTCGGTCTCGCCCACCCGGCGCCGCGCCGCCCGGGCGCCCAGCGGCACCGCGACGACGAGGGTGAGCGCGCCCAGCGGCTGCACCACGGTCAGCGGTCCGTAGCGCAGGGCGACGACGTGCAACAAGGAGCCCGTGAGGTTGAGACCCGAGGCCCACCAGACGCCCGTGCCCAGGAGGGCACGCAGCGGGGCGCCGGGGCGGGCCCGCGCGACGATGCGCTCCTGTGCCACGGCGGCGGAGGCGTAGGCGACCGCCGAGGCGAGGGACAGGGCGACGGCGAGCGCGGTGGCGTTCACCGGCCGGCCCGCGGCCGCGGGTGGATCCTGGGCGCGGGTCTGCGCTCGGTGGGTGCGGGACGGGCTCTCATCTCCAGCCCTTCGTGCGGACGGACGTCGTGGACGACGCCGGCGCGCGGCCGGCCGCCGCGATCATCGAAACGGTTCAGTATCGGTACGGTAGAGTACCGGTACTGGTTGGTATCGATACGGTCGGGTGTCGCAGCGGATAGGGTGAGGAGCAGGGACGGCCGAGAGCGGGCCGGGTGGCGGCGGAGGAAGGGGAGCGGGCATGACGGTGCAGGCGGAGGGTGGAGCCAGGCCGGAATCCGCGTCGCGTCGCTCGAAGATCACACCGGAGCGTGAGCGGGAGTTCTTCGACGCCGTGCTGGAGCTGATCCGTGAGAGCGGCTACGAGGCCGTGACCATGGACGGAGTCGCGGCCGTCACGCGGTGCAGCAAGTCCACGTTGTACCGTCAGTGGAAGACCAAGCCCCAGTTCGTCGCCGCCGCGCTGCGCGCCAACCGGCGGGGCGGGTTCGCCGACATCGACACCGGCTCGCTCGCCCGTGACCTGACGGAGGTCGCCCGCTGCCTCGGGGCGGTGTCGGACCGGGACACCCGGCTGTTCCAGGCGATGGCGCACGCCATCACGGAGGACGCCGAGCTGCGCTGCGCGTTGCGGGAGGCGCTGGTCGATCCGGAACTCGTCGCGCTGGAGGCGATCCTGCGCAGGGGAATCGAGCGGGGCGACGTCGCCGCCGACCATCCGGCGCTGCCGTTCGTGCCGGACATGCTGTTCGGCGTGATGCGGATCAGGCCGGTCCTGACCGGCCGGTACGCGGACCCGGACCACATGGTCCGGTTCGTGGAGTCGGCCGTACTGCCCGCTCTCGGGCTCGACTGAAGACCCAGACCGGCCGCCCGTGGGATGAGGCGGAAGGTCTGAGCGTGCCGCACGTGGGGACGGCGTGGCACGCGAGCCGGGGCCGGACAGGGCGCCTCTTGAGCGGAGAGGCACCCCGTCCGGCCCCCTTGGCTTTTCCGGGCGGCCGACGGGCCCGACCGGTTGCGGCTCCCCGGCCGCGACGGCTCCACCGGACGGTTGCGGCACCCCCGTCCAGAGCGCGGCTCGGCCCGGCGGCTCCTCGCGGCCCGTGAGGTCCGGCGGCTCCGGCTCCCCGGCTCCCGCGGTTGCGGTGCACGGGCCGCGGCCCCAGGGCGGCGGCAGACCCGAACGGGCGTGACTCTCGCGCAGGTACGGCCCCGGTGGGGGCGTCGGGTGGGCGCGGCCCCACCTCTCGCCCTCCCTGCGGCGGGTCGCGAAGGGATTCCGGCGGGCCGTGAAGGGGCCGCCGCGGTTCAGCCGCGCTGGTGCGGCACCGCGGCGTCCGGCGTGCGCGGGGTGCGGACGCCGTCCAGGAGGGCGCGGACCAGCCCCTCGGCCCGGTCGGGGGCCTCGTCGGGCCTGCCGGTGAGCAGGAGGTAGAGACTCGAACCGATGAGCGCGCCCACGACCGCGTCGACGTCGGTGTCGGCCCGCAGCTCGCCGGCCGCGACCCCCGAGCGCAGCAGGGCGGCCAAGGCGCCGTGCTGGTCGCGGGTGCTGCCGAGGTACAGGCTCTCGGCGTCCTGCGGGCTACCCGCGGCCGCCGCCGTCAGGGCGAGCACCAGGGCCCCGTTGCGCGGGTCGGCGACCGTCCGCGCGTACGCCCTGAACCAGGCGACCAGCGATTCCACGGCCTCCCCGGGCGGCGGCGCCAGGAGGTCGGTCCCGGGCGCGGCCGCGAGGGCGGCGCGGCGCGTGACGTCGCCGACCAGTGTCGCCTTGGACGGCCAACGGCGGTACACAGTGGGTTTGCCGACGCCGGCCTCCGCCGCGACCTTCTCCATCGACAGCCCCGCGTACCCGTCGCGCAGGAGCAGGCCCTCCGCGGCGTCCAGGATCGCCTCGTCCGTCCCCGTGTCGCGGGGCCTGCCCCGTCGCCGCTCCGATGCCATACGGCCCATCCTAGATCCGCGCCGAATGAATTACGGTACGACAAGTAACGTAATGAAGGGATGCTCATGAGCAGCACCAACGTGATCGTCGTCATCGGCGTCGGCGGGATGGGCCAGGCGGTCGCCCGTCGTCAGGGAGCCGGCAGCAGCCTGCTCCTCGCGGACTTCGACGAGAAACTCCTCGAATCCGTGGCGGACGACCTGCGCGGACAGGGCCACTCGGTGGTCACCCGGGCGGTCGACGTCTCCTCGCGCGCCTCGGTCGCCGCCCTGGCGGACGCCGCCGCGGAACTCGGGCCGGTCGCCCAGGTCGTCCACACGGCGGGACTCTCCCCGGTGCAGGCGCCGGCGAAGGCGATCCTCGCCGTGGACCTGCTGGGCACCGCCCTGGTCCTCGAGGAGTTCGGCCGGGTGATCGCGCCCGGCGGCGCGGGCGTGATGATCGCCAGCATGGCCGGGTACATGGTGCCGCCCGCCGCGCTCGGCGCCGACCTGGAGCAGGCCCTGGCCCACACCCCGGCCGACGACCTGCTGGACCTGCCCTTCCTCGACGCCGACCGGCTCGGCGCGCAGGGCGCCTATCCGCTCGCCAAGTACGCCAACCGGCTCCGCGTGCAGGCCGCGTCCCACGACTGGGGCAGGCGCGGGGCGCGGGTGAACTCCGTCAGCCCCGGCGTCATCTCCACGCCGATGGGCCGGCAGGAGCTCGCCGGGGACAGCGGTGCGCAGATGCGGGCCATGGTGGAGGCGTCCGGCACCGGCCGGGTGGGCACGCCGGACGACATCGCGGCCGCCGCGGCCTTCCTGCTGGGCCCCGGGGCCACCTTCATCACGGGCAACGACCTGCTGGTCGACGGCGGCGTCGTCGCCGCGCTGCGCTCCGGTCGCCTCACCCCGGGCGGCTGACGGCCCGCGCCCTCCCCCCTTCCACGGGTGAGGGGCGGTCCGGAAGTCCGGACCGCCCCTCACCGCTTCGTGCCCCTGCCCGTCAGTGGGCCACCGCGGGCTCCGGCTCCGGGAGACCGCCGCCGGTTCCGCCGCCGGTCTCCCGGCCGTCCCGGGCCTCGGCCCCCGCGTCAGGACCCGTCGCGGCGCCCCGACCGTCGCCCTCGACGGTGCCGACCGCGCCGGCCGCGGGCGCGCCGTCCCCGGCGGGCGGGGCGGCACGCCGCTCGCGCCGCTTCAGCCACAGGTCGACCAGGAAGTTGAGCGCCAGGCCCGCGGCGCCCCAGATGCCGATGGTCAGCAGGTTCCGCCCGATGCCGTGGCCGTCGAAGTAGACCATGCTGCGGGCGATGTCCACGGTCGCGGGCAACGGCAGGACGTCCTTCAGGTGGCCGAAGATCTCGGGGACCATGTAGATCGACATGCCGCCGCCGGAGGCGGGAACGCCCGCCAGCATCATGACGACCATCACCGGCACGATGGCCGCGAGACCCACCGTGCGGGTGAACACCGCCGTGGCCAGCGACACGCTCAACACGGACAGGGACCCGTAGGCGATGAACTCCCACGCCGGGACGTCGATCGCGCCGATCATGACGTCGAAGAGGAGCCACAGCCAGGCCGAGATGCCGATCGCCCAGCCCGCCTGGAACGGCAGGATCCGCCGGGTCCGGGTCAGCTCCGGGGCGCCGCCGCGCAGCACGGCCATCAGCAGGAACCCGGCCATGATCCACGCCATGCCGACGTACATGCTGTTGCTGCCCATGGTGTCGTGCCCGGTCAGCGGCTTGACGTCCTCGGTCTTCAGCGGCGTCTTCGACGCGGCGGCGATCTGCTGGAACATCTGGCCCAGCGCCATGTGCTGGCTGTTGCCCGCGGCCGAGGAGGTCAGCAGGGTGGCCGGGCCGCCGCGCTCGGTGGGCAGGACGTAGGCGCCGACGATCTCCTGGTCGAGGACCGACTCCCGCGCCTCGTCGACCGAGTCGCCGCTGGACAGCTCCAGCATCCCGCCGAGCTTCGGCTCGAGCGCGGCCGTCACCTGCTCCGCCTGCTGGGTGCTCGCGCCGACCACGGCCACCGGCATGTCGTGGATCTGCGGCTTGTGCATGGAGGCGCCCATCAGGCCGACCACCATCACCAGGATCGACAGCGGGAACGCGATCGCGGCGAAGCGGCGCATCCACAGCGGCCGGACGGGCCCGCCGGCGAGCGCGGGCAGCGGGGTGCCGCCGTCGGTGACCGGGGGAGCGGCGGGGATGAGGTGGCCCTTGCGCTCCTTGAGCAGGGCGAGCGCCAGCGCGGCCACCAGCCAGACGCCCAGGGCGATCAGGTGGCCGCCCACGCCACGGCCGTCGAAGTAGAGGAGGGCGCGCAGCGACTCGCCGGCCGCCGGGAGCGGCAGCACGCCGTGCAGCCACTGGAAGAAGCCCGGCATCGTGTGCACCGACAGGGCCAGGTTGGACGAGGGCATGCCGAAGCACACCCACAGCAGCATGCCGAACAGCACCGCCAGGGGTCCGACGAGCTTGGTGAACAGCATCTGGGCGCAGCCCACCGCCATGGTGGCCAGCATGCCGACGCCCACGAACTGCAGGTAGTGACCGTCGACGGCGCCCACCAGCGGACCCAGGATCAGCCAGATGACGCTGCTGGTCAGGAACGACCAGCCTGCCACCAGCGGCAGGAAGCGCCGCACCGACAGCAGGTAGGGCATCGACATGGTCAGGACGCTCAGCGGCACGTAACCGGCCAGCATCATGCCCATCGCCGCGAACAGCACGGCTATGCCCGCCATGTCGCCGTCGGGCAGGGGAGCGGCGTCCCTCGTCTCGACGTCCCAGCCCTGCTCCACGGTGACCGGGGCGAGGAGCTGCTTGACGGTGCTCGCCTGTGAGGCGCCTCCCGCCGACGCCGTGGTGACGACCGCCTTGCCGCCCTCGCCGGACCCGGCGGGTATCTCCAGGACGCCGGCGACCTCCTGGTCCCGCAGCAGGTCGGCCGCCTCGTCGGCCCTGCCGACCAGGCGGGCGTCGACGGCGCCGCCCGGAGCGTCGTCCAGGGCGGCGACGACCGCCTCGGCCGCCGGTCCCGAGCCGACGACCGCGACCGGCACATGGTCGGGCGTCGGTTCGTGCATGGTCCCGACGTAGCTCGCGTACATCATCGTGACCATCAGGAACGGCATCACGAACAGGGCGACGTAGCGCCCGATCCGGGTTCTGCGGTCCTCCGGCGGACGCCCGGCGGGCTGTCCGGCGGCGCCGGACGCTTCCGGGGCCGCGGGGGGCGCGGTGGTGGTGTCCAAGGGTGGGGTGCTCCTCCGTGCGGCACGTCGAACTAAGTCATGCGACTTATTCGCGAGGCGTCCAGCGTAAATCAAGTCAGGTGACTTATCTGCCGGGGGAGGGTGCGGGTGGGTTAACTTGGCGCTGAACGTCGCACATCTCACACCCAGCCCGGGAGCCGTCCATGGCCAGATCGGAGAGGGCTCGCAGCGCCCTGCTCGACGCCGCCGAGCGGCTGTTCGCCCAACAGGGCATCGCCCAGGTCTCCGACCGGAAGGTGGCGGAGGCGGCGGGCAACAGCAACCACTCGGCCGTGGGCTACCACTTCGGCGGCCGTGAGGGCCTGTTGCGCGCGCTGGTGGACCGGCATCTGGCCGAGATCGAGGAGCGCAGCCGGGTCATGTTCGACGAGGGCTCGGCCTCGCTGCTGGACGACGTCCGCGCACTGGTGGTCCCGGTCACCGAGGTGATGGCGGAACTGCCGCGGCCGACCTGGCGGGCCCGCTTCTTCAGCCTGGCGCTGCACGATCCGTCGGTCTCGCGGCTGATGCGCCGGACCTCCGAGGTCGCGCCGACCACTGCCCGGATCGGGCAGTCGGTGGGCGCCCGGCTCAGTCATCTGGACCCGGCCGTGGTGCGTGGCAGGACGATGCTGATGGCCCACCTCGTCAACTCCGCCTGCGCGGAGATCGAGGAGAAGGCGGAGCGGGACGGCGAGGAGCCCGACTGGCCCGGCGTCGGCGACTTCCTCTCCGACGCCATCGCCGGCATGCTCCTCGCCCCCGTCAGCCGCCCACGGTCCGCCGCCGCGACGGCGGCCCGGCCGGCCGGGGCGGGCGGAGGGGCCGGGGCCGCCGGCCGGGAGGGCTAGCGCGGCGTCCTCGCCCGACGGAGGTCCTGGCCCGGACGGCGTACGGCCGCCCGGTGGCGTCACCGGGCGCCCGAAGCGGGGAGCGGGGAAGCGGGGGAAACGGGGGAGGGGAGCCGGCGGGCTCCGCGGCTCCGGAAGGCGTCAGCGGGCGCCGCGGCTCCGGATCAGGAGCCAGAGGAAGTACGGCGTGCCGATCAGCGCGGTCATCAGGCCCGCGCCCAGCTGCGCCGGGGCGATGACCGTGCGGCCGAGGAGGTCGGCGGCGCAGACCAGCACCGCGCCGAGCAGGACGGCGACCGGCACCACCCGCACGTGGCGGCGGCCGACCAGGGCCCGGGCGGCGTGCGGGGCGACCAGACCGACGAAGCCGATGGTGCCTGCCGCCGCCACCGCCGTGGCGCTGAGCAGCACGCTCAGCACCAGCAGCGCCAGGCGCTCACGGGACAGACCGATGCCCAGCAGCCTGGGCGTGTCCTCGTCCAGGGAGACCAGGTCGAGCTCCGTGCGCCGGGCGGCCGCCACGCCGGCGCCGAGGACCAGCACCAGGGCCAGCGGCAGCAGGTCCGGGAAGGTGCGCCCGTAGGTGGAACCGGAGAGCCAGGTCAGCGCCTTGGTGGCGTTGTACGGGTCGGTGAGCACGATGATCAGGCTGATCAGCGCCGTCGCCGCGGTGGCGACGCCCATGCCGACCAGGACCAGCCGGTTCTGACGGAAGCCGCCCTGCGCGGCGAGCCCGAAGACCACCACCGACGACACCGCCGCTCCCGCGAACGCGGCGCCCGCCACGCCCCACGAACCGGCGAGCGGGACCGAGGTCACCAGCAGCACCGCACCCAGCGCGGCGCCGTTCGAGACGCCCAGCACCGCGGGCTCGGCGAGCGGGTTGCGGGTGACGGCCTGCACCAGCGTCCCCGCCAGCGCGAGGGCCGCGCCCGCCAGCAGCGCCGCGCCCACCCGCGGGACGCGGGTGTCGAGGACGAAGGTGACGGCCCGGCCGGACCTGCCCTGGGCCCAGTTGGCGACGTCGCCGAGCAGCAGCTTGGCGTCGCCCAGCAGCACGGCCGCGACGATCACGCCCACCAGCAGCACCACCAGCGCGGACAGCACCGTGACGAAGACCTGGCGGCTGCGCAGTCGCAGACGGTCCGGCGCGGCGGACTCGGCGCCCTCCCGCAGCCGGGTCGCGGTCACCACCAGGAAGACCGCGCCGACGAGGCTGGTGACCACCCCGGTCGGCACCGCGACCGAGAGGTCGTCGGGGACCAGGGCGCGCAGCACCACGTCGGAGCCGAGGACCAGCGCGGCGCCGGCGAGTCCGGCGAGCGGCACCGCCCCGCGCAGCCGGGTGAAGTGGCGGACCCGGCGGGCCAGTTGCCGCACCAGTGCCGGGGCGCAGAGGCCGACGAAGCCGATCGGTCCGGCGAGGGTGACGGCGGCCGCGGACAGCAGGGAGGCCAGCACCACCACGGCGACCCGGGTGGTGCGGACGTCGACGCCCAGTCCGCGGGCGGCGTCGTCGCCGAGCGCCAGCGCGTCCACGCGCCGCGCCGTCAGCAGCAGTCCGACCAGACCGACCACCGCGATCGGCAGCATCTGCAGGACGCCGTCGAAGCCGTTCTGGGCGATGGAGCCCTGGTTCCAGGCGTACAGGCCCTCGGTCTGCTCGGGGAAGAGGAGCAACAGGCCCTGGGTGACAGCCGTCAGGCCCAGCGTCAGGGCGCTGCCGGCGAGGACCAGGCGGACGGTGCCCGCGCCGAGCCCCGACAGCGACAGCACCACCGCCGCCGCGGCGAGACCCCCGGCGAAGGCGATCCCGGAGGACGCCAGCAGGGGCAGGGAGACCCCGGTGACGGCGGCCACGCCGAGGGCCAGGTAGGAGCCGGCGTTGACGGCCAGGGTGTCCGGGGAGGCCAGCACGTTGCGGCTGACGGCCTGCAGGGCGACACCGGCCATGCCGAGCACGGCGCCGACCAGCAGGCCGGCCGCCATGCGTGGCAGACGCGAGGCGATCACCACGGAGGCGTCGCCCGGGTCGGCGGCGCCGGTGAGCGCCTTCCACAGCTCGGGTGCGCCCGCCGCGGCGGTGCCCTGGGTGACGTCGACCGCCGCGAGGACGGCGACCAGCAGGGCCAGTGCGGCCGTCACCGCGGCCGCGGCCGGGGTGGCTGTTCTGGGTGCGGTGACGGCCATGGCGTTACTTCTTCGTCAGCG
The DNA here is from genome assembly GCF_040295685.1 of Streptomyces sp. NPDC002734. Lineage (NCBI taxonomy): Bacteria > Bacillati > Actinomycetota > Actinomycetes > Kitasatosporales > Streptomycetaceae > Streptomyces > Streptomyces sp. NPDC002734. The sequence continues at coordinate 92,676 of NZ_JBEOVU010000022.1, forward strand.
CCTCGACGAGGGCGTCGACGTACGCCTCCATCGAGCCGGGACCGCCGAACATCCAGATGCCGTCGTCGAGACGGTGCACGTCGCCCGACTCGACGAACGGGAGCGACTTCCACACGGCGTTGTCCTTGAGGACGCCGCCCGCGGCGAACGGCGTGCTGTTCTCGTCGCCGTCGCTGCCGATGTAGGCGAAGCGGGTGTCCTTCGGGAGCTTGGTGAGACCCTCGACGTCGGTGGAGGCCAGGCCGTAGGACTCGTCGCCCTTCATCTTCCAGGTGTTCTTCAGCCCCAGCTCGGTGTTGACCTCGCCGATGAGGGAGGTGGCCGTGTAGGGGCGGACCGACACCTGGTTGGACGTCACGTAGCCGTCGGCGAAGGCTATGCCCTCGCCGGCCAGGCCTGCCTCGTCCAGCGCCTTCCTCCCCTCGGCGAGCTTGGCGTCGAACCGCTCGCGCAGCTGCCCGGCCTTGTCCTCGGTGCCGGTGGCCCTGGCGATGAGGTCGACGTTCTCCAGCATCTGGTCGATCTGGCCGGCGCCGTCGGCCGAGCGGACCTGGAGGACCGGGGCGACGTCGCGCAGCTGCTTGACGGCGGCCTCCGGAAGGTCGGTGGTGGCGACGATCAGGTCGGGCGCCAGCGCGGCGACGGTGTCCATGCTGGGCTCGCCGCGGGTGCCGATGTCCTTGGGCTCGCCCCCGAGCGGGACGGCGGTGTTCCACAGCTGGTAACCCTTGACGTCGGCGACGCCGGCCGGCTGGACGCCGAGCGAGAGCAGGCTCTCCACGACGTTCCACTCGGTGCCGACGACCTTGGTCGCCGGGCCGTCGAGCTTCACCTTGGCGCCGGAGGCGTCGGTGAGGGTGACGGCCTTCGCCTTCTTGCCGTCCTGGGCGCCCTTGGCGTCGGCGGCGGGCTCGGTGGTGCCGCAGGCGCTCAGCGCGAGGGCGGCGACGGCGGCCGTGGCCGCGACGAGGAAGTGACGCTTCATGAGGAGGGGAGGAGCCTTTCGGACGTGGTGCGGGTGTGGTGCCGGCCTACCGCGCGGGTGCGCAGGTGGCCGGTGAGGGGGTCGGTGTCGACCTCGATGCGGATGCCGTAGGTCGAGGTCAGCCGCTCGGGGGTGAGGACCTCGGCGGGCGTGCCGTCCGCGACGACCCGGCCGTCGTGCAGGAGCACGACCCGGTCGGCGACGGCGGCCGTCTGGTCGAGGTCGTGGAGGACGACCCCGACGGCGATGCCGTGGTCGTCCGCCAGGTCGCGGATCAGGTCGAGGAGTTCGACCTGGTAGCGAAGGTCCAGGTAGGTGGTGGGCTCGTCGAGCAGCAGCACGCCGGTCTCCTGGGCCAGGCAGCCGGCCAGCCAGACGCGCTGGAGCTGGCCGCCGGAGAGGTGCTCGGCGCCGCGGTCCGCGAGGCCGGTGGTACCGGTGAGGGCCAGTGCCCGGTCGACGGCGGCCGTGCCGCCCGGATCGGACCTGCCCCAGCGGCCCCGGTACGGGTAGCGGCCGAACTCGACCACGTCGCGCACGGTGAGACCGGAGGGGGTGGGGCGCGCCTGCGTCAGCAGGGCGACCCGGCGGGAGAACTCACGGGCCGTCAGGGCGAGCGCGTCGGTCTCCCGCTCCCCGTCGGCGTGCTCGTCGGCGAGGGTGAGACTGCCGCCGCGCGCCTGCTGAAGGCGGGCCATGGCACGCAACAGCGTGGACTTGCCGCTGCCGTTGGGGCCGGCCAGGACGGTCACCTCGCCCGGCCGCAGGGTCACGTCGGCCTGGTGGACGACAGGGGCGGCGTCGTACGCCACGGTGACCTCGGTCGCCGTGAGTCGGTGCCCACGCATGGGTCTGACCTGGGAGGTCTCTTCGGCTCTCACGCCCTTAGGTTAGCCTAACCTAAACCTGCCTCCGTCAGGGGTTCGACGGCGCTCGCCCCCCTCCGGGCCGCGCGGCGGCGCGGGGGCAAGGTCATTGTTCGGTCTCCGTCGGTGGAGGCTTCCGGTCATGGCACTCCGCGACGGCATATGCGTTCTGTCCCGGCCTGTCAGGTGCCGGTCAACGCTTGATCGCGGCCCACGGTCGGCCGACGAGGCGTGGTGGCCGACTCCTGGCTGCTCGGAGGCCCTTGACGTGTCTCGGGTGCGGGCGTCGAGGCCGTGCGGGACGCGCCGCCGGAGCCGGACGGGAATCACGGGGCGGCGGCGAACTCGTGCACAGAAGATTACTTACGGTCAAAACATGGACTGATTTACACACCATAGTCACTGTCTGGATGTGTATGGTCCGGAATCACTAGTTAGCAGACACAAAGCGAGAGTTGTGCTTAACCTCTGACTCGGCCTTGGAGGCCGGTCCCCCCGGGCCGGCTTCGCGCATCACCGTCGCGAACGTGCGGCGCACGTCCCCACCCGTCCGGATCCGTCCCCGTTCCGGCCGGTGCGTCATCAACAGAGCACGACTTCCCAGGAGGCCCCGCTCCATGCCGCACGTGCCCCCTACACACGTAGCCGAGGGGCGCCCCTCCCTCGGCCGCAGCACGCTTCAGAACCGCCTCGACGAACTGGCCCGCGCACACGGAGTGCCGGGCGCCCAGCTCGCCGTCCACACCGGCGCCGAGGTGATCGGCGTCCATACCGGCACCGCCGACGCCGCCACCGGCGCCCCCTTCACTCCGGACACGGTCGTGCCGACCGGTTCGGTGACCAAGCTCTGCACGGCGGCCGCCGTGGCGGTGCTCGCCGACGACGGCGACATCGACCTCGACGAGCCGGCCGCCGCGACGCTGCCCGAACTACGGGCGATACCCGAGGTGACCGTGCGTCACCTGCTCAGCCACACCTCAGGGCTGCCGACCGGGCCCGACTCGGACACCGCCGCCGGACTCACCGCGCCGCGGCTCCTGGCCTCGGTCTCCTCCCCGCGCGACCTGCTGTTCGCGCCGGGCAGCGGCTTCTCCTACTCCAACGCCGGCTACGTGGCCGCCGGACGTCTGGTAGAGGAGGTCACCGGCATGACCTGGCGGGAGGCGGTACGGGCCCTGCTGTTCGCGCCGCTGGGCATACGCCCGCTCCTCCTTCAGGACCCCCCGTCCGACCGGCCCGTCGCCGCCGGTCACGCCCGCAACACCGCCTCGGGCCGCCTGATGCCCGTCGGGCAGAACCTCGCTCCCGTCGAGGCCCCGGCCGGCGCCCTGCTGGCCGGCGCGGGGGACCTGCTGGCCCTCGGCCGGGCGCTCGCCGGCCACTCCACCGCACTGCCGCCCGCCGCGGCGGAGTCGATGCGCCGCCCGGCCCCCGGCGCGCGCCCCGGCGCGCTGGCCGACGGCTGGGGCGCCGGCGCGGCCCTCTTCCGGGGCGAGGACCGCTGGTGGTGCGGCCACGACGGCAACGCCCAGGGAACCTCCTGCCACCTGCGCGTCGACCCCCTCTCCGGTGTCGTCGTCGCCTTCACCGGCAACGCGAGTTCCGCGACCGCCCTGTGGCGTGAGCTCGCCGGCGAACTCGGCGCGCTCGGCCTGGTGGCGCCCGCGGCGACCCGCCCGGGACACGGCCGGAGCCCCGCCCCGCTGCCGGCCGGCTGCGCGGGCGTCTACCGCAACGGCACGGTCGAGTACCGGGTGGGTCTCGACGCCTCCGGCCGGCCGTTCCTCTCCGTCGACGGCGACGTCCCGCTGCCGCTGGTGTGCCACTCGGACCTCGAGTTCGACCTGGCCGACCCGGTGAGCGGCCGCCGTGAACCCGGCGGGCACTTCCACCGCGATCCCCTGACGGGGGCCGTCGACCGGGTGCAGGTCTCCGGGCGCGCGGCCCGCAGGGTGCAGGGCGCCGAGCCGGAGGCCCGCCCGGTGGACCTCAGGGGTCCGGGCGTCCACGCCCCGCGTCACTCCGGTGGGGCGGCCAGGCCCGGCCGGGTGCCGGCCGGTCCGCACCTGCGCGGTCTCGTGCCCGTCCCGGCCCCCTCCGTGTGGGCCGAGGCCGCGGCGGGCCCCTCCCCGAGGCCCGCGCGCACCCCCGGGTACCGGAGCGTCCCGCCGTCCCCGCGGTAACTCCCGCCCGCACCGCAGCACTTCCCCACATCCGAACGCGGCCCCGCCGCGTCGCCCCGCCGTGCCCCGGCCGCCGACCAGGCCCGGGCCGGGCGACGCCGCGCGCCGTTCCGTTCCGCTCCGAAGGACTGCACTCATGACGGTTCCGCACGACCTGCCGACCCCCGCGTCGTCCTCCTCGGCGGCCGGGAGCACCACCCCGGCCCCGCGGCCCGGCACGCCGACCTCGATCGGCGAGCTGTTCACCGCGTGGGCGGCGCGCACGCCGGAGGCTCCCGCCCTCACCGACGGCCGGCGCACCTGGTCCTACCGTGAGCTCGAGGCACGGGCCCGGCGTCTCGCGGGCGACCTTGTGCGGCGCGGAGCGGGACCGGAGCGCACGGTGGCGCTGGTCCTGCCGCGGTCCCTGGAGCTGATCGCCGCGGAACTGGCCACGGCTCTCGCGGGCGCCGCCTTCCTGCCCGTCGACCCCGGATATCCGCGGGAGCGGCGCGCCCTGATGCTCGCCGACGCCGCGCCGGCCGTCGTGCTCGACGACCTCGCGGCCGTGCGGGAGGCGCTCGGCACGGGAACGGACAACGGCGCGGGGGAGGACCCGGGCGCCGGGGCGGGATCGGCCGCCGGGGTGGCTCCCCACAGGGTCCCCCGGGGTGGCGTGTCCGTCGGGGCGGACCACGCGGCCTACCTGATCTACACCTCCGGCTCCACCGGAGTGCCGAAGGGCGTCACGGTCACCCACCGGGGCGTCCGCGGCTTCGTCGAGGCAGCCGCCGAGCGCTACGCCGTGGGCCCCGGCGACCGGGTGCTCCAGTTCTCCTCGCCGAGCTTCGACGCCTCCGTCCTCGAGCTGTTCATCTCCGTCCTCGCCGGGGCGACCCTGGTCGTGCCACCGGGCGGACCCTGGCTGGGGGACGAACTGGCGTCCGTGCTCGACGAGTTCCGCATCAGCCACACGCTCATCCCGCCCGCCGCGCTGGCCACCCTGCCCGACCCCGGACCGGACGGCGCGCCGCACCTGCGCACGCTCATCGTCGGAGCCGAGGCCTGCCCGCCCGCCCTCGTGGACCGGTGGGCGTCCGGACGGCGGATGATCAACTCCTACGGGCCCACCGAGGCCACCATCGTCGCCAGCTGGACCGGCCCGCTCCGCGCCGGCTCCGGCACCCCGACCATCGGCGCCCCGCTGTCCGGTGTCCGCGCCCACGTCCTCGACCCGCTGATGCGTGAGGTTCCGCCCGGCGCGGACGGCGAACTGTACGTCGGCGGGGACGGTGTGGCCCGCGGCTACCTGGGCCGCCCCGGCCTGACCGCCGCCCGCTTCGTCGCCGACCCGTGGGGGCCGCCGGGGGCCCGGCTCTACCGCACCGGCGACCGGGCGCGGTGGCGGGCCGACGGCGAGCTGGAGTTCCTCGGCCGGGCCGACCGGCAGGTGAAGGTCCGCGGTTTCCGCATCGAGCCGGGCGAGATCGAGGCCGCCCTGCTGCGGGACGCCGCCGTCCGCGAGGCCGTGGTCGTGGTGCGCGAGGACGAACCGGGCCGACGACGGCTGGTCGGCTACGTCACGCCCGCCGACCGCGGCCGACCGCCCGCCCCGGCAGCACTGCGCAGCGCGCTCGGCGCCTCGCTCCCGGCGCACCTCGTGCCCTCCGCGGTGGTCGTCCTGGACGCCCTGCCGCTGACCCCGCAGAACAAGATCGACCACCGGGCCCTGCCCGCGCCGGCGCACACCCCCGACGCCGGGCACACCCCGCCCCGCACACCCGCCGAGAGCGCGCTGGCCGCCGTCTGGAGCGAGGTGCTCGGGGTCGAACCCCTGGGCGTCGAGGACGACTTCTTCGACCTGGGCGGCGACTCGGTCCTCGCCGCCCGCACCCTCTCCCGGGTCCGCGACGAGCTGGGCGTGGCGCTGTCCGTGCGCGACGTGTTCACCGCCCGCACGATCGCCCGGCTCGCTCCGCTCCTCGACGACCCGTCCGCCGCCGCCCCGGTGGACCCCATCCCGCCCGCCCCACGGGGGACGCCCCTCCCGCTGTCCGCGGCCCAGCGGCGGCTGTGGTTCCTGTACGACCTCGACCCGGACGGCGCCGAGTACACCACGGGCGTCGCGCTGCGGCTGCGCGGCGCCCTCGACCTCGGCGCCCTGCGCCGCGCCCTCGGCCGCCTCGCCGCCCGCCACGACTCCCTGCGCACCGTGTTCGCCGAGGTCGACGGCCAGGTCACGCAACGGGTGATCCCCGAGACCGCGCTCCCGCTGCGCGTCGCGGACCTGCCCCCGGTGCCGGCCGGACGCCGGGACGAGGAGACGGAGCGTCTGCTCGCCGAGGAACTGCGCCGCCCCTTCGACCTGACGGCCGGCCCGCCCGCCCGGGCCCTGCTGGCGCGCCGCGCCGAGGACGACCACGTCCTGCTGCTCGCGCAGCACCACATCGTCACCGACGGATGGTCGGTAGGCGTGCTGGTCCGCGAACTGACCGCGCTGTACCGGGCGGAGGCGTCCGGCGAACCCGACGCCCTGCCCGAACCCGGTCTGCAGTACCCGGACTTCGCCGCCTGGGAACACGGGCGCGGGCCCGACGCCGAGGGCCTGGCCTACTGGCGGAACCGGCTGGCCGGACTTCAGCAGCTCGACCTGCCCACGGACCACCCCCGCCCGCCCGTGCGCACCACCGCCGGCGCCGCCCACCGGCACCGGATCCCCGCCGAACTCGTCGGCCAGCTGAGGCGGTTGGCGGGACACCGGAGCACGACCCTGTTCACCCTGTTCGCCGGCGCGGCGGCCGTGCTGTTCTCCCGGTACACCGGGCAGCGCGACGTCGCCTTCGGCACCGTCACCGACGGGCGGGTGCGGCGGGACCTGGAGGAGGTCACCGGCTTCTTCGCCAACACCGTCGTGCTGCGCGGCGAGGTCGACGACACCCTCACCGTCAACCGGCTGGTGGAGTCCCTGCGGACCACCGTGCTCGACGCCTTCGCCCACGCCGACGTGCCCTTCGACCAGGTGGTCGAGGAGCTGGCCCCGCGCCGGGACCCCAGCCGCACGCCGCTGGTGCAGGTCCTCGTCGTCCAGCAGACGCCGCTCGCGCACCCGCCCCGCGCGGCGGGCCTGCGCGTGCAGGAGCACCCGCTGCCCCGGCCCGCCGCCCGCTTCGACCTCGTCTTGGAGTTCACGCCCACCTCCGACGGAGGCTGCGACCTCACCGTCGAGTACAACACCGACCTGTTCGAGGCGAGCACCGCCGCCCGGTTCGGCCGCCACCTGCACCGGCTGCTCGAGGGCATGGCCGACGCGCCGCACCGCACCGTCGCCCAGCTGCCACTGCTCACCGACGACGAGCGGGGAACCCTGCTCGGCGCCGGCGAGGCCCCGCTCGACGAGGAGGGGACGTCCGGCGGACCCACCCTGCCGGAGCTGTTCGCGGCACAGGCCGCCCGCACCCCCGGGCGGACCGCCGTGGTGTGCGGCGACACCCGCCTGGACTACGCCGAGGTCGAGCGCCGCGCCACCCGGCTCGCCCGACGGCTCGTGGCCCGCGGCGCGCGGCCGGAGACGCTGGTCGCCCTGTGCCTGCCCCGCACCGCCGACCTCCTCCCGGCGATCTGGGCCGTCCTTCGGTCCGGCGCGGCCTACCTGCCGGTCGACCCCGGCTACCCGGCCGAACGCATCCGCCTCATGCTCGCCGACGCCGACCCGACCCTCGTCCTGGCGACCCGCGACACCGCGGCCGCCCTGCCGCCGGACCGCCCGGTGCTGCTCCTGGACGACGTCCTGGCCGCGGAGGGCGACGACGCGCGGCGCACCGGCCGGGGCGAGGACCCGTCCGGCGAAGACCTCCCCGCGCACCCCCGCGACCCGGAGCACCCCGCGTACGTCATCTACACCTCGGGCTCCACCGGCCGCCCCAAGGGCGTCGTGGTCACCCACCGCAGCGTGGCCCACCTGGCCGACTGGGCCGCCCGGCGGTTCGCCGGACGCCTGGACCACGTCGTCGCCTCCACCTCGCTCAACTTCGACGTCTCCGTCTTCGAGCTGCTGTGCCCGCTGATCGCGGGAGGCACCGTGGAGATCGTCCCCGACCTGCCCGCCCTCGCCGACGCCGCCGAGCCCCGCAGGGCGGGGCTGGTGAGCGGCGTGCCCTCGGTGCTGTCGCGGATGCTCGCCGGCGGCGGCCCGGCGGTGAGCGCGGACACCGTCGTCCTGGCGGGCGAGGCGCTGCCCGCGCAGACCGTGCGGGACCTGCGTCAGGCCATGCCCGGCTGCGCCGTCGCCAACCTCTACGGGCCCACCGAGGCCACCGTCTACGCGACCGCCTGGTTCGCCGGCGACGAGGACCCGGACCAGGCGCCGCCGATCGGCAGGCCGGTGGCCCGCACCCGCGCCTACGTCCTCGACCGGAAGCTGCGCCTTCAGCCGGCGGGCGTCCCGGGCGAGCTGTACCTCGGCGGCGACGGACTGGCCCGCGGCTACCTGCGCCGCCCCGGCCTGACCGCCGCCCGGTTCGTCGCCGACCCGTTCGGCGCGCCCGGAGGCCGCATGTACCGCACCGGCGACCTGGTGCGGTGGAGTGCCGACGGCCAACTGGAGTACCTGGGCCGCACCGACGACCAGGTCAAGGTCCGCGGATTCCGCATCGAACCGGGCGAGGTCGAGGAGGCGCTGCGTGGCTGCCCCGGCGTCGCCGAGGCCGCCGCCGCGGCCCGGGCCGACGGGGGCCACCACCGGCTGGTCGGCTACGTGGTGCCCGAGCCCGGCGCCACCGTCGAACCCGAGACGGTCCGCCGCACGCTCGGCGGCACCCTGCCCGACCACATGGTCCCCTCGGTGGTCATGGTGCTGGACGAGCTGCCGCTGAACGTCAACGGGAAGCTCGACCGCGGCCGGCTGCCCGACCCCGGCCCCGCGCAGCGCACCGCGCGCCACGTGGCCCCGCGGACGCACACCGAACGGGTCCTCGCCGCCATCTGGGCCAAGGCGCTCGGCGTCGCCCGGGTCGGCGCGGACGACAACTTCTTCTCCCTCGGCGGCGACTCCATCCTCAGCATCCAGGTCGTGGCCGAGGCCCGGCAGGCGGGCCTCGCGGTCACCTCCCGCGACGTCTACCGCCACCAGACCGTCGCCGCCCTCGCCCGCCGCGCCGACGCCGCCGCGAGCAGCCGCCCCGCCGCACCCGACACCGTGTCCGCCGCCGGACCCGCCCCGCTGACGCCCATCCAGCGGTGGCTGTTCGACAGCGCGGGCGAGCAGGCGGGCCACTTCGCCCAGACCGTCTCCCTGGAGGTGGGCGACGACGTCGACCCGGCGGCGCTGGAGGACGCCCTCAACGACCTCCTCGCCCACCACGACGCCCTGCGCTCCCGCTTCACGCCCGGCGAGGACGCCGACGGCGCGGCGGTCCGCTGGCACATCGACGCGACCGCGCCCCGCCTGGTGCTCGCCCGCCACCACGGACCCGCGTCCGACGCACCGCACCACGGCCCCTTCGACCTCGCCCACGGCCCGCTGCTGCGCGCCGTGCTGCACGAGGCGGGCCCGGACCGGCCGCCCGTCCTGCACCTCGCCGTGCACCACCTGGTGGTCGACGGCGTCTCCTGGCGCGTCCTCCTCGAGGACCTCGACCACGCCTACCGGGCCCGGCGCGCGGGGCAGGACGGCGCGGCCGCCCTGCCGCCGAAGACCTCACCCCTGCGCCACTGGGCCGAACGCCTGACCCGGTACACGGCGGACGGCGGCTTCGACGCGGAACGCGCGTACTGGGAGCGCGCCGCGGCCGAGGCCGGCACCACCCTGCCCGCGGACCGCGAGGGCGCGAACACCTACGGCTCGGCCGGCGAGGTCACCGTACGGCTGGCCCCCGACGTCACGGCGGCCCTGCTGCGCACCCTGCAGGACACCTACCGCACCCAGGCCAACGACGCGCTGCTCACCGCGCTCGGCCGCGCCCTGTGCGCCTGGAGCGGCCACCGGCGGGTGCTGGTCGACGTCGAGGGACACGGCCGGGAGGAACTGTTCGACGACGTCGACACCGGCCGCACCGTCGGCTGGTTCACCACCCGGCACCCGGTCGCCCTCGCGGTCGCGCCGGACACGGACTGGGACACGGCGCTCAAGCAGGTGAAGGAGCAGCTGCGGGCGGTGCCCCGGCACGGCATCGGTCACGACGCGCTGCGGTACCTCGCCGCACCCGGCACCCTGCCCGAGGGGCCGGCCGCCCAGGTCAGCTTCAACTACCTCGGCCGGTTCGCGTCGACGGGCGGAACGGGGGGCCTCTACCGCGCCGCCTCCCGCCCGCTCGCCCTGGACGCCGACCCGCGCTGCGCCCGCCCGCACCCCCTGGAGGTCGTCGGGCGACTCGACGGCGACCAGCTGGAATTCACCTTGCACCACTCCCGCGCCACGCACGACGAGGCGACCGTCGCGGGCCTCGCCGAGCGCTACGCCGACGCGCTCGCCGACCTCGCCCGGCACGCCGCCCGCCCCGGCGCCGCCGGCCGCACCCCCTCCGACTTCCCGCTCGCCCGGCTCGACCAGGCGGCCGTGGACCGCCTCACCGGCGACGACCCCGCCGCCGTGGAGGACGTGCACCCCCTCACGCCCACCCAGGCGGGCATGCTCTTCCACGGCCTGTCCCAGGAGGACAGCGGCGTCTACTTCCACCAGCTCTCCTTCGTCCTCGACGGGGTCGGCGACCCGGCCGCCCTCGCGGCGGCCTGGCAGCGGGTCACCGACCGCACCCCGGTGCTGCGCGCCCACGCCGTCTGGCAGGACGTCCCCGAACCCCTGCTGGTGGTGCGGCGCGAGGCCACCGTGCCGGTCGCCCACCTGGACTGGCGCGCGCTCGACGAGAGCGAACGCGAGGCGCGGCTGCGGGAGTTGCTGCGCACCGAGCGGGAGAAGGGCATCGACCTGACCCGGGCGCCGCTCCAGCGGCTGACCCTGGTCCGGCTCCCCGGCGGCGGCCTGCGCGTGGTGTGGTCCTTCCACCACCTGGTGCTCGACGGCTGGAGTCTCTTCCACGTGCTGGCGGACGTCCTCGCCTGCGTCGCCGCGCCGGACACCGCCGCGCCGCCCCACCGACGGCCGTTCCGCGACTACGTGGCCTGGCTGGCCGGACGCGACCGGGACGAGGCCGAACGCCACTGGCGGGAGCGGCTGGACGGCCTCGCCGAGCCCACCCCGCTGCCGTACGACCGGGAACCGCGCGAGAGCCACCGCGCCGAGTCCCGCGAGGCGGTGCGCGCCGTGCTGCCGGCCGCCGCGACCCGCGCGCTGCACGACCGCGCCAAGGACGCCGGGCTGACCCTCGGCACCCTGGTGCAGGGCGCCTGGGCGGTCCTGCTGAGCCGCCACGCGGGCCGCGACGAGGTCGTCTTCGGCACCACCGTCTCCGGCCGCCCGCCGGAACTGGACGGCGCCGAGAGCATGACCGGCCTGTTCATCGCGACCCTGCCCACCCGGGTCACCGTGCCCCGCACCGGCACCACCGCCGACTGGCTGCACCGCCTCCAGCAGGACCAGGGCGAGGACCGGCGCTTCGACTTCGTCCCGCTGACCCGGATGAAGGCCCTCACCCGGCTCCCCGAGCGGGCGGGCCTGTTCGACAGCATCGTCGTCTTCGAGAACTACCCCGTGGACGACACCACGGCCGCCTCCCACGGACTGAAGCTGAGCGGACTCGAGGGCGTCGAGACCACCAACTACCCGCTGAGCCTGGTCGTCGAGCCGGGGGCCGAGCTGTCCCTCAGCCTCGGCTACGACCCCGAACTCTTCGACGCCGCCACCGCCGGGCTGCTGACGGAGTCCCTGCTCGTCCTCCTCGGCCACATGGCCGACGGCCTCGGCGACGCCCCCGGGCGCCTGCCGCTGCTCACCCCCGCCCGCCGCGAACAGGTGCTGCACGCCTGGAACGACACCGCCACCGGCGCCCCGGCGACGACCACGGCCGAACTCTTCGCCGCCCAGGTGCGCCGCACGCCCGACGCGGTGGCGCTGGAGGCCGGGGCGCGCAAGCTCACCTACCGGGAGCTCGACCAGCGGGCGGCCGCGCTGGCCGCCCGCCTCACCGCGCTCGGCGTGCGCGCCGAGCGCCCGGTGGGCGTGCTGATGGACCGTTCCGTGCCGCTGGTCCTCGCCCAGCTCGCCCTGGTGCGCACCGGCGGCGTGTACGTCCCGCTGGACGGCCGGGCGCCGGGCGAACGGCTGCGACGGATGCTCGCCGAGGCCGGCGCCGACCTGCTGCTCACCGACGCGGCCAACGAGGAGACGGCGCACGCGGTCCTGCCGGACGGGAGGGTCGTCCGGGCGGACGACACACCCGCCGGCGACGCAACGGGAGACGCACGCGGTGACACGCCCGGCGACCCCGCCGCGCCGGTCGCGCTGCCGCCGGTCCACCCCGACAACGCGCAGTACCTGATGTTCACCTCGGGCTCCACCGGCACCCCCAAGGGGATCGCCGCGCGGCAGCGCGACGTCGCCGCGCTCGCCCTCGACCGGGCCTTCGCCGGGCACGAGAGGGTGCTGGTGCACTCGCCGCAGGCCTTCGACGCCTCCACCTACGAGCTGTGGGTGCCGCTGCTGCGCGGCGGCACCGCCGTGCTCGCGCCGCCCGCCGAGGTGGACACGGCCGTGGTGCGCCACGCCGTGACCGAGCAGAAGGTGCGTCACCTGTTCCTGACGGCCGGACTGTTCCGGTTGCTCGCCCAGGAGGACCCCGGCTGTCTGCGCGGCGCGCGGCAGGTGTGGACCGGCGGCGAGGCCGTGCCGGGCGCCGTGGTGCGGCGTGTCCTGGACGCCTGCCCCGGCCTGACGGTCGTGGACGTCTACGGCCCCACCGAGACCACCACCTTCGCCACCTGGCGCCCCTTCACCGCCGCCGACCGGCTGCCCGCGGTGCTGCCCATCGGACGCCCGCTCGACGACACCCGCGCCTACGTGCTCGACGACGCCCTCCAGCCGCAGCCGCCCGGGGCGCCCGGCGAGCTGTACCTCGCCGGCGCGGGAGTGGCCCGCGGATACGCCGGACGGCCGGGGGCTACCGCCGCCCGCTACCTCGCCGACCCGTACGGGCCGCCCGGCGGCCGGATGTACCGCACCGGCGACATCGTGCGCCGGAGCGCGGACGGCGAACTGTGCTTCGTGGGCCGGGCCGACGACCAGATCAAGATCCGCGGCTTCCGCGTCGAGCCCGCCGAGATCGAGGCCCGCCTCACCGCCCACCCGGCGGTCGTCGAGGCCGTCGTGTCGCTGTACGAGCACGCCGGGGCCAAGCGGCTCGCCGCACACCTGGTGCCCGCCCCGCAGGCGGACGTGCCGGGCCCGGCCGAGCTGCGCGAGCACCTCTCGGCGAGCCTGCCCGACTACATGCTGCCCGCCGCGTTCGTCACCGTCCCCGAACTGCCGCTCACCGTCAACGGCAAGGTGGACCGCCGCCGGCTGCCCGTCCCCGACTGGTCGGCGCCCGGCGACGCCTACCGCGAGCCCCATGAGGGGGCCGAGCGGATCCTGGCCGGCATCTGGGCCGACCTGCTCGGCGTCGAACGCGTCGGCGCCGACGACAACTTCTTCATGCTCGGCGGCGACTCCATCCTCGGCATCCAGGTCGTCTCCCGGGCCCGCACCGCCGGGCTGACGCTCACCCCGCGCGACCTCTTCCGGCACCCCACCGTCGCCGCCCTGGCCGCCGCCACCGCCGCACAAGGCGCCACCACGGTCGCCGGCACCGCGCCGGTCACCGGCGAGGCACCCCTCACCCCCGTCCAGCACTGGTTCCTCGACGACGCACCGCGCCGCCCCGAGATCTTCGACCAGTGCGTGGTCGTCGAGACCCCGGCCGACGTCGACCCGGACGCCCTGCACCGGGCGCTGCGGGCTCTGTGGGACCACCACGACGCCCTGCGCTCCCGCTTCACCCGGCAGGACGACGGCTCCTGGACGCAGTGGTGCGCCGCGCCCGGCGAGGAGCCGGAACTGCTGCGCACGCACGACCTGGGCGGCCTGGACGAGGCGGCCGCGCGCGAGGAGGAGACCAGGGTCACCGCCGAGACGCACGCCGGCTTCCGGCTGGAGACCGGACCGCTGCTCGCCGCCCGCCTGTTCACCGGCCTCCCGGCTCCCCGGCTGCTGCTCGCCGTCCACCACCTGGTGGTCGACGGGGTCTCCTGGCGCATCCTCCTGGAGGACCTGGAGACCGCCTACGCCCAGGCCCGCGCCGGCGACCCGGTCCGGCTGCCGGAACGCACCACCTCGGTGCGGGAGTGGGCCCGCCGGCTGCGCGCGCACGCCGAGGCGGGCGGCTTCGCCGCGGAACGCGAGCACTGGGAGACGGTGGCCCGGCACTGCGCCGCGCCGCTGCCGGTGGACGCCGACGGCGGCAACACCGTCGCCGACACCGAAGCGGTCACCGTACGGCTCGACCGGGCCCGCACCGACGCGCTGCTGCGCGAGGTGCCGGGCGTCTACCGCACCCGCGTCGACGACGTCCTGCTCACCGCCCTGGGCCGGGTGCTGGCCGGGTGGACCGGGCGGGACACCGTGGCCCTCACCCTGGAGGGCCACGGCCGCGAGGACGCCCTCTTCGAGGACGTCGACCTGACCCGCACGGTCGGCTGGTTCACCTCCGTGCACCCGGTGGCCCTGACGGTGCCGCGGGGGGACTGGGGCGCCGCGCTGAAGTCCGTCAAGGAACAGCTGCGGGCGATACCCGGTCACGGCATCGGCCACGGCGCGCTGACCCGCCTCACCCGCGAGCTCCCCTCCGGCCCGGCGCCCGCGATCAGCTTCAACTACCTGGGCCGCTTCGACTGGAGCGCGGAGGGCGGCGCCCTGGTGCGCGCCGTGCCCGGCGGCCTGGACGGCGCGGACGCCCCCGAGGCGGACCGCCCGCACCTGCTGGACGTCGTCGCCCGGGTCGGCGAGGACGGCGAGCTGGAGATCGTCTGGCACCACAGCCGCGGCGTGCACCGACGGGAGACGGTGACCCGCCTCGCCGAGGAGACGGTGCGGGCGCTGGAGGCGGTCGTCGCGCACTGCGCCCGCCCCGACGCCGGCGGGCGCACCCCGTCGGACTTCCCGCTGGCCCGGCTCGACCAGGCGGCCGTGGACCGGGTCGTGGGGGACGGCCGCGAGGTCGCCGGCGTGTACCCGCTGACGCCGATGCAGGCCGGCATGCTCTTCCACGGGCTGCTGGACCCCGACAGCCGCACCTACGTCAACCAGGTGCAGTTCACCCTCTCCGGCGTCAGGGACCCGCACGCCCTCGCCGAGGCCTGGCAGCGCACCGCCGACGCCAACGCCGTGCTGCGCACCCGCCTGGAGTGGCAGGAGACCGCCGAACCGCTGCAGGTCGTCCGGCACCACGCCACCGTGCCCGTCACCCACCACGACTGGACCGGCCGGGACGAGGCCATGTGCGCGGCGGACCTCGACCGACTGCTCGAGCAGGACCGGCAGGCCGGCATCGACCTCACGACGGCCCCGCTGATGCGGCTGACGCTGATCCGCCTCGCGCCCGACCGTGTGCGGGTGGTGTGGACGTTCCACCACGTGCTGCTCGACGGCTGGAGCGCCGCCCAGGTCTTCGACGAGGTCTGCGAACGGTACGCGGCCCTCACCCGGGGCGGCCGTCCCCGGGTGCCCGGGCGGGCGCCGTTCGCCGACTACCTGGGCTGGCTGGCCGGCCAGGACACGGACGCCGCGGAGCGCCACTGGCGAGAGACGCTGGCCGGCTTCACCGCGCCCACCGAACTGCCCCGGGACCGGCGCTCCGCCGGGGCGCACCACGCCTCCTCCGCGGAGACGGTGCGCGTCACGCTCGACGCCGAGGTCTCCGCCCGGCTGCGGGAGACCGCGCAGCGGTCCGGGCTCACCCTCAACACCGTGCTCCAGGGCGCCTGGGCGCTGCTGCTGTCACGCTTCGGCGGCGGCGAGGACGTGGTGTTCGGCACCACCGTCTCCGGCCGTCCCGCCGACCTGCCCGGTGTCACCACCATGGTCGGACTGTTCATCAACACCCTGCCGACCCGGGTCACGGTCGACGGCAGGCGCCCGCTGCTGGAGTGGCTGGGCGAGCTCCAGGCCGCCCAGTCGGAGTCCCGGCGGCACGAGTTCGTCTCCCTGGCCCAGCTCCAGACCTGGAGCGAGGTGCCCGGCGGGACCGGCCTGTTCGACAGCATCGTCGTCTTCGAGAACTACCCGTTCGACGAGGACGCCCTCGGGCGGCTCGGCCTGACCCTCACCCAGGAACGCGACGTCGAGCCCACCAGCTACCCGCTGAGCGTGGTCGTCGCCCCCGGCGACACCCTCGCCGTCTCCCTCGACCACGACCCTGCGGTCTTCGACCGGGCCACCGTCGAGAGCCTGGGCGCGAGCCTGCGCACCCTGCTGACCGCGATGGCCGCCGACCCCGGCCGCCGCCTGGACGACCTGCCCCTGCTCACCCCCGCCGAAGGCCGCGCGCTGCTCGAGCGGTACGCGGGAGCGGAGACGGGTGCGGCTGCGGCTGCGACGGCGGGTGCGGCTGCTCCGGTGGCTGCGGTGCCGGTGCCGGTGCCCGAGGCTGTGGGCGGGGCGCCGGCCACGGCCCCCGCCCCGGCTGCGGGGACCTCGCCCAAGGGCGCCGTCCCCGCGGTGGCCGGCTCCCGCACCCTCCCCGCGGCGTTCGCCGCGCAGGCCGCGCGGACCCCCGACGCCCCGGCCGTCGTCGCCGGGGACGAGGAGCTGACGTACCGGCAGCTCGACGAGCGCTCCAACCGGCTGGCCCGGCTGCTGATCGAGGCCGGTGCGGGACCCGAACGGTTCGTCGCGCTCGCCCTGCCCCGCGCCGAGGACCTGGTCGTGGCCCTGCTCGCGGTGCTCAAGAGCGGCGCCGGCTACCTGCCGGTCGACCCCGGCCACCCCGCCGAACGCGTCGCCTTCCTCTTCGAGGACGTCCGGCCCGCCGCCGTGGTGACCGCCACCGCCACCGCCGGGCGCCTGCCCGACGGACCGTTCCCCCGCGTCACCCTCGACGCCCCGGAGACCGCGGCGCGCCTGGCCGCCGCGTCCCCCGCGCCCGTCACCGACGGCGAGCGGCACGCGCCGCTGCTGCCCGGGCACCCGGCGTACGTCATCCACACCTCCGGATCGACGGGCCGGCCCAAGGGCGTGGTCGTCGCCCACGCCCCGGTGCTCGCGCTGACCGACTGGGCCGCCGCAGAGTTCACCGGGCGGGGCCTGGCCCACGTGGTGGCGTCCACCTCGCTCAACTTCGACGTGTCGGTCTTCGAGATCTTCTCCCCGCTGCTGACCGGCGGCCGGGTGGAACTCGTCCGTGACCTGCTCGCCCTCGCCGAGCGGACGGGGCCCTGGCGGGCCGGGCTGCTCAGCGCCGTGCCCTCCGCGCTCGGCCGGCTGCTCGCCGAGGACGCCGTCCACGTCGACGCGGACACCGTCGTCCTGGCGGGTGAGGCGCTGCCCGCGCGGACCGTGCGCCAGGTGCGCGCGGCGGCGCCCGGCTGCCGGGTGCTGAACGTCTACGGGCCCACCGAGGCCACCGTCTACGCCACGGCCTTCGTCTGCGACCCCGACGACCCCGACCGCGACCCGCCCATCGGCCGCCCGGTCGGCGGCGCCCGTGCCTACGTCCTGGACGCCCGGCTGCGCCCGGTGCCCGTCGGGGCCCCCGGCGAGCTGTACCTCGCCGGGACCGGCGTCGCCCGCGGCTACCTGGGCCGCCCCGGCCTGACCGCCTCCCGCTTCCCCGCCGACCCGTACGGGCCGCCCGGCGGCCGGATGTACCGCACCGGCGACCTGGTGCGCCGCACCGCCGCCGGCGACCTGGTCTACCTCGGCCGGTCGGACGACCAGGTCAAGGTGCGCGGGTTCCGCATCGAACTGGGCGAGGTGGAGGCCGCGCTGACCCGGCACCCGGGGGTGTCCGCGGCGGCCGCGCGGGTGGTGGAGCACGAGGGCCACCGGCGCCTCGTCGCCTGCGCCGTGCCGCGCGGGTCCGGTGCCCTCGACCCGGCCGAGCTGCGCGACTTCCTCGCCCGCACCCTCCCCGGCCACCTCGTCCCCTCCCTGGTGACCCAGCTGGACCGGCTCCCGCTGGGCGCCACCGGCAAGCTGGACCGGCGGGCCCTGCCCGACCCGGTGTGGTCCGCGTCCGGCGCCGCCGGCGCCTCCCGCCCGCCGCGGCCCGGCGCCGAGCGGACCCTCGCCGACATCTGGTCCGAGGTGCTCCAGATCCCCGAGGTCGGCGCCGACGACAACTACTTCGCCCTCGGCGGCGACTCCGTCCTCGGCATCCGCATCGTGTCGGCCGCCCGCCGCGCCGGGCTGCACCTGACGCCCCGGCACCTGTTCAGCCACCAGACCGTCGCCGAACTCGCCACCGTGGCCCAGCAGCCGCCCGTCCCCGTCGACACCGTCGAGGAGGAGGACGCGACCGGCGAGGCCCCGCTCACCCCCGTGCAGCACTGGCTGCTCGACACCCTCACCGGCGACCCGGCGCACTTCAGCCAGTCGGTCGCCCACCACGTCGACCCCGACACCGACCCCGAACTGCTGCGCGCCGCGCTCGCGGCGGTCACCGGCCACCACGACGCGCTGCGCCTGCGCTACGCACCCGGCGACGACGGGCACGGCATACGGCAGCGAGCCACCGCGCCCGGCGCGCCCCCGCACCTCGAGGTGCGCGACGCGCCGCCGGAGGAGGTCGCCGCGGCGCTGGCCGCCGGATTCGACCTGCGCGAGGGCCCGTTGCTGCGCGCCGCGCTGTGCCGCCCCGAGGACGGACGGCCCGTTCTGGTGCTCGCCGCCCACCACCTGGTGGTGGACGCCGTGTCCTGGCGGGTGGTCCTGGAGGACCTGGACACCGCCTACCGGGCTCTGCGCGCCGGGGAGCCGGTCGACCTGGGCCCGAGGTCGACGTCCTTCCGCGGCTGGGCGACGCGGCTGGCCGCGCACACCGCGGCCGGCGGCTTCGACGCCGAACTGCCCTACTGGCAGGGCGTCGAGACGACGCCGCTGCCGACCGACCTGCCGGCCGGCCCGGACGGCGGGAACACCGTCGGCCACGAGGAGTCGCTGACCGCGGTCCTGGACGACGAGGACACCCGCCGCCTGCTCCAGGAGGTGCCCGAGGCGTACCGGACCCGCGTCAACGACGTGCTGCTGTGCGCCCTGGGCCGAGTCCTGGCCCGCTGGACCGGACGCGACCGGGTGACGGTGGCCCTGGAGGGCCACGGCCGCGAGGAACTGTTCGACGGGGTCGACCTCTCCCGCACCGTCGGATGGTTCACCGCGATGTACCCCGTCGCCCTGGACGTGCCGCGCTCCGCGGACACCGGGACCGTGCTGAAGTCCGTCAAGGAGAACCTGCGGGCCGTCCCGCACGGCGGTCTCGGCCACGGAGCGCTGCGTCACCTGCGCGGCCACGGCGGCGGCGGCGCGCCGGAGCTGCCGCGGCCGCCGCAGATCGCCTTCAACTACCTGGGCCGGCAGGACTGGCAGAGCGCCCCCGGCAGCCTGCTCCAGGCCCCCTACGGAGGGCTGACCGGCGGCATGGACCCGGCCGCCCGCCGGCCCCACCTCATCGACGTACTCGGCCAGGTCACCGACAAGCGGCTGGAGTTCACCTGGTCGTACTCCCGCGAGGTGCACCACCGCGACACCGTCGCCCGGCTCGCCGCCGAGACCCTGGACGAGCTGCGCGCGATCGTCCGCCACTGCGCCGACCCCGCCGCCGGCGGGCGCACCCCCTCGGACTTCCCGCTGGCCCGCCTCGACCAGGCCTCCGTGGACCGCCTCGCGGGCGCCGGCCGGGACGTGGCCGACATCTACCCGCTCACCCCGACCCAGGCCGGCATGGTGGTGCACGGCCTCGACGAGCCCGGCCAGGGCCTGTACGTCGAACAGATCACCTTCGTCATGGACGGGGTGCGCGACCCGCGCACCCTGGCCGCCGCCTGGCAGCACGTCGTCGACCGCACGCCCGTCCTGCGCACCGCCGTCGTCCTGGACGGCGTGCCGGAGCCGCTTCAGGTGGTGCGCCGGGCGGCCCGGCTGCCCGTCACCGAGCACGACTGGTCGGCGCTGACCTCGGGGGAGAGGGCCGGCCGGCTCGAGCGGCTGCTCGCCGAGGACCGGGCCCGCGGCATGGCCCTGGACCGGGCCCCGCTGCTGCGGATCGCGCTGATCCGTCTCGGCACCGACGAGGTCCGCGTCGTGTGGACCTTCCACCACCTGCTGCTGGACGGCTGGAGCGTCTTCCACGTGCTCGGCGACGTCCTGACCGCGCATGCCGCGCTCTCCCGCGGCGAGGAGCCGCGCCTGCCGGAGCGGCGGCCGTTCGCGGACCACGCCGCCTGGCTCGCCGCCCGCGACACCACCGGCGCCGAGGAGCACTGGCGTGCCGTCCTCGGCGACCTCGCCGCACCCACCCCGCTGCCCTACGACACCCGGCCCGCGCCCGGCGCCGCCACCCGCTCGGACACCTGGCTGTCCCACCGGCTCGACGCCCAGGAGACCGAACGGCTGCGGGAGTTCGCCCGCAGGCACCGGCTCACCCTCAACACCGTCGTCCAGGGCGCGTGGGCGCTGCTGCTCTCCCGCCTCGGCGCCACCTCCGACGTGTGCTTCGGCACCACCGTCTCCGGCCGCCCCGCGGACCTGCCCGGCGCCGACACCATCACCGGACTGTTCATCACCACCCTGCCGGCGCGGGTGCGCGTCGACGGGCGGGCGCGGTGCGCCGACTGGCTCCGCGAGACGCAGCGGGCACGCGCCGAGGACCGCCGGTTCGAGCACCTGCCGCTGACCCGGCTGACGGCCCTGAGCGCGCTGCCCGAGGGCACCGCACTCTTCGACAGTCTGCTGGTGCTGGAGAACTACCCGGTGGCCGACGCCACGGCCGGCGCCCAGGGCGTCCGGGTCCGTGAGCTGGACGCCCGGGAGGCCACCAACTACCCCCTCACCGTGGTCGTCTCGCCCGGCGAGCGGCTCGCGGTCGAGCTCGGCCACGACCCGCGCTGCTTCGAGGAGAGCACCGCCCGCTCCCTGGCCGACCGGCTGCTGCACACCCTGCGCCGCCTGGCCGCCGCCGACGAGGACACCCGTCTCGACGACCTCGACGTGCTGCCTCCCGGGGAACGCGCGCGGCTGCTCGCCGGCCCCACCCGGCCCGACGCCCCGCAGGTCGCCCCGGCGCCCCTGGCCGCGCTGGCCGAGGCCGCTGCGGACCGGTGGCCCGACGCCCCCGCCCTCACCGCCCCGGGCCTGGAACTGACCTTCGCCCAGGTCGAGGAACGGGCCAACCGCCTCGCGCACCGACTGATCGCGCGCGGCGCCGGACCCGGCACGCTGGTCGGACTCCTGCTGCCCCGCTCGGCGCCCATGGTGATCGCCCAGCTCGCGGCGGCCAAGGCGGGCGCCGCCTTCCTGCCGGTCGACCCCGGCTACCCCGAGGAGCGCGTCGCGCTGATGCTGCGCGACGCCGCGCCCGCCGTCACCCTCGACGAGGCGGAGGTGGACGCCCTGCTCGCCGCCTCGCCGGACAGCGCCCCGGCCCACCGGCCCACCGACGCCGACCGCGCCCGCCCCCTGACCCTCGACGACCCGGCGTACGTCATCTACACCTCCGGCTCCACCGGCACCCCCAAGGGCGTCGTGGTCACCCACCGCGGTCTCGCCGCCTTCTCCGCCGCCGAGGCCGCCCACTACCGGGTCGAGGCGGGCGACCGGGTCCTCGCCTTTTCCACGCCCAGCTTCGACGCGTCCGTCCTGGAGCTGTGCATGTCCCTGCCGCACGGCGCCCGGCTGGTCGTCCCGCGGCCCGGGCCGCTGCTCGGCGAAGAGCTCGCCGAGGTCCTGCGCGCGGAGCGGATCACCCACACGCTGCTGCCGCCGGCCGCGCTGGCCACCCTGCCGCCGGACACCCCCGGCACCCTGCCCGACCTGAAGACCCTGGTGGTCGGCGCCGACGCCTGCCGCGCCGAACTGGTCGCCCGCTGGGCCCCGCACCACCGGATGATCAACTCCTACGGGCCCACCGAGGCCACCGTGGTCGCCACCTGGTCCGGCCCGCTGGAGCCCGACGGCTCCGCCCCGCCCGTCGGCCGCCGCCTGCCCGGCACCCGCGCCTACGTCCTGGACGCCCGGCTGCGCCCCGTCCCGGACGGCACGGCCTGCGAACTGTGGCTCGCCGGCGACGCGTTGGCGCGCGGCTACCTGGGCCGGCCCGGCCTGACCGCCGCCCGCTTCACCGCCGACCCGTTCGGCCCGCCGGGCAGCCGCATGTACCGCACCGGCGACCTGGTGCGCCGCGACGCCCGCGGTGAACTGCACCACCTCGGACGCACCGACCACCAGCTGAAACTGCGCGGCCACCGCATCGAGGCGGGCGAGGTGGAGGCCACCCTGGTGCGCCACCCGGCCGTCCTGGACGCCGTGGTGAGCGTCCGGGAGGACGAGCCGGGGCTGCCCCGGCTGGTCGCCCACGTGCTCACCGCCCCCGGGGCCGAACCGCCCGGCGCCGCCGCCCTGCGGGCGCACGCCGCCCGGACGCTGCCCGGCCCCCTGGTGCCGTCCGCGTTCGTGGTCATGGACAGCTTCCCGCTGACCGAGAACGGCAAGACCGACCGGTCCGCGCTGCCCGCGCCCGCACCCCGGGCCGAGGAGAGCGCCGGGCGGATCGCCCCGCGCACCCCCACCGAGGAGGCGCTCGCCGCCGTCTGGGAGGAGGTCCTGCAGGCGCCGGTCGGCGCCGAGGACGACTACTTCCTGCTCGGCGGCGACTCCCTGCGGGCCCTGCGGATCGTCTCCCGCGCCAACGACGCCTTCGGCGTCACGCTCACCCCCCGCGACGTCCTGGTCTCCCGCACCGTCGCCGCGCTGGCGGAGCTGGTGGAGGAGCAGGTGCTCAGCGAACTCGAGGCCGCCGCCCGTGGCGCCGGCGAATCCCCCGAACGGTGAAGGACCGGACGACGATGACGTCTTCGAAGCGAAACCGCGCCGAGGCCCTGCCCGAGGACCTCCAGGAGGCCCTGCGCCGCCGGCTGGCCGGCCGTGCCGCGGCCGCGCCCGGCACCGCCGCCCGGCCGGACGTCCCCCGCGCCGACCGCGACCGACCGCTGCCGCTGTCCTACGCCCAGCAGCGCCTGTGGTTCCTGGACCGGCTGCGCCCCGGCGACGCCCGCTACAACAGCGCCGTCGCGCTGCGGCTCACCGGCCCGCTCGACCAGGACGCCCTCGGCCGCGCCCTCGACCTGGTGGCGGCCCGCCACGAGGCGCTGCGCACCACCTTCGAGGAGGACGAGGACGGCCGCCCCGTGCAGCGGGTCCACGAGCCCGGGCCCGTCCCGCTGGAGATCCGTGAGGTCGCCCCCGAGGAGAGCGACGCCGTACTGCGCGCCGCGTACGCCCGGCCCTTCGACCTGCGCACCGGGCCGCTGCTGCGCGCCCTGCTGCTCCGCGAGGCGGCCGAGCAGCACGTCCTGCTGCTCACCGCCCACCACGTCGTCACCGACGGCTGGTCCACGGGCGTCGTCCTGGAGGAGATCTGCGCCGCCTACGAGGCCCTGGCCCACGGCGAGCCGGTGGAGCTGCCGCCGGTGGCGACGCAGTACCCGGACTTCGCCGCCTGGCAGCGCGAACAGCTCTCCGGTGACCGGCTGCAAGGCGAACTCGACCTGTGGGCCGCGAGGTTGCGCGGGGCCGTGGCGCCCGCGCTGCCGCTGGACCGGCCGCGCCGCGGCGAGGAGTCCGGGGCGGGCGCGGTCCACCGGTTCACCGTCCCCGCGGAGGTCACCGCCCGGCTGCGCGACCTCGCCGCGCAGCAGCACACCACCCTGTTCACCGCTCTGACCGCGGCCGGCCAGGCCCTGCTGGCCCGCTGGTCCGGGCAGGACGACATCACCATCGGCTCCCTCACCCCCGGCCGCCCCCGCACCGAACTGGAGCGGACCGTCGGCTTCTTCGCCAACACCGTGGTCCTGCGTACCCCGGTCGACACCGCCGGCTCCTTCCGTGACCTGCTGGCGGCGGCCGCGGACACCGTCAACGACGCCTTCACCCGCGGCGACACGCCGTTCGAGCGCATCGTGGAGGCCGTCGGCGCGCCCCGGGAGGCGGGCCGCAACCCGCTGTTCGACGTGATGGTGCTGCTGCACCCGGCCCCGCCCACCGCGCCCGCGCTGCGCGGCCTCGCCACCGAGCCGGTCGCGGTGGCCCGGCAGGCCGCCACCTTCGACCTGAGCATCGAGTTCGTCCCGGACGGCGACGCCCTGACCGGCCTCCTCGAGTACCGCACCGACCTGTTCCACGCGGACACCGCCCGCCGCGCCGCCGACCAGCTCGGACGCCTGCTCGCGGGCGTGGCCGCCGCACCCGACCGCCCCCTCGGCGCGCTCCCGCTGCTCTCCGGTGCGGAGCTGCGCCAGGTCACCCAGGACTGGAACGACACCGCCCGCCCGGTCCCCGACACCCTGCTGCCCGCGCTGTTCGAGGCACGGGCGGCCCGCACTCCGGACGCCACCGCGCTGGTGGCGGGCGGCGAGCGCCTCACCCACGCCGCCCTCGACGCCCGCGCCGAACGCCTCGCCCGGCACCTGGCGGCCCGCGGCGCCGGCCCCGAGCGGCTGGTCGCCCTGCGACTGCCCCGCACCGCCGACATGGTCACCGCGATCCTCGCCGTGTGGAAGGCCGGGGCCGCCTACCTGCCCCTCGACCCCGCCCTGCCCGAGGACCGCGTCCGGTACCTCCTCGACGACGCCCGCCCCGCCCTCGTCCTCGACGAAGCGTCCGTCCGCGCCGCCCTCGCCGACGACGCCCCCGAGGGCGGTCCCTCGCCCGCCCGGCCCGCCGCCCCGGACCCGGACCGGCTCGCCTACGTCGTGTACACCTCCGGCTCCACCGGCCGCCCCAAGGGCGTGGCCGTCACCCACCGTTCCGTGGCGAACCTGCTGGCCGCGCACCGCGAGGGCTTCGTCGCCGACGCCGGCGGGGGACCGCTGAACGTGGCCCTCACCGCCTCGTTCTCCTTCGACACCTCCCTCGAGGGCGTGCTCCTGATGGCCGACGGCCACCCGCTGCACCTGGTCGACGAGACGACCCGCCTGGACCCGGCGGCGCTGGTGGAGTTCGTCGTCGAGCACCGCGTCGACTTCCTCGACCTCACCCCCTCGTACCTGCGGCAACTGCTGCCCGCCGGGCTGCTCACCGACCCGCGCCACCGCCCCCGCGTCCTGATGATCGGCGGCGAGGCCCTGGACGCCGCTCTGTGGCGGGAGCTGGCGGCGCACCGGGACGTCGCCGCGTACAACTTCTACGGCCCCACCGAGTGCACCGTGGACGCGCTCGCCTGCCGCGTCGAGGGCGAGGACCGGCCCCTGGTGGGCCGTCCGCTGCCCAACGTGCGGGCCTACGTCCTCGACGATCGGCTGCGGCCGGTGCCGCCCGGCGTCGGCGGCGAGCTGTACCTGGCGGGCACACAGGTGGCCCGCGGCTACGCCGGACGGCCCGGCCTGACCGCGGCGCGCTTCGTCGCCGACCCGTACGGGGCGCCGGGCACCCGGATGTACCGCACCGGCGACCTGGCCCGCTGGACCGCCGACGGCCGCCTCGACCACCTCGGCCGAATCGACGACCAGGTGAAGGTACGCGGCCACCGCATCGAGCCCGGCGAGATCGAGGCGGCCCTGCTCGCCCTGCCGGAGCTCACCGCCGCCGCGGTCGTCGCCGCGACCGACGAACGGGGCCACACCCGGCTCGCCGCCTACGTCGTCCCCGCGCCCTCCACCACCGCCCCCGCCGGGCCCGCGCTGCGCGAGGCAATGCGCCGGGTGCTCCCCGAGCACATGGTGCCCTCGTCGTTCACCGCCCTGGACGCGCTGCCCCTGACCACCAGCGGCAAGCTCGACAAACGCGCCCTGCCCGCACCGGACTTCGGCGCCGTCCGCGACGGGCGTGAACACGTCGCCCCGCGCACCGACGCCGAACACGCCCTCGCCGGGATCTGGGCCGAGGTGCTGGGCGTGGACCGGGTCGGCGGCGACGACAACTTCTTCGAGCTGGGCGGCGACTCCATCCTCGGCATCCAGGTCGTCTCCCGCGCCCGCGCCGCCGGCCTCGAACTGCACTCGCAGGACGTCTTCCGCCACCAGAGCGTCGCCGACCTGGCCGCCGCCGCGGCGGGCCGCACACCGGCGGCCCCGGCGCCCCGGACGGCGCACGTGGACGGGCCCGCCCCGCTGACGCCCGTCCAGGAATGGTTCCTCGCGACCCACGGCCCGCTCGGGCACTACAGCATGTCGGTCCTCCTCGACCTGCCGTACGACCTCGACGAGGCCGCCCTGGAACGCGCCGTGGAGGCGGTGGCCGCCCGCCACCCGGCGCTGCGCACCCGTTTCGAGCGCACCGGCGACACCTGGCGGCAGCACCCCGGCGAGGGCCCGGGCACCGGGCTGCTCACCCGCCACGACACGGCCCGGGCTCTGGACCCGCAGGCCGCCCGCGAGGAGGCCGCCGACGCGGCCCGCGCCGCCCTCGACCCGCTGACCGGCGCCCTCTTCCGCGCCGCCCTGCTGCTGCCCGCCCCGGGCGGGCGCCCCCAGCTGTTCCTGACCGCCCACCACCTCGCCGTGGACGGCGTCTCCTGGCGTGTCCTGCTCACCGCGCTGGAACAGGCGTACCGGCAGGCCGCCGCCGGCGAGGCCGTGCGGCTCGAGCCGGAGGCGACGGAACACGCCGTATGGGCCGCGCACCTGTCCGCCCTGGTGGAGGCCGGCGCCTTCGACGACGACCTCCCGTACTGGACGGCCCAGGCCGCCGAGGAGCGGACCCCCCTGCCGCTGGACCGCCCGGGCACCCCGACGGCCGCCTCGGTGCGCACCGTCCGCACCCGGGTCGACCCCGCCACCACCGAGGCGTTGCTGCGCCGGGTGCCCGGCGCCTACCGCACCCAGGTCAACGACGTCCTGCTCAGCGCCCTGGGCCGGGTCCTCGCCGACTGGACGGGATCCGACCGCGCCACCGTCACCCTGGAGGGCCATGGCCGCGAACAGACGGGCCCGGGGGAGGGCGGCGCCCCGCTCGACCTCTCCGGCACGGTGGGCTGGTTCACCAGCCAGTACCCGGTCACCCTCACCCCGGCCGGACCGGCAGGCGCGCCCGACTGGGGCGCCACCCTGAAGGCGGTCAAGGAGCGGCTGCGCGCCGTGCCCCGGCGCGGCCTGAGCCACGAAGCACTGGCCCGCCTTGCCCCGGCCGGCCACGCCGCCGCCCGCGCGCTGCGGGAGGGCCCGCTGCCCGAGGTGTCCTTCACCTACCACGGGCAGTGGGAGACGCCCGGCTCCGGCGACTTCGCCCAGGCCGACGGCACCCCCGGCCGGGAGGTCGCCGGCGACGAGCCCCTGGACCACCTCCTCGACGTCTCCGCCGCCGTCACCGACGGGGCCCTGGAGATCACCTGGCACTACAGCGAGGACGTCCACGACGAGGCCACCGTGCGCCGTCTCGCCGACGGCATGACGGACGCGCTGGCCGCGATCGCCGAGCACTGCGCCCGCCCCGGAGCCGGCGGCCGCACCCCCTCCGACTTCCCGCTGGCCGGCCTCGACCAGGCCGCCGTGGACCGGCTGGCGGGCGACGGACGGGGCATCGAGGACATCTGGCCGCTGACCCCGCTCCAGGAGGGCATGCTCTTCCACCGCCTCACCGGTGACACCGAAGCCGACGACGTCTACGTGGACCAGGCGGCCCTGCTGCTGCGCGGGGTCGCCGACCCGCGGGCCTTCGCCCTCGCCTGGCAGCGGGTGACCGGCCGCACCCCCGCGCTGCGCACCTCGGTGGTCTGGGAGGACGTGCCCCGCCCGCTGCAGATCGTGCACCGGGACGTCGAGGTGCCCGTCACCCACGTGGACTGGCGGGACACCGACCCCGCCGAACGCGAGGGGCTGCTGCGGGAGTTGTGCGAGCGGGACCTGGCCCGCGGCGTCGACCTCGCCACCGCCCCGCTGATGCGGCTGACCATGATCCGGCTGCCGGACGCGGAACTGCGGCTGGTGTGGACCTCCCACCACCTGATCCTGGACGGCTGGAGCCTGGCCCAGGTGCTCACCGAGGTGTGCGAGGAGTACGCCGCGCTGACCACCGGCGCCGAGAGCCGGCCGCCCGTGCGCCGCCCCTTCGGGGACTACGTGCGCCTGCTCGCCGAGCAGGACGACGGCGCCGCCCGCGACCACTGGCGCGGCGTGCTCACCGGCTTCGCCACACCGACCCCGCTGCCCGCCGACCGCCCGCAGGACCGCACCCGGCAGGCCCGCTCGGCCGCCGTGCACACCACCACGCTGTCCGAGGACCTCTCCGAACGGCTGGCCCGCACCGCGCGCACCGCCGGACTCACCCTCGGCACCGTCGTGCAGGGCGCCTGGGCCCTGCTGCTCTCCCGGTACGCCGCCGAGGACGACGTGGTGTTCGGCACCACCGTCTCCGGCCGCCCCGACGACCTGCCCGGCGCGGAGTCGATGGTCGGCATGTTCATCAACACCCTCCCCACCCGCGTGCGGGTGGACCCGCGCCGCCCCGCCGCCGACTGGCTGCGCTCCCTCCAGCAGGAGCAGGCCGAGGCGCGCCGCTACGCCGCCGTGTCCCTGGCCGAGCTGACCGCGCTGAGCGACGTGCCGCCGGGCAGCCCGCTGTTCCACTCCATGGTGGCCTTCGAGAACTACCCCTTCGACGAGGCCCGCACGGCCACCTCGGGCGTGCGGCTGGCCGAGGTGGACTCCCGGGACGCCACCAACTACCCGCTGGTGCTGCGTGCCCACCAGGGCGGGCGGATCGGCTTCGACGTCGCCCACGACCCGGGCCTGTTCGACGAGGCGACCGTGCGCGCGCTGGCCGGCCGGCTCCGCCTGCTGCTGGCCTCGATGGCCGACGGCCTGGACCGCCCGCTGCGCGAGCTGCCGTGGACCACGCCCGAGGAGCGCCGGAGCCTGATCGCCGAGGCGGACGGCGGCGTCCGCGGGCGCCCCGCCGAGACCCTGGTGGACCTGTTCGAGGCGCAGGCCGCCCGCACCCCCGACGCGCCCGCCGTCACCTGGGCCGGCGAGCACCTGGACTACGCGACCCTCGACGCCCACGCGGGCCGCCTCGCCCACCGCCTCGCCGAGGCCGGGGCCCGGCCGGAGACCTACGTCGCCCTCGCCCTGCCCCGCGGCGCCGACCAGGTCGTGGCCATCCTCGCGGTGCTGAAGACCGGCGCGGCCTACCTGCCCGTCGATCCCCAGGTCCCCGACGAGCGGCTGACCGCCGTCCTCGAGGACGCCCGGCCCGTGACGCTGGTGACGACCACGGACATCGCGCCCCGCGCCCATGGCGCCGGCGTGCCCGTGCTGCCGCTGGACGACCCCGGCGTCGTCGCCGACCTCGCCGGCCGCCCCGCCACCGGCCCCGGCGACCGGACCGCCCGCCCGCTGCCGGAACACCCCGCCTACGCCATCTACACCTCCGGCTCCACCGGCCGTCCCAAGGGCGTCGTCGTGCCGCACGCCAACGTGGTGCGCCTGTTCACCAGCACCGCCCACTGGTTCGGCTTCCGCGCGGACGACGTGTGGACGCTGTTCCACTCCTACGCCTTCGACTTCTCCGTGTGGGAGCTGTGGGGCGCGCTGCTGCACGGCGGCCGGCTCGTCGTCGTCCCCGACGACGTGGCGCGCTCGCCCGAGGACTTCCTGCGTCTCCTCGCCGACGAGCGCGTCACCGTCCTCAACCAGACGCCCTCCGCCTTCCACCCGCTGGTGCGCGCCGACGCCGACCACCCGGAGACCGGCGACCGGCTGGCCCTGCGCACCGTGGTCTTCGGCGGCGAGGCGCTCGACGTGACCCGCCTCGCCCCCTGGTACGCCCGGCACCCGCAGGACGCGCCCCGGCTGGTCAACATGTACGGCATCACCGAGACCACCGTGCACGTCACCCACCACCCGCTGGACGGCACGCAGACCGCCTCCGGCGCCGCGAGCCCCATCGGCGAGGGCATCCCCGACCTGCGGGTCCACCTCCTCGACGAGGCGCTGGCGCCCGTGCCGCCCGGCGCGGTCGGCGAGATGTACGTGGCGGGGGAGGGGCTGGCCCGCGGCTACCTCGGCCGGCCCGGACTCACCGCGACCCGCTTCCCCGCCGACCCCTACGGAGCGCCGGGCGCGCGGATGTACCGCACCGGCGACCGCGCCCGCCGCCGCGCCGACGGAACCCTGGAGTACCTGGGCCGCGCCGACCACCAGGTCAAGATCCGCGGCTACCGCATCGAGCCCGGCGAGATCGAGGCCGCGCTCCACACGCATCCCGGCGTCCAGGCCGCCGCCGTCGACGTCCACGAGGACGCCTCCGGCACCCGGCGGCTGGTCGCCCATGTGGTGCCCGCCGACGGCGCGCCCCCGTCCGCCGCCGAACTCCGCTCCCACCTGGAGCGGACGCTGCCGTCCTACATGGTGCCCGCCGCCTACGTGCCGCTGACCGCCCTGCCCCTCACCGTCAACGGCAAGCTCGACCGGCGCGCCCTGCCCGCGCCCGGCCCGGACGGCTTCGCCGCCCACGGCCGGCACATCGCCCCGCGCACCCCGGCCGAGCGGCTGGTGGCCGACGCCTTGGCGGACGTCCTGGGCGTCGACGGGCCCGGGGCCGAGGACGACTTCTTCGCCCTCGGCGGCGACTCCCTGCTCGCCGTGCGGGTCACCGCGCGGCTGCGCGCCGCCTTCGGCCAGGACGTCTCGCCGCGGCTGCTGTTCACCCACCCCACGGTCGCCGCCCTGGCCGCCGCACTCGCGCAGGCAGCGGGCGACGCCCCCGACCCCATCCCGGCCGCCGACCCCGACGCGCCCGCCCCGCTGTCCTACGCCCAGCAACGCCTGTGGTTCCTCGACCGGTTCGAGCCCGGCGGCACCGAGTACGCCACCCTGTCCGTGCTGCGCCTGCGCGGACAGCTCGACGAGAAGGCCCTGCGCGCCGCCCTGGACGGCCTGGTGGCCCGGCACGAGGCGCTGCGCACCACCTTCGCCGAACACGACGGCGCCGCCCGCCAGGTGGTGCACCCGCCGTACCCGGTCGCGCTGCCGCTGGACGACCTGACCGGCGAGGCGGGAGCGGCCCTCGACGCGGTGCTGGACGCCGAGGCCGCCGCCCCCTTCGACCTGGAGGCCGGCCCGCTGCTGCGCACCCGCCTGATCCGCACGGCCGCCGACGAGCACGTGCTGGTCCTCGCCGTGCACCACATCGTCACCGACGGCTGGTCGGTCGCCGTCCTCGGCCGCGACCTCGCCGAGCTGTACGCGGCCGCCCACCTCGGACGCGACCCGCGACTGACCGAACTGCCGGTCACCTACCGGGACTTCGCCGCCTGGCAGCGTGAGCGCACCGACCGCGTCGAGGCGGACCTCGCCCACTGGCGGGGGGTCCTGGAGGGCTTCACCCCGCTGGAGCCGCCCACCGACCGGCCCCGGCCCGCCGTCCGCGGCCGGGAGGGCGCCCTCCTCACCTTCGAGCTGCCGGCCGGGCTCACCGAGCGTCTGCGCGAGACGGCCCGCTCCGCCGACGCCACCCTCTACATGGCGCTGCTGACCGCCTGCCAGATCCTGGTCGCCCGCTGGGCCGACCAGGAGGACATCACCGTCGGCACCGTCACCGCCGGCCGCGACCGGCCCGAACTGCACGACGTGGTCGGCATGTTCGTCAACACGCTGGTGCTGCGCGCCCGGGTGCGCCCCGAACTGTCCTACCGCGACCTGCTCGGGCAGGCCCGGGACACCGTCCTGGACGCCTTCGCCCACCAGGAGGCCCCCTTCGAGCGGCTGGTGGACGCCCTCCAGCCGGAGCGGGACACCAGCCGTACCCCGCTGTTCCAGGTCATGGTCGCCCTGCACAACCTGGGCGCCGAGGCCCCCGGCCTGCCCGGCCTGGACGTCGAGCCGGTGACCCCGCCGGTCCGCCACGCCACCTTCGACCTGTCCTTCGACTTCGTCGAACACGACGGCGGCCTCACCGGCCACCTCGTCTACAGCACCGCCCTCTTCGACGAGGACACCGCGCGGCGGCTGGCCGCCCGGCTCCGGCTGCTCGTCGAGGCGGCGGTGGAGGACCCCGACCGGCCGGCCGGGGCGCTGCCGCTGCTCACCGAGACCGAGCGGCGCCGCATCCGGCGCGAATGGCAGGGCCCCCCGCTGCCGGTCCCCGACACCACCTTCACCGCGCTGTTCGAGGCACAGGCCGCCCGCACCCCGCACGCCACCGCGCTGGTGGCCCGCGACGCCACCCTCGACCTCGCCGCCCTCAACAGCCGCGCCAACCGGCTCGCCCACCACCTCGTCGCCCTCGGCGCGGGCCCGGAGGACGTCGTCGCCCTCCGCCTCCCGCGCACCGCCGACCTGCTGGTCGCGCTGTTCGCCGTGCTGAAGGCCGGCGCCACCGTGCAGTGCCTGGACCTGGACCTCCCCGAGGAGCGCGTCGCCGCACTGCTGGAGGACACCGGCGCACGACTGGTGCTGACCGAGGACGCCCTGCGCGCCGTGCCGTGGGAGGAGTCGCCCGACCACGACCTCACCGACGCCGACCGCCGCCGCCCGCTCGACCCGCGGCACACCGCCTACGTCGTCCACACCTCCGGCTCCACCGGGCGGCCCAAGGGCGTCGCCGTCGAACACCGGCAGCTGGTCAACCTGGTCCTCGACCACCGCGACGGCCTCCTCGCCCCGCACACCGCGAACGGCCGCCGGCTGCGCGCCGCGCTCAGCGCCTCGTTCTCCTTCGACGCCTCCTGGCACGGGCCGCTGCTGATCGCCCTCGGCCACCAGGTGTACCTCGTCGACGAGGACACCCGCCGCGACCCGGACGCCTTCCGCGCGCTGATCGCCGACCACGGCATCGACACCGTCAGCACCACGCCGACCTTCCTGCGCGAACTCCTCGCCGCCGGACTCCTCGCCCAGGAGGGCCCGCGCCTGCTGCTGGTCGGCGGCGAGGCCGTCGACGCCGCCACCTGGCGCCGGCTGTGCGCGGCGGCCGGCGACGGGGTGAGCGCGTACAACCTGTACGGCCCCACCGAGACCACCGTCGACGCGGTGTACGCGCGGCTCACCGACAGCCCGGAGCGGCCGATCGTCGGCCGCCCCGGCCACAACCTGCGCGCCCACGTCCTCGACCGCGCCCTGCGGCCGGTGCCGCCCGGCGTGCCCGGCGAGCTGTACCTGGCCGGACCGCAGGTGGCCCGCGGCTACCTGAACCGGCCCGGCCCGACCGCCGCCCGCTTCCTGCCCGACCCCTTCGGAGCGCCGGGGGAGCGGATGTACCGCACCGGCGACCGCGTCCGGTGGGACGCCCGGGGGCGCCTGGAGTTTCTCGGTCGCACCGACGAGCAGGTCAAGATCCGCGGCTTCCGCATCGAGCCCGGCGAGATCGAGGCCGCGCTGCTCGCCCACCCGGACGTCGCCGACGCGGCCGTGGCCGCCCGCGACCACGCCGGTCGTACCCTGCTGGTCGCCTACCTGACGCCCGCCGCCGACCGGGTCCCGCCCGCCGAGGAACTGCGCGTGCGGCTGCGCCGGACGCTGCCCGGCCACATGGTGCCCACCGCCTTCGTGCCGCTGGCGGCCATCCCGCGCACCAGCAGCGGCAAGACCGACCGGCGGGCCCTGCCCGCACCGCCCGCCCAGCCCGCCGGCGACGCGGCGTACGTGGCGCCGCGGCCCGGCATCGAGGAGCGCCTGGCCGCCGTCTGGGCGGACGTCCTGGGCGTCGAACGGGTCGGCGCGCAGGACAACTTCTTCACCCTGGGCGGCGACTCGATCCTCAGCATCCAGATCGTCTCCCGCGCCCGCCGGGCCGGTCTCGCCCTGACCACCAAGGACGTCTTCCGCCACCAGACGGTCGCCGAACTCGCCCTGTGCGTCACCGAGCAGGAGGCCCCCGCGGCCACCGCCGAAGTGCCCTCCGAGGCCCCGCTCACCCCCATCCAGCACCAGTACCTCGACCGGCGCCGACCCGGCGACCCGCTGCGCTTCACCATGACCCAGCGGCTGCGCCTGGCCCCCGGCACCGACCCCGAAGCCCTGCGTGGAGCGGTGGAGGCGCTCGTCGCCCACCACCCGGCCCTGCGCACCCGGATCCGCACCGCGCCCGGCGGCCGGCGCCAGGAGGTCCTGCCGCAGGCCCCGCACGACGTCCTCAGCCACCACGGACCCGCCGAGGAGGCCGAGATCCAGCGCCTCGTCGACGCGGCGCAGGCGTCCCTCGACCCCGTCGAGGGACGCGTGGTGCGTGCCCTGCTCTTCGACGGCGACCCCCAGCAACTCGTGCTGACCGTCCACCACCTCGCCATCGACGGCGTCTCCTGGCGCATCCTGCTCGCCGACCTGGAGAGCGCCCACCGCGCCGCCGCGGCGGGCCGGCCCGTCCAGCTCCCGCCGCCGTCGACGGCGTACACCACCTGGGCGACCCGCCTGGAGGAGCACACCCGCTCCGGCGCCCTGGACGCGGACCGGGAGTACTGGGCGGCGACCGGCCGCGCCCCGGCCGCCCTCCCGCCCGGCCGGAGCGGCCCCGGCACCCACGACTCCGACACGCACAATCCCGGCACCCACCGCGCCAACACCTACGGCGCCGCCGCCACCCTCACCGTGGCCCTGGAGCGCGAGGAGACCGACGCGCTGCTGCGCCAGGTCCCCGAGGCCTACCGCACCCAGGTCAACGACGTGCTGCTGAGCGCCCTGGGCCGCACCCTGTCCCGCTGGTGCGGACGCGACACCGTCCTCCTCGGCGTCGAGGGGCACGGCCGTGAGGAACTGTTCGAGGACCTGGACCTGACCCGCACCGTCGGCTGGTTCACCGCCGAGTTCCCGCTCGCGCTGCACGTCGCGCCCGGGGCGGACTGGCACGACACGCTGCGCTCGGTCAAGGAGCAGCTGCGCGCGGTGCCGCGGCACGGACTGAGCCACGGCGCCCTGCACCACCTCCTGCCCGACGCCCCGGCCGCCGACGGCAACCGCCCCCAGGTCGGCTTCAACTACCACGGGCAGTGGGACGCGGGAGGCGGGGTTGCCGACGGACTGCTGCGGGGCGCGCTGCCCCCGGCCGGCCGGGACACCGACCCCGACGAGGAGCGCCCCTACCTGCTGGACGTCACCGGCGTCGTCGAGGACGGCCGCCTCGAGCTCGGCTGGACCTACCCGCCGGACGTCTACGACGAGTCCGAGGTGCGCCGCCTCGCCGAGGAGACGGCCGCCGCGCTGCGGGAGATCGCCGCGCACTGCGCCCGGCCCGAGGCCGGCGGCCGCACGCCCTCCGACTTCCCGCTCGCGGGCCTCACCCAGGACCAGTTGGACCGTCTCGTCGGCGACGGCCGGCAGGTCGACGACGTGCTGCCGCTGACGCCGCTCCAGGCCGGCATGCTCTTCCACGGCCTCGTCGACACCGCGGACGCCTACGCCGACCGCGTCGCGGTACGGCTGTCCGGCGTCGCCGACCCGCTCGCCTTCGCCGACGCCTGGCAGGAGCTGACCGCCCGCACCCCCGCCCTGCGCACCAGCGTCCACTGGCGGGGCCTGCCCCACCCGGTCCAGGTCGTCCACCACCACGTCGACCTGCCCGTCACCCACGTCGACCTGCGCGACCTGGAACCCCGGCGACGTGGCGAGGCGACCGCGCGCCTGCTCGCCGACGACCGCGCGGCCGGCCTCGACCTCACCCGCGCCCCGCTCACCCGGCTCACCCTGGCCGCCCTGCCCGGCGACGAGGTCCTCCTGGTGTGGTCCACCCACCACATCGCCCTGGACGGCTGGAGCACCGGCCAACTGCTCACCGAGGCGTGCGAGCTGTACGCCGCCCG
This sequence comes from Streptomyces sp. NPDC002734, assembly GCF_040295685.1. Taxonomy (NCBI): domain Bacteria; kingdom Bacillati; phylum Actinomycetota; class Actinomycetes; order Kitasatosporales; family Streptomycetaceae; genus Streptomyces; species Streptomyces sp. NPDC002734. The sequence continues at coordinate 128,551 of NZ_JBEOVU010000022.1, forward strand.
CACCGGCGGCCCGGCCGCGACGCCGGTCGCCCGCCGCCCCTTCGCCGACTTCGTGCGCTGGCTGGCCGAACGCGAGGAGACCGACGCCGCCGCGGCCGAGGCCTACTGGGCGGGCGTCCTCGCGGACTTCACCGAGCGCACCCCGCTGCCCTACGACCGCACCCCCGCCGAGGCACACCGCGCCCGCTCCGCCGCCGCCGTCCACCGCGAACTCGACGAGGAGGTCTCACGGCGGCTGCGCGACGCGTCCGCCCGGGCCGGCATCACCGCCGGCACCGTCGTGCAGGCCGCCTGGGCGCTGCTGCTGGCCCGCACCGCGGGACGCGAGGACGTGGTGTTCGGCACCACGGTCTCCGGCCGCCCGGCCGAACTGCCCGGCGTGGAGACGATGATCGGCATGTTCATCAACACCGTGCCCACCCGGATCCGCGTCCCGTCCGGCGGCGTGCGGCAGTGGCTGCGCGACGTGCAGGACGAGCAGAGCGAGGCACGCCGCCACGACTTCCTGGCCCTGCCGCGCATCCAGGCCACCGGCGCGATCCCGGCCGGCGAGGCGCTGTTCGACAGCATGGTGGTCTTCGAGAACTACCCCGTCGACGAGACGGCCACCGCCCGCACCGGAGTGGGCGTCGAGGAGGTCCACCCGGACGACGCCACCTCCTTCCCCTGGTGCCTGCGCGCCCACCTCGGCGACCGGTTCGGCTTCGACCTGGCCTACGACCCCGCCCTGTTCGACGCCACCACCGCGGACCGCGCGGCGGCCCGCCTCGCCGTCCTGCTGACCGCCCTCGCCGACGCCCTCGACGCGCCGGACGACGTCCCGGTGGCCTCCCTCGAACCGCTGACCGCCGAGGACCGGCGGACGCTCCGGCGGTGGAACGCCACCGCCCGCAGCGTCCCGCCGGGCAGCCCGGTCGGCCTCTTCGCCGCACAGGTCCACCGCACCCCCGACGCGATCGCGGTCCACGACGGCGACGCCCGGATCAGCTACCGCCGGCTCGACGCCTGGTCCGACCGGCTGGCCCGCCGCCTGGTGCGGCGAGGGGTGGCGCCCGAGGACCGGGTGGCCCTCCTGGTGGAACGCGGCGCCGCACTCGTCGTCGCCCAGCTCGCGGTGCTCAAGGCGGGCGGCGCCTACGTCCCGGTGGACGCCCGCGCGCCCGAGGAGCGGCGCCGGACGCTGCTGGAGAACGCCGGGGCGACGGTCCGGCTCACCGCCGAGGACGTCGCCGCCTGCGAACGGGAGGAGACCGGTGGCCCGTCGACGCCCCTCCCGCCCGCCGACCCCGACCGCCTCGCCTACGTCATGTTCACCTCCGGCTCCACCGGCCTGCCCAAGGCGGTCGCCGTCCGCCACCGCGACGTCGCCTCCCTCGCCACCGACAGCCGGTTCGGCGACGGCGTGTGCGCCCGGGTCCTGCTGCACTCGCCGGTGGCCTTCGACGCGGCGACCTTCGAGGTGTGGACCCCGCTGCTGACCGGCGGCACGGTGGTCGTGGCCCCCGGCGACGTCCTCGACGCGCCGCTCCTGCGCCGACTGGCCACGACCGGCGGCGGCCTGAGCGCCCTGTGGCTGACCGCCGGCCTGTTCCGCCTGCTCGCCCAGGACGCCCCCGACTGCCTCACCGGCCTGCGCCAGGTGTGGACCGGCGGCGACGTGGTTCCCGCGGCCGCCGTGCGCCGGGTCCTGACCGCCTGCCCCGGCCTCACCGTCGTCGACGGCTACGGGCCCACCGAGACCACCACCTTCGCCACCTCCCACGCCCTCGACGACGCCGCGGCCGTCCCCGACACCGTGCCGGTCGGGACCCCGCTCGACGACCTGCGCCTGCACGTCCTCGACGCCCGGCTGCGCCCCGTCCCGCCCGGCTGCCCGGGCGAGCTGTACGTCTCCGGCGAAGGCGTTGCCCGCGGCTACCTCGGCCGCCCCGGCGAGACCGCCGCCCGCTTCCCCGCCGACCCCTACGGGCCGCCCGGCACCCGCATGTACCGCACCGGCGACCTGGTGCGGCGACGTGCCGACGGCACCGTCGAGTTCCTCGGCCGCGCCGACGACCAGGTGAAGATCCGCGGCTTCCGCGTCGAGCCCGGCGAGGCGGAGGCGGCCCTCGCCGGCCACCCCGGCGTCACGGACGTCGCGGTCGTCGCCCGCCAGGACGGACCCGGCGCCAAGCGGCTGGTGGCCTACGTCGTCGGCGAGGCAGGCCAACACCCCGACGAAATCCTTGAGTTCGCCCGCCGTACCTTGCCCGACTACCTCGTCCCCGCCGCCGTCGTCCCGCTCGCTGCGCTGCCGCTCAGCGCCAACGGCAAGGTGGACCGCGCGGCGCTGCCCGCACCCGCGGGCGACCCGCGGCCGGCCGGCCGCCCGCACATGGAGCCCCGCACCGACGCCGAACGCCGCGCGGCGGAGGTCTTCGCCGACGTGCTCGGCGGCGAACGACCCGGCGTGCAGGACGACTTCTTCCTGCTCGGCGGCGACTCCATCCTCAGCATCCGCCTGGCCGCGCGCCTCGCGGAGACCTTCGGCACGGACGTCTCCCCGCGCGCCGTCTTCGACCACCCGACCCCGGCCGCGCTCGCCGCCCTGCTCACCGCGCCCGGCGCCGCCCCGGCACGCCCCGCCCTGACCTCGGTGCCCCGCGACACCGCGACCCCCATGTCGTACGCGCAGCAACGCCTGTGGTTCCTGGAGGAGTTCACCCCCGGTGGCTCGGAGTACGTGACCGCGCTCGCCCTGCGCCTGCGCGGCGCCCTGGACACCGCCGCCCTCACCCGGGCGCTGCGGGCCCTGGTGGATCGGCACGAGTCGCTGCGCACCACCTTCGACTCGGTCGACGGCCACGGCGTGCAGATCGTGCACCCGCCGCAGGACGTGCCGCTGCCGCTGCACGACCTGTCCGCGCTGCCCGGACCCGAGCGCGACGCCCGGCTCGCGGAACTCCTCGACGAGGACCGGACCCGCCCCTTCGACCTGCGCCGCGGACCGCTGCTGCGCCCCGCCCTGGTCCGGCTCTCCGAGGACGACCACGTCCTGGCCCTGGCCACCCACCACATCGTCACCGACGGCTGGTCCAACGCGGTCCTCACCGGCGACCTGTTCCACCTGTACCGGGCCGAGACGGACGCCCCCGCCGAACCCGGCGGAGACGAACTCCCGCCGCTGCCCGTCCAGTACGCCGACTACGCCCACTGGCAGCGCGGCGTCGCCGACGCCACCGCCGCCGGACACCTGGCGTACTGGAAGGAGCGCCTCGCGGACGTCGAGCCGCTCGACCTGCCCGCCGACCGGCCCCGCCCGCCGGTGCGCAGCGCCGACGGCGCCACCACCCGCCTGGTACTGCCGCCGCACGTCGCCCGCCGGCTCGCCCGGGCCGGACAGGAACGGGGCGCCACCCTGTTCACCACGCTGGTCGCCGCCACCCAGGCCCACCTGGCCCGGCTCTCCGGCGGGCAGGACATCGCCGTCGGCACCGTCGCCTCCGGCCGCGACCTGCCCGAGACGCAGAACCTCGTCGGGTTCTTCGTCAACACGCTGGTCCTGCGCTCCCAGGTGCGCCCCGAGCAGCCCTTCCCGGAGTTCCTCACCGACGTCCGGCAGACCGTCCTCGACGCCTTCACCCACCAGGACGTGCCCTTCGAGCGGGTGGTCGACGAGGTGCGGCCGGTACGCGACACCAGCCGCACCCCCCTCTTCCAGGTGATGGTGGTCCTCCAGAACACCCCGACCGCCCACCCCGACGTCCCCGGCCTGGAGATCACCGACGCGGAGACCGAACTGCGGCACGCGGCCTTCGACCTGACCTGGGAGTTCGCCGAGGCCGACGACGGCGCCCTGCACGGCCTGCTCACCTACAGCACCGCCCTGTTCGACGAGGCCACCGCCGACCGCATGGCCGGCCAGCTCGGCACGCTGCTCACCGCCCTCGCCGAGAACCCGCACCGCGCCCTGGGCGCCCTGCCGCTGAGCACCGACGAGGAACTGCGGGACCTGGTCCGGCTGGGCCGGGGCACGGCCCCCGTGGTGGCGGCCGCCACCCTGCCCGAGCTGTTCCAGCGGCAGGCGGCCCGCACCCCCGACGCCGTCGCCCTGAGCGAACACGGGCGGGAGTGGACGTACGCCGAGACACAGCGGGTCGCCGACCGGCTCGCCCACCGGCTGGTCGGCCGCGGTGTCGGCCCGGAGACGGTGGTGGCCCTGGCGCTGCCGCGCGGCGCGGCCTCGGTCGTCGCCCAGCTCGCCGTGAGCAAGGCGGGCGGCGCCTTCCTCCCCGTCGACCCGGACTACCCCGCCGAGCGCCGGGAGTTCATGCTCCGTGACGCGGGCGCCGCGCTGGTCCTGGACGACCCCGCCGAGGTGTGGGCCGACGGCGGCCCCGACACCGCCGTGACCGACGCCGACCGGCTCGCCCCGCTCTCCGTCGCCCACCCCGCCTACGTCATCTACACCTCGGGCTCCACCGGCGTCCCCAAGGGCGTCGTGGTGACCCACGGCGGGCTTGCCGCCTTCGCGGCGGCAGCCGCCGAGCGCTACGCGGCGGGCCCCGGCGACCGGGTGCTTCAGTTCGCCTCGCCGAGCTTCGACGCGTCCGTCCTGGAGCTGTGCGTCTCCCTGCTCTCCGGGGCCACCCTGGTCACGGGGGAGGAGGGTCCGCTGGTCGGCGAACGGCTGGCCGAGGTGCTCGAGGGACGGCGGATCAGCCACACGCTGATCCCCCCGGCGGCCCTCGCCACGCTGCCCGAGGGGACGGCGTCCGCGCTGCCCGCGCTGCGCACCCTGATCGTCGGCGCGGAGGCCTGCCCGGCCGACCTGGTCGACCGGTGGGCACCGGGCCGCCGCATGATCAACTCCTACGGGCCCACCGAGGCCACCGTGGTGGCGAGCTGGACCGGCCCGCTCACCGCGGGCACGGGCGCGCCGCCCATCGGCGGCCCGGCCGGCGCCACCCGCGTCCACGTCCTCGACGCCGCGCTGCGGCCCGTGCCGGCCGGCGTCCTGGGCGAGCTGTACGTCGCGGGCCCGGGGCTGGCCCGCGGCTACCTCGGCCGGCCCGGCCTCACCGCGACACGGTTCCTGCCCGACCCGTTCGGCGCGCCGGGGGAGCGGATGTACCGCACCGGCGACCTGGTGCGGCTGGGGGCCGACGGGCAACTGCGGTTCGCCGGACGCGCCGACGCCCAGGTCAAGCTGCGCGGCCACCGCGTCGAGCCCGGCGAGGTCGAGGCCGCGCTGCGCCGCGACGCCCGGGTGCGCGACGCGGCGGTCGTGGTGCGCGACGACGGGAGCGCGGGGACGGCCCAGCTGGTGGCCTATGTCGTGCCGGCCCCGGGGGGCGCGGAACTGCCCGCTCCCGCGGCCGACGGGGTGCCCGGGGCCGCGAACAACGGAGCCTCCGGGGTCTCCGGCGGGGGACTGCCCGGGGCCGCAGGCGGTGGGATCCCCGCCGTCGACACCGCCGCGCTGCGCGAGGAGCTGGCCCGTCGACTGCCCCCGCACATGGTGCCCTCCGCGTTCGTGACCCTCGAGCGGCTTCCGCTCACCCCGAACGGCAAGCTGGACCGCCGCGCCCTGCCGGCTCCCGGTCCGGCCGTCCCCACCGGACCGCGCGTCGCCCCGCGCACCGACACCGAGCGACGCGTCGCCCGGATCTGGGCGGAGGTCCTGGGGGTGCCCGAGGTCGGCGCCGAGGACAACTTCTTCCACCTGGGCGGAGACTCGATCCTCAGCATGCAGGTGGTGTCCCGGCTGCGCCGCGAGGGGCTGCACCTCACCACCCGCGACCTCTTCGCCCACCAGACCGTCGCCGCCCTCGCCGCCGTCGTCCGCACCGGGCCCGAGCGCACCGGCGACGGACCGGTCAGCGGCGACGTGCCGCTCACCCCGATCCAGGAGTGGTTCCTGACCACACCGCGCGCCGCCCACCACCACTTCAACCAGTCCCTCCTCCTCGAACTCGACGGCGCCCCCGATCCCGCCGCCCTGGACCGTGCGCTCGCCGCCCTGCTCGACCACCACGACGCGCTCCGGATGCGCCTCACCCGGGACGCCGACGGCTGGCGCCAGTTCAACCCGCCGCCCGCCGGGCCTCAGGAGGTCCTGGTCCACCACGACCTGACGGGCCTGCCCGACGACCGGGCCCGCCGCGTCATGGAGCGGGCCGCCGACACCCTGCACTCCGGATTCGACCTGGAGCAGGGGCCGTTGCTCGGCGCGGGCCTCTTCACCGGCGGTCCTGGCCGGCCCGCCTTCCTCCTCCTGGTCGCCCACCACCTCGTGGTGGACGCCGTGTCCTGGCGGATCCTGCGCGACGACCTGGAGACCGCCTACCGGCAGGCGGTCCGCGGCGAACCGGTGGAGCTGGGGGAGCGCACCACCTCCTACCGCGACTGGGCCCGCGGTCTCGCCGCCCACGTGCGGGCCGGCCACCTCGACCACGAACTGCCGCACTGGGAGGAGGCGGTGACCGCCGAACCCCTGCCCGGCCCGACGCTCCCCGACACGGAGGGCGCGCAGGACGCCCGGACCGCGCAGGACCCGGGCGACGCGGGCGGTACCGCGGCCCTCACCGTCGAACTCGGCGAGGAGGACACCGAGGCGCTGCTGCGGTCCGCCCCCACCGCCTACCGCACCCGCGTCAACGACGTGCTGCTCGCCGCCCTCGCCCTCGCCCTGGCCCGCTGGACCGGCGGGAAGCGGGTCCGGCTCGACCTGGAGGGCCACGGCCGCGAGGACCTGCTCGACGGGGTGGACCTGTCGCGCACCGTCGGCTGGTTCACCAGCGTCCACCCCGTCGCGCTCAGCGTCGACACGCCCGACGACCTCGGGCCCGACCGTGACTGGCGCGCACTGGTGAAATCGGTGCGCCGCCAGCTGCGGGCCGTGCCGGGCAACGGCATCGGCTTCGGCGCCCTGCGCGCGTACGGGCCGCCCGAGGTGCGAGAGCGGCTCGGCGGCGACGGGGCCCTCGGCCAGGTCGTGTTCAACTACCTCGGCCAGCTGGACGCCCGCCCCGCCGGCGGCGAGGCCCAGGGCGCCGGGCTGATCCGCGCCCTGCACGGCAGCCTCGGCCAGGACCACGACTCCCGGGACGGCGGGTCGCACCTCCTCGAGGTCGGCGGCGCGGTGCGCGACGGGCGCCTCACCGTCACCTGGAACCACCGCCCCGCCGTCCACGACACGCGGACCGTCCGGCGCGTCGCCGAGGAGTTCGCCGAGGCGCTCCGGCAGATCGCCCGGCACGCCCGCCGGACGGCGGGCTGAGCATGACCGCCGCCAGGGCACGCTGCCCGCCGCCGACCCGGGATCCGCCCCGACCCGGGATCCGCCTCCTGCGGATCCACGCCCGCACACCACCCCACCCCACGCTGACGACGAAAGGCACGGACATGGACGAGAACACCCGCTACCAGGTGCTGCGCAACGACGAGGACCAGTACTCCCTGTGGCCCGTCGACGTCGAGGTCCCCGCCGGCTGGCAGCCGGTCGGCAAGGAGGGCACCGAGGCGGAGTGCAGCGCCTACGTCGACGAGGTCTGGACCGACATGCGCCCGCGCAGCCTGCGGGAGCGCATGGAGAACGCCGAGGCCTGACCCGGCGCCGCACCCGGGGCGCGCGGGCACCCTCCCGTGAAGAAGCCCTCGCCGTGCTGGCGACCTCCGACGACGACCTGCTCG
>NZ_JBEOVU010000023.1:0-118990 GCF_040295685.1 Streptomyces sp. NPDC002734
CACCGCCTGGGCTACGGGCACGTGGAGTGCGCCAAGGACGGCGGGCTGGCTCCCGTGATGCAGCAGCAGACGAAGTTCCTGGACCTCGACGACCCCCCCGCCCGCCGCCCGACGGACCTTTTTCGAGTGGATCGGGAGGTCTCCTCCGGTCGGAGTCGATCGATGCGGACCGGACGAGTTGCCGTCCCCCGTCATTGCCTGCCGGGCGACGGGAGAATTCCGTTCCGCCTTCACGGCGGACGAAATGGTGCGGCGATTCCCCGGGATCCCCGCGTTGTCGGTGCGATCGTGGTTCGTCACCGCAACGCGGGGGAACATCCTTCCTCTCTCGCTCCGGCGATTCACCTCAAGTCGGCGCCTTCGACTGGATGCCGATGCCTGTACGGCGCTCCCCCGGTGATTTCGCCCGAGCGAAGGAAAGTGTGCCGCGGAGACCCGATGCCACCCGAAGATTCGGTGGCCCCCTGCGCTGCCGGCCGCGGAACCTCAGTAGTTCCGCAGCCCGTGCCAGGTGCGCGGGCCGACGATGCCGTCGACGGCCAGTCCGTGGTCCGACTGGAAGGCGCGGACCGCCGACCGCGTGGCCGGGCCGAACCGACCGTCGATGCCGGAGGAGCCCACGCCGTAGCCCAGGGAGACCAGCAGGCACTGGGCCTCGCGGACGGTCCGGCCGTCGGATCCGTAGGAGACGGTGGGCGGTGTGACGCGGTGGTCGTAGCCGCACTCCCAGCCGACGGACGTGGCCGGCGCGACGGCGCCGGCAGGTGCGACGGCGCCGGCAGGTGCGACGGCGCCGGCAGGTGCGACGGCTCCGGCAGGTGCGACGGCTCCGGGGCCGGCCGTCACCGTCGCGCCGACGGCGAGGACGGCGGCGAGCACTGCCGTGGCGGCGAGGCTGCGAGCTCCATCGTCATGACCTTTCGTGACCTTTCGACAAAGAGGCGATTTCCGGTGCGGCGTGGCGACGTGGCAATACTCCGCGCATTTCCTCGCCACGACGCAAACCTTTTCAATCGCTCCCCTGAATGGCAAGGGAGGTCTGACGGCATGACGCGTTCTTTGTGTTCCGGTCCGGCATGGGCGCCCTGGTTCGCAGTTCAGGGTGGGCGGCAGAAGAAGTACCCGCGCGGCGCCGTGGCTCGAATTGCCGGGAAGACCGCACGGGCGATCACGGCGATCGCAAAAGGTCTGGACAATGCGACCGGAGAATGGCACTGCGCGACAGAAAGCGGCGTGAACACATGTCGTTCCGCGACGGGAAATTGCCGCCCCTCCTCTCGACTGCCGCACCGCGCCGACCTCCCACGGCGGACAGCGGCGACCCCGAGGCGCACCGGCGCCCGAACTCGCGAATCCTGCCCGATATCGGGCAGGAAACTGGAGGTACGAGCGTCACGCCTCTAGGGTGAGCGCCCATGATCGCTGTAGACGCCCTGTGGACCTTCACGGTGATGGTGGGTCTGCTCACCCTCACCCCCGGACTGGACACCGCGCTCGTCCTGCGCACCGCCGCGATCGGTCACCGTCGCCGCGCCTGGGGCGTGGTCCTCGGCATCCAGAGCGGCACGCTCGCCTGGGGCGTGCTCACCTCGCTCGGGGTCACCGCGCTGCTGACGGCGTCCGAGGTCGCCTACCAGAGCCTCCGTTGGGCCGGGGCCGTGTACCTGGTGTGGACGGGGGCCAGGATGCTGTGGGCCACCCGACGGCCCGGCGACGCGACGGCTGTCCGCACCGGCACGCGGACGGGGCGGGAGACCGCGCACGGAACCAGCACGTCGGCCGACGCCGGGGCGCGCGAGCGGGACACGTTCTCCGACGGCTGGCGGCAGGGCGCGGCGACCAACCTCCTGAACCCGAAGGTCGGCGCGTTCTACGTGGCGTTGCTTCCGCAGTTCATCCCCGCCGACGCTCCGCATCTGGCCGCGGGGGTGTTGCTCACCGGGGTGCACATCCTGCTCGGGGTGCTCTGGGCGTGTGCGCTGATCGCCCTCGCCCACACGGTCCGGCACCAGTTGCAACGGCCCGTGGTGCGCCGCCGGCTCGACCGCGTCACCGGTGCGGTCGTCGCCGTCTTCGGTGTGCGGCTGGCGCTTCAGGAGTAATGCGCGGACGACGTCGTCCGCCCTTTTCCCCGCCCCTTTTCCCCTTCGCAGTCCCGGTCCTGTCGTCGACAGGACCGGCAGCCGCCCCGAGAGGACGTTTCATGCTCCCTGGCCCCCTGCCCCTCGCCCCCGAGGCCGTGGTCTTCGACTGCGACGGCCTGCTGGTCGACACGGAGAGCTGTTGGAGCGTCGTGGAGTCGGCCGTCTTCGCGGAGCACGGGTACCCGTTCGGGCCCGAGCAGAAGGCCTTGGTCGTCGGCCGGACCGTGGAGGCCGCGGCGGAGGTCATGGCCGAGTACTTCGGCCGGCCCGGCGCCGGTCCGCACCTGGCCGCCGAACTGCTGTCGCGCGTACGGGCGGAACTGGCGCGGGGCGCCGCCGCTCTCCCGGGGGCGGCCGAACTGGTGCGGGCCTGCAGGGCGGCCGGGCCCGTCGCCGTGGCGAGCAACAGTCCGCGGGAACTGGTCGACGCCGCGCTGGAGTCCGCGGGCCTGGCGCAGTACTTCGAGCATTCCTTCGCGGCCGACGAGGTGCCCTCCCCCAAGCCCGCCCCGGACCTCTACCTCGCGGCGTGCGAGGCGCTCGGGGCCGCCCCCGAGGCCTGTGTCGCCTTCGAGGACTCGGCCACGGGCGCCCGGGCGGCACGCGCCGCCGGGCTGTTCGTCGCGGTCGTCCCGTCCCTGCCCGGGACCGCGCTCCCCCACGACTGGCTGGGCGCGGCCCTCGACGGCCCCGGGCTGCTCCGCTGGGCCCGCGGCCTGCCGCGCCGGGGGACGCCCCGCTGACGCGGCGTCCGCCGGGGCGGGTCCTCCCGCGGTGGCGGGAGGACCCGCTGCGCTCAGGAGGCGTAGGGCAGCAGCTCCGCGTCGGTCCTCTCCCAGGCGGCCCGCAACTCCGCTAGCAGTTCCGGCCGTTGTGTGGCGAGGTCCGCCTGCTCCCGCTGGTCGGCGGCCAGGTCGAACAGGTGGTCCTTGCCCGCCGCGTCCCGGTAGTACTTCCAGTCACCGCGGCGCAGCGCCCGGTTGCCGCGGACCCGCCAGAACAGGTCGCGTTCGGGTACCTGGTCGCCGCGCAGCAGGTACCCGGCGAAGCTGTGGCCGTCCAGCGGGTGGGCGGGGTCGGGCCGGGCGCCGCCGAGCTCCAGCAGCGTCGCCGTCCAGTCCGGGGAGTAGACCGGCTCGTGGCTGACCTGGCGGGCGTCGATCCGGTCCGGCCAGCGCAGGATGGTCGGCACCCGGATGCCGCCCTCGAGCAGCTCCGACTTGGCGCCGCTCAGCGGCCACTGGTAGGAGAAGCGCTCGCCGCCGTTGTCGCTGGCGAAGACGACGACGGTGTTCTTCTCCTGGCCGGAGCGGCGCAGGGCGTCGAGCACCTTGCCCACGGAGGCGTCGAGGTTCTCGACCATCTCCCGGTACTTCTCCACGGAACCGCCGTCGTCGTGGCGGAGGCCCCCGAGGGCGTCTCCGGCGCGGATCCGGTCGGCGATCTCCGCGGCGGCCTCCTCGTCGTCCTCACCGATCCACGGCCAGTGCGGGGTGGTGAAGTTGAGGTTCAGCAGCCAGGGGCTGTCGTGGTCGCGGCCGACGTAGTCGACGGCGCGCTCGGTGAGAACGGTGGTGTAGTAGCGGAGGTCCTTGTAGGTCGCGTCGCCCTCGTACAGGTCGTAGTCGCCGAGCTGGCCCAGCTTGGAGAAGTACTCCAGCGCGCCGCCGAAGTTGCCGAAGAACTCGTCCCAGCCCGACCGGGTGGGGCTGTAGTCCGGCAGCCAGCCGCAGTGCCACTTGCCGATCAGCGCGGTGGCGTAGCCGGCCTTCTTCAGCAGGGACGCCAGGGTGGGGTGGTGGGGGTCCAGGCCCTGGGACCGGTTGCCGATGGGCTCGGCCAGGCCGCCCTTGGTGCGGCCGGGGTAGCGGCCGGTGTAAAGGCTGAAGCGGGTCGGCGAGCAGGTGGCCGAGCCGGAGTAGGCGTTGGTGAAGCGCACGCCCTGCGCGGCGAGCCGGTCCAGGTGAGGCGTCCTGATGTGCGGGGCTCCGTAGACGGACAGGTCGGCCCAGCCGAGGTCGTCCCCGAGGATGAACAGGATGTTGGGCCGTCTGCCCGAGCCGTGTCCGGGGCGTGCCCGGAACGGCCGCTCGGCGGGTGAATCCGCCGCGGGGACCGCGGGGACGGCGTCGGCGGTGACGGTGGTGCCGGCGACGGCGCCGACCGCGCCCGCGCCGACCAGGCCGCCGAAGAGACGTCGGGATATTTCAGGCATGCCGATTCCTCAGGACGGCGCGCCCGTGGAACAGGGCGCGACAGGGTGAAGGGTGAAGGAGGGAGAACGAGAGGTGTGGTGGGCCCCGGCGCGGGAGACGCGGAGCCACAGGCCTCGGAGCGCAGCGGTCAGCGGGACGCGGAGGCTCGTTGCGGGAGCGGCCTCATCGCCGACACCGGGACGGGTGGTCCTGGCAGACGTGGAGGCGGGTCATCGCGCCGGTCGCGGCATGCGGACCGGACCCCTGCGGGAAGCGGCCCGGGAAACGGGCCCCGGAGGGTCAGCGACAGATGGCGCTGGACTGGCGGCACAGGTCGACGTGACGGCGCGCTACGAGCGCGACGATCGCCTGTGGATCAGCAGCCTTGGGCCTCATGGGCAGGGACGATGCCAGGGGGCGGTGGACGCGTCAACGTGGTGTCCGGTCCATGGGACGGGCCGCGCCGCGCGGTTCTGACCACCGGTCAGGCGCTGGGACGCGACCGGTGGGTGTGGGCCGGTCTGGGAGGATGGCGACCGCTCCCGGGGCGCCACCGCCGCGCACCCGGGAGGTGTTCGTCGATCGACAGGGGTGAGCGGTGTCCGCACAGCACGGTAGGTCCTCGTCCGGGGGTGGGCGCGAACGGGCGTCCGTCGACGGCGGTGACGGGTGGACGCGTCCCGGCCGCCCGGAAGGCCGCGAGAGGCCGGCGGCTCCCGCGGCACGTGGGCGTGACGGAGCCGGGTCGTCGGAGGGCCGAGGCCGGGGCGGCGGACAGCGCGGGGGCGCCGCCGAGGGCAGGCGCCCGCCGGAGGGCACGAGGGAGCGACGAGGCGGGGACGCGGGAGCGGACGGAGAACGGCGGGCGGGCACCGGACGGCCCCAGGAGCGGCGGGCGGACACCCGACAGAGCCGGGAGCGGCAGGCGGGCACCGGGCCGCGCCGGAAGCCCGGGCCCGACACGGAACCGCGCCGGAAGCCGCGGCCGGACACCGGGCAGGCACCGAACCCCGAGCCCGACACCAGGCTCCGCCGGCAACCGAGGCCGGAAGCCGAACAGGCCCGAAGACCCCGGCCGGATACCGCACCGAGCGAGAAGTCCGGGGCGAGCGCGGGACAAGGGCGGAAGCCCCGGCCCGACACGAAGCAGCGCCGGAAGCCGCGGTCCCGTGTCCCTCGCGCGGAGCGAGCCTCACGGGGGGACCTCGCGCCCACGCGCGAAGGCGCCGTGCCGAACCTCCCGGCCCCCGCGGCCCACTTGGAGGACACGGACCACCCGGCCCACCAGTCCCGTGCAGTCGGCCCGGAGCAGGCGAACCGTACGGCGCTCGCGGTCGGCCAGGACCTCCGGGCCGACTGCGCCAACTGCTTCGGCCTGTGCTGTGCGGCCCTCCCCTTCGCCCGATCCGCCGACTTCGCCGTGGACAAGCCCGCCGGGCAGCCGTGCTCCCACCTTCGGCGCGATTTCCGCTGCGGCATCCACACGCGGCTGCGCGACTCGGGGTACCAGGGGTGCACCGTCTTCGACTGCTTCGGGGCCGGGCAGAAGGTCTCCCAGGTCACCTTCGGCGGCGTGGACTGGCGGCGGGCGCCGGAGACCGCCCGGTCGATGTTCGCGGTCTTCCCGGTGATGCGGCAGCTGCAGGAGCTCCTGCGTCACCTCACGGAGGCCCTCGGTCTCGCGGCCGCCCGACCCGTGCACGAGGAGTTGCGGACGGCGCGGTCCCGGGTCGACGGCCTGACCCGCGGCACCGCCGAGTCGATCACCGCCCTGGACGTCAACGCGCTGCGCGGCGAGGTGAACCCGCTGCTGCTGCGGGCGAGCGAGCTGGTCCGCGCGGGCGTCCCGGGGCGCCCGCGCGACCACCGCGGCGCGGACCTGATGGGCGCCAGGCTGGCCGCCGCCGACCTCAGGGGCGCGAGCCTGCGCGGCGCCCTGCTCGTCGCCGCCGACCTCAGCGGGGCGGACCTGCGCGAGGCGGACCTGATCGGGGCGGACCTGCGCGACGCCGACCTGCGCGGCGCGGACCTGACCGGTGCTCTGTTCCTCACCCAGGCCCAACTCGACGCCGCGAAGGGCGACGCGGCCACCCGGCTGCCGCCGGCCCTTCGCAGGCCCACGCACTGGTAGGGCACGCGCGCCGGTGGCGCTCGTGGTCCCGGCCGGTCGTCCCCCGGCCGTCACGCCCGGGCACCGGACCCTCCCGCCGTCCGGGCGCGGTCCGGATCGCCCGGGCCCCCTGGTTCAGCTCGCCGGTACCGCAGGCCGTCGCGCGAGCGTGACGGCCAGTGCCAGTGCCGGCAGCAGCAGGGCGGCGCCCACGAGGTTGACGGCCCGGAAGCCGCCCGCGGCCAGGACCGGGCCGGCCAGCGCGGCGACGGCGGCTCCGGCGTAGCTCATGCCCGCGTCGGCGGCTCCCTGCAGAGGCACCCGCACCTGGTCGTCGTCGACCGAGGCGAGCAGCGCGGACGCGGAGAGGGTGGAGAGCGACCAGCCGAGGCCCAGCACCACCAGGGCCGTCGCGGTCAGCACTTCGCTGTTCCCGGACGCGGCCGCGTAGCCGAGGGTGACGGCGGCCCACAGGACGCCTATCCCGAGGAGCGCGGTGCGCAGCGGGCCCCAGCGGTCCGTGAGGCGCCCGAACAGCGGGCTGAGCCCGTACATGGCGGCGATGTGGACGCTGATGACCACGCCGACGATCCGCAGGGACATGCCGTGGTGCTGCATGTGCAGCGGCGTCATGACCATCACCATGATCATCGTGGAGTGCGCGGTGGCGAGCAGTACGACGGCGAACAGGGCGGTGGGGCGCCGTGCCGCCCACCGGAGGGCGGCCAGCGCGCCCACGGTGGCAGGCCTCGGTCCGGCGCTCTTGTCTCCCGTGCCGGTCCTCGCGTCGTCGCCCCGGTAGAGCAGGGCGATCAGCGCGCACGCCCCGGCGAAGGCCGTGCCGGACAGCAGGTACGGCCCGGAGAGCCCCAGCACGCCGACCGACTCGCCGGCGGTCCGGCCGAGTGCGGTGAGGTTGGGGCCGGCGACGGAGCCCACGGTCGTCGCCCACACCACCACGGCCATGGTGCGGGCGCGGACCTCGGGCGCGACTCCGTCCGCCGCCGCGTAGCGGGTCTGCAGGTTGCACGCGGAGGCCACGCCGAACAGACAGAACCCGGCCATCACGAGGGCGAGGTGACCGGCCGTGGCGGCCGCGACGACGAGTGCGGCGCCCAGGGCCGCGATCGCGTACCCGACGCCCAGCGACCAGCGGCGTCCGCGGCGTGCCGCCAGCCGGGCCAGCGGCACCGCGGCCAGTGCCGAGCCCAGGACGCCGACGGCCTGGCCGAGTCCGGCCAGTTCGACGGCCCCGAGGCGCTCGACCAGCAGCGTGGTCACCGTGATGCCCGACGCGACGCCGACGCCGCCGAGCAGGTTGCCCAGCACGAGCACCCCGATCCGCCGCCGCTCGGCCCTGCCGCCCGCCGCCCGCCCGCTCCCCGTCATGCGCCCCGCCCTTCTCTCCTCACGACCGCGCCGCCTGCCGGGTGCGTCGCTGCGGGGAAGGATGCCATGCCCCGCCGACGGCCCCGTGGGCGGTCGGCGGGGCTCCGACAGGACGGCGTGCGGGCAGCGTGGAGGCTGCCGGTCGCCCCGCCGACGTGCCCCTGCGGGCGACCCGGGGGTTCCGTGGGACCGGGACGCGACAGGATGTGGGGCATGAACACGTTCAGGGCGGGCGACCGGACGTTACGGCTGACCAACATGTCGACGGACGTCCTGGTCCAGGTGCTGATGCTGGCGGTCAGTGACCTCGCGGAGACGCCGTGGGACCACCGGTACGCGGCGCTGTGGGCGCTCCAGGACCAGGGGATGGCGGGGCTCGGAACGGTCGGGTTCGACCTGGCGGGCGTCCCCTGGGGGGATTCGGCAGCCGAGCGTAGGCGCAACACGGTGTTCGCCACGACGGTGACGGACCTGGCCGCGGCCGGGCACCGGTGGTGGGAACTGGACTACGAGCCCGCCCTGGCGGCGGCGCAGCTGCGCGAGGTGCGGTCCCTCGTCCTGCACGGCGCCCGTGTCGCCCCGCCCGGTCAGGGCGCCATCTGGTTCCCGTCCGAGGCGGAGGCCCTGCGCGCCTGCTGCGTGAGGCACCGCGTGCTGACGGGCCGTCCGCACCGGCCGGGGTGGTGCGTGCTGTGCGTGGACGAGGGGTGGGAGTCCTCGTCGGGGTGACGCGGCGTCGGCTCCCGGGGGGAAGGGAGCGCGGGGGCCGGCGCCGCGTCGGTCCCGGCGGTCTCAGTGGTCGGCGCGGCCGCCGCGGACGACGCAGGACCGGGAGTTCTCCCAGCCCCAGCCGTCGCCGTCCGGGTCGGTGGCACTGCCGTTCACGCAGTAGGGGTAGCCGTTGGGCGCCGTGCCGCCGCCCGTGCCCGTGCCGGAGCCGTAGACGGTGGCGCGCCGGGAGGTGGCGGCCACGCCGTTGGCGCCGTTGAAGAAGCGGCTGCCCCAGCTGGTGAGGGATCCGGCGTTGAAGCCGCTCACCATGTCGAGGTACTCGACCCCGCCGCCGTTGCCGCTCCACGACCAGCCGATGTAGCCGATGCCGAGGGACTGCGCGGTCGCCATGATGGCGTCCTCGTCCGGGTTGCCGTCACTGTGTTGGTTGCCGAACTCGCCGACGACGATGGGCAGTTTGTTGGTGACGAAGGTGTTCAGGTAGCTCTGCACCTCGGCCGCCGTGTCGTACACGCCGTACATGTGGATCGAGAAGACGGTGTTGCGGTCCGGGTCGGAGGCGAAGACCGAGGCGGCGTTGTCGCGCATCGTGTTCGACCAGTCCTGGCCCCAGTTGGGCGCGTCCACCATCAGCGCGTGCCGGAAGCCGACGCCGCGGAGCTTGGCGATCGCCCGCTTCGTGGCGTCCGTCCAGCCGGTGTAGTTGTTGTTGCCCCACGGCTCGTTGCCGATGTTGACGACGACGTAGTTCTCCTGGCCGTCCAGCGCGCTCTTGATGCCGATCCAGTAGTCCGCCGCGCGGTCGAGGGTGGTGGCCGCGCCGTCCTCGCCGTACCCGGTGGTGTCGTGCACCTCCAGGACGCAGATGACCTTGCTCGCCTTGCACTGGCCGATGATGGACGTCACCTGGGAGGCCGAGGTCTTCGTCCACCGGTCGCCGCTGCTGAGCACCACGCGGACGGTGTTGGCTCCCTTGGCGGCGATGTCGGCGAGGGAACTGGTCCGGTCCGGATACCAGGCGTGCGCGTGGTTGACGCCGCGCATCACGAACTGGTTGCCGTTGGCCTCGTGGATTCGCCCGTTGCTCACCCTGAGGCCGTTGGGCGCCGCCTCGGCCTCGCCGGTGGCGGGGCCGATGACGGAGATCATCAGACCGACTGCGGCGGCGAACGCCGTGCCGGCGACGGTGCGCAGTAAGCCTCTGCTCTTCGGTGCCATGGTGCTCCTTCGGGGGTCGGAGAACTCGGTGCGGGCGCGTCGGCCGGTCGGGGGGTCCGGCACGGACGCGCGACCGACGGCAACGTTGTCGCCCGTCGGTCGACACCTATGACAGCACCTGTTGTTTCAGTGGTGTCAATAGCGGCGTCGCGATTCTCGGAAACCATGGACAACGAAAGCAGCCGCGGCCAACTAAACCGGTCACTGAACAACACCACGCCTGCCGGACCTGTTGTCGACCCGGACGTCCTGCCCTAAGGTCCTGTCCGGCCATGCCAAGGCGATGCCGGGCCGACGACACAAGCCGAGTAAGGCAGGTCCGAGTCCACGCCCACCCCTCTCTACCGACACCGGCATCGACATCCTCGATGGGTATACCGGTTTAGTTGTTAACCCGCTCAACTGTCTTCCGGTCGCCCCTGAATGGCGGCTACGGTACCGACCGTGGATGCACTACGACCCGTCATCAAGCCCTATGCGTGGGGCTCCCGTCACGCACTGGCCGGACTTCAGGGCCGCGAGCAGCCGTCCGCAGGACCGGAGGCGGAACTGTGGATGGGCGCCCACCCCGCGGGACCCACGGGCCTGACCCGGGACGGCGCCGCGACCACCCTGCAGGCCGTCGTCGCGACCGCACCGGAGCGGGAACTCGGCACGGTGTGCGCCCGTCGGTTCGGCGGACGGCTGCCGTTCCTGCTGAAGGTGCTGGCCGCCGAGCAGCCGCTGTCCATTCAGGTGCACCCCGACCGCCGCCAGGCCCGTGCCGGGTTCGACGCCCGGCTGGACGGCGGTGCGGGGCAGGGGACCTACGCGGACGACTGGCCCAAGCCGGAACTCCTGTACGCGCTCACCGACTTCGAGGTGCTCGCGGGTTTCCGTGACTGCGGCGAGGGAGCCGCCGCGCTCGAGGAACTCCGCCTCGCGCGACTGCGCCCGGTGGTGGACGTCCTGCGCACCGGTGACGGCGCCCCCGCGCTCACCGAGGCCCTGCGCACCGTGCTCACGTGGCCCCGCCACGACCGCGCCGCGCTGGTGAACGCCGTCGTGGAGGCCTGCCGCAGGCGGGCCCGCGTGCCGGGACCCTACGCGGCGGCCTACGACGCGGTGGTCCGCATGTCCGCCCACCATCCCGCCGATCTCGGTCTGGTGGCCTCCCTGCTGATGTGTCACCGGGTGCTCGCGCCGGGAACGGCCCTGTTCATGCCGGCCGGCGGGCTGCACGCCTACGTCCGCGGGGTCGGTGTGGAGCTGATGGCGAGCTCCGACAACGTGCTGCGCGCCGGGCTCACCGCGAAGGAGGTGAACGTGCCCGAGCTGCTCCGGGTCACCGACCCTGCGGTGCGGGTTCCGGTGGTGTGCTCCGTCGCCGTTCCGGGGTCCGGCCGCACGCGGGTGTTCGCCTGCCCCGCCGAGGAATTCGCGTTGTACCGAACGGAGTTGGGCGCGCTGCCGGAACGTCTCGTCCCCGGGGTGGGTCCCCGCATCGTCCTGTGCGCGGAGGGCAAGGCGCTGTTGCGCGGGCTCGACGGCGATGAACTCCCGCTCGGCCCGGGAGCGTCGTGCTTCCTCTCCGACGCCGACGAAGGGGTCACGGCCGAGGGGGACGGCACGCTCTTCGTGGCCGCTCCCGGACCCGAGCCTGTCGCCGGGACGGCAGGGCCCTCCTGACCGACCTCCACACCTCAGCCCGTCCCGCCGTCATGTCCTCCTCCGGGCATGTCGTCGGACCGATCCAGCGAAGGAGGACAACGTTGTCCGTCACGACCCCCGACCCGGCCACCGACCGGCTGGACCAAGCCCCGGTCCCGGCCCCGGTCCCGGCTTCCGAGGGAAGGAGGAGCTCACGGGTGTACGCGGCCCTGGACATCGGCGGCACGAAGATCGCGGGCGCCCTGGTCGACGACGAGGGCGCCGTCCTGCACCGCGCCGAGACCCCGACCCCGGCCCGTGAGCCGGCGGCCCGGCTGGTGCGGGCCGTCGACACCGTCGTCGACGCACTGTCCGCGCACCCCGCCTGGGGCGCGGTGCGCGGACTCGGCATCGCCTGTGCCGGGCCGGTCGATACCCTCTCGGGCACCGTGAGTCCGGTGAACATCCCGGCCTGGCGGGGCTTCCCGCTGGTGCGGACGATGCGGGCGCACCCGTCGCTGCCCGACGGCGTCGAGCCGGTGCTGCTGGGCGACGCCGTGGCGATGGCGGCGGCCGAGCACTGGCACGGGGCCGCCCGTGGCGTCGCCGACGCGTTGTGCATGGTGGTGTCGACCGGCGTGGGCGGGGGGTTCGTCCTCGACGGCCGTCTGCACCCGGGCCCTTCGGGGAACGCCGGGCACATCGGCCATGTCACGGTCGACCTGGACGGCCCGCCCTGCCCGTGTGGTTCGCGGGGGTGCGTCGAGGTGTACGCCAGTGGTCCGGCGATCGCCCGTCACGCGGTGGCGGCGGGATGGAGACCGCTGGACGGCGCGGAGCCGACGGCCGCGGACGTCGCCGCGGCGGCGCGTCACGGCGACGGGCGCGCCCTGGCGGCCTTCGACCGGTCCGCCCGTGCGCTGGCCGCCGGCATCGCCGGCAGCGCGACCTTGCTGGAGATCGAGGTGGTGGTCGTCGGCGGAGGCGTCGCCCAGGCCGGCGACACGTTGTTCGGACCGCTGCGGCGTCACCTGCGGCGCTACGCGGCCCTGGGCTTCACCCGTGACCTGGAGGTACGGCCTGCCGCGCTGGCCCGGGACGCGGGGCTCGTCGGCGCGGCCGCCGCGGCGCGAGGGCGGGTCCCTGCGGGGCTCTGAGGGGCGGCGGCAACGGGCAGCGTGCTGCCGGGGCCCTGACCATGCCTGGGGGCGTGGCGGTACACCCGCCACGCCCCTCAGCGGCCTCGTCCTCCCCCGCGCCTCAGGGACGGGGAGGCGCGGTCGAGCCGCGCGGCATGAGCGAGGGCGTCGCCACCGGCCGGGAGGGCACCTCCTGCCCGGCGAGCACGTCGAACAGGACCCGCGCCACCTCCGCCCCGAACCCGTGCACGTCGTGGCTCATGGCCGACAGGGTCGGATGCGTCAGCCGGCACAGCTGGGAGTCGTCCCAGGCGAGCAGGGACAGGTCGTCCGGCACGGAGACGCCCATCTCCGCGGCGACGCCGAGACCGGCCACGGCCATGATGTCGTTGTCGTAGACGATGGCCGTGGGGCGGTCCGCCCCAAGGAGCAGCATCCGGGTCGCCCGGGCGCCCTCCTCGCCGGAGAAGGCCGTCTCGACGTGCCGGCCGCCGCCCAGGCCCAGTTCGTCCATGGTCCGCTCGAAGGCCTGCGCGCGGATGCCGCTGTGGCCCAGGTCGGCGGGCCCGCCGACGCGGGCGATGCGCCGGTGACCGAGGGCAGCCAGGTAACGCACGGCCTCGGCGACGGCGGTGGCGTCGTCCGTCCACACCGACGGGAACCCTCCGGTGAGGCTCGGGTGCCCCACGCCCACGGCGGGCAGACCGAGCCGGCGCAGAGGGCCGATACGCGGGTCGTCCTGGCGGAAGTCGACCAGGATCGACCCGTCCACCTGGCGCTCCCGCCACCAGCGCTCCTGGAGCGTGATCTCCTCCTCGAGGGAGCCGACCAGGCGCAGGAGCAGGGAGCAGTCGTGCTCGGCGAGCACGCTCTCGATGCCGGAGATGAACTCCATGTAGAACGGCTCGAGGCCGAGGAGCCGGGCCGGCCGGCACAGGGCCAGCCCGACGGTGTCGACCGACTGCCGCGACAGGCTGCGGGCAGCCGAGTTGGGCGCCCAGCCCAGGCGCCGCGCGGCCGCGAAGATGCGCTCCCGGGTCGCCTCGGACACGCCCGGCTTGTTGTTGAACGCCAGCGAGACGGCGCCCTTGGACACGCCGGCGGCCGCGGCGACGTCCTTGATGGTGACGCGTCCTGGTGGGGCCGGTGTGCTCACGCGGGTTCCACGCAGAAGAGGGCCGCGCGCACGGCGTCGAGGCCGGCCCCGGCGGCGGAGTCCACCCGGAGGCGGACGTGCTCGCCGGGGAGCAGGGTGCGCAGCCCGGTGTCGCAGACCGCGTCCGGTCCGAGCCGGTCGGCCTGCAGGAGAAGGTCTCGTACCAGAGTGTGTGCAGTCACCACGACCTCGACATTACCGCCACCGTCCGGCGCCTCCTCCACCGCGATGTCGAAGCGGGGCGCGGGGTAGGCGAAATCCTTGTCCGGGACGGGGAGGTGGACGGCGCGCAGGATCTCCGCGCCGGCCTCGCCGCCCGCGGCCGCGTCGGCGACGAGCAGTTCGTCGGCGGACGCGGGGTCGGGGGCCAGGTCGAGGGGCACGGGCAGCCGGACGGCCTCGCGCGGGGCGACGGCCAGGTCGAGGGTCCGTTCCGCCACCGTCGTGCCGTCCGCCCGCATCCGGCGCAGGGTCACCGAGGCGTTCCAGGGGTCGGCGCCCTGGTTGACCACGGCGAGCACGGGCACCTCTCGACCGTCCGCCCCGACCGGCCCGTCCGATCCGGCTGGCCCGTCCGATCCGGCTGGCCCGTCCGATCCGTCCGGCTGCCCCGGCTGCCCCGGCTGCCCCGGCTGCCCCGGCTGGAGGGTCAGCAGGCGGTCCGCGTAGACCCGGCGCAGTTCGTGGTGGAGCGGCTTGAGGCGGCCGTCGCCGTCCACCGCGGCCCACGAGGTGACCGGCCAGCAGTCGTTGAGCTGCCACACGACGGCGCCGGCGCACACCGGCCAGTGCGACCGCCAGTGCTCGATGCCGGCCGACACCGCGCGGGCCTGGACGACCTGCGTGAGGTAGTGCCAGCGGTCGAAGTCCCCCTTGGGCGGGGTGAAGTGGTGTGCCAGGCCCCGTTCCAGTTTCCCGTTGCCGTCCTCGGCCTTCTGGTGGTGCAGCATCCCCGGCGAGTCGGGGGCGAGGGTCTCCCCCGGCAGCGCGCGCCGCAGCGTCGCCAGCGTGGGCGGCGCCTGCCAGCCGAACTCGGCCACGAAGCGTGGCACCGAGTCGCGGTACTCGGCGTAGTCCCGGCGGTTCCACACCTCCCAGGAGTGATGGGTGCCGTGCGCGGGCTCGTTGGGGTGGTGGTCCCAGGAGCCGGACCAGGGGCTGCCGGCCGAGTAGGCGCGGGTGGGGTCCAGTTCGGCGGCGATCCGCGGCAGCAGGTCGAGGTAGTACCCGCCGCCCCAGGAGTCGCCGTCGAGCTCGGGCTCCCAGCCCCAGTCGCGGAAGCCCCACAGGTTCTCGTTGTTGCCGTTCCACAGCACCAGGCTCGGGTGGGACATCAGCCGCACGACGTTGTCGCGGGCCTCGGCCTCCACCTCCCCGCGCAGGGGCTGCTCCTCCGGGTAGGCGGCGCAGGCGAAGAGGAAGTCCTGCCAGACCATCAGGCCCATCTCGTCGCATGCCTCGTAGAAGGCGTCGTCCTCGTAGATGCCGCCGCCCCAGATGCGCACCAGGTCGATGTTGGCGTCCGCCGCCTGCCGCAGTCTGGCGCGGTAGCGCTCGGGGGTGACCCGGGAGGGGAAGGCGTCGTCGGGGATCCAGTTGACGCCGCGGACGAAGACGGGGACGCCGTTCACCACGAAGGTGAAGCGGGTGCCGTGCTCGTCGGGCGCCCGGTCCAGCACGATGTCGCGGAAGCCGATCCGGCGCGACCAGGCGTCGAGCCGCCCGCCCTCGGCGGTGTCCTGGTCCACCAGGGTCACGTCCAGGTCGTACAGGGGCTGTTCGCCGTATCCGCGCGGCCACCAGAGCTCGACGTCGGGCAGCTCGAGGGTGAGCACGGCGGTGTTCCCCTCCACGGTGGAGCTCGCCCTGACGCCGCCGGCCTCGGCCCGTACCTCGAGGCGGCGGTGCGCGCCCCGCTCGGTGCGTTCCACGTCGACGTGCAGCTCCACCCTGCCCGCACCGTCGCGGACCGTGACCAGCGGCCGCACGCGGGCCAGGCGGGCCGTCGACCACCGCTCCAGCCGGACCGGCCGCCAGATCCCGGCGGTGACCAGGGTCGGTCCCCAGTCCCAGCCGAAGCTGCACGCCATCTTGCGGATGTACTGGAAGGGCTCCGGGTAGACGTTCGGCCGCTCTCCCGTCACCGCGCGGACGGCGGCGGCCTCGTCGTAGGCGGAGGCGAACTCCACCCGCAGCAGGCCGTCGCGGCCCGTGACGTCGAACCGGTGGCTCCGGTGCATGTTCCGGGTCCGGCCGAGCTCCTGGCCGTCCAGGGTGATCACGGCGGCGGTGTCCAGGCCGTCGAAGACCAGGTCGGTGCGCTCGTACGACGGGTCCGACGCCGTGTCGGCGGGCGCCAGTTCACGGGTGTACGTCCATGCCCGGCGGCCCACCCAGGCCACCTCGTGCTCGCCGAGACCCAGGTAGGGGTCCGGGATCAGCCCGGCAGCGAGCAGATCGGTGTGGACGCAGCCGGGCACCTGGGCGGGCAGCGGATTCCCGTCGTGGTCGAGGCTCCAGCCGTCGGCGAGCTGGACGAGTTCCATCATGGGCGGACTCCTTCGGCAGGGCGTGCGTGCCTGGCACTTGAGCAGCGCGCTCAACCTAACGCCCGCGGGTGAACCGGTCTAGGCCCAGATTTCCACCGCGTCTCCCGTGCTCCGCAACACCCCCTCACACCGACTGAACTGGCGACGAGCCCATCGGGCCCGTGGATCACTCACCGCGCGGACCCGGGGGACCCGTCACGCACCGACCGTCTTCTTGACCGGTTCACTCACCCGCGAGCTTGGTGGTCAGGACGACGCTGTCCGCCGCCTTGTCGTGCAGGCACTGCTGGAACGGCTTGTCCCACAGGCACCACAACCCGTCGAGGAGGCCCAGGAAGGGGACGAACCCCATGAAGAAACTCATGAACCAGCGCAGCCACGCTCGCCC
Source organism: Streptomyces sp. NPDC002734 (assembly GCF_040295685.1). Taxonomy (NCBI): domain Bacteria; kingdom Bacillati; phylum Actinomycetota; class Actinomycetes; order Kitasatosporales; family Streptomycetaceae; genus Streptomyces; species Streptomyces sp. NPDC002734. The sequence goes on from NZ_JBEOVU010000023.1 coordinate 16,650, forward strand.
GAAGGACAAATCCTCCCCGTCGCCGACCCGGGCGACGCGCAGGCCGCAGATCCGCTTCCCGTAGGTGGCGCCCCTCTCCCAGATCATGACGGGCTCGTAGCAGAGGAGGGCCAGACCGAGCAGTCCGTAGCCCACGAAGCCGATGAGCACCTCGACCGGCTCCGGAGCCTCCAGCACGTTCTGGAGGACGGTGACGACGCCGGCCACCAGCAGCCCCGCGAGGAGCATGAACACCCCGTCCAGGAACCGTGCGGCGAGCCGCGCGCCCTGGTTGCCCAGCATCTCCGGAGGCGGACCGGGCGGCAAAGAGGGCGGAGGCGGCGGGGGGTACATCGGCGGCCCGAAGCCGTGGGGCGGCTGCTGGTACGGGGACGGGTGGGTGCTCATGAGCGGTCCAAGGTGATCCGGGGGCGGCTGGGTCAGGGCTGCGTCTCCGACCGGTCACCAGCGCAGGCGCAGCGACATGGAGGGTTTCGAACTTGGGCGCGCGCGTCAACGCGAGCCATCGGCAGTGCGGTTGGGCCCGCCGGGTCGCCTTCCCCCGGGCCCGGGCGGCCCTCCCTCGGGGGCTACGGCTGCACCCGTGCGACCGCACCCGTCTCCAGGGCCGCCCACACCGCGCCGTCCGGCCCCAGGGTGATCCCGTGCGGTTCGGACGCCGGCGAGGGCAGGGCGTACTCGGTGATCTCCCCGCTGCCGGTGATGCGGCCGATGCGGTTGGCTCCCCACTCGGTGAACCAGCAGTCCCCGGTGGAGGCCGCGACGACGGCGTGGGGCTTGGCCGTGCGGTCGGGGAGCGGGAACTCCTGGACGACGCCGTCCACCGTGATCCTGCCGATCCGGCCGGCCCCGATCTCGACGAACCACAGGGCCGCACCGTCGCTGGTGATGCCCACGGGTGCGGCCCCGGTGGTGGGGAGCGGGTACGTCTCGACGTACCCGTCGACGGTGACGCGGCCGATCGCGTCCGCCTGGTTGAGGGTGAACCACAGCGCTCCGTCGGGGCCCGCGGTGATGCCCGAGGGGAAGCCGCCCGTGCGGGGAAGCGCGAACTCGGTGATCCGTCCTTCGCCGGTGACACGGCCGATCCGGTCGGAGTTCATCTCGGTGAACCACATCGCGCCGTCCGGGCCGGCGGTGATGCCGAAGGGGCCGCTTCCCGCTGTCGGTACGGGGAAGGACCGCATGTCGCCGTCCGGGGTGACGCGGCCGATCCGGTGGTCCTGGGACCGGGTGAACCACAGTGCCCCGTCGGGCCCGGGGGCGATGACCATGGGGCGGCAGGTGGCGGAGTCCAGCGGGAATTCCTCGAGTGCGCCGTCGAGGGTCAGACGCGCGATGCGGCCGCCGTGCACCAGGGTGAGCCACAACGCGCCGTCGGGTCCGGAGGTGATGCCGTAGGGCCCGGCCCCGTCGTCCGCGACGGTGATCTCCCTGACGGTTCCGGCATCGGAAGGGTGCACGGCCAACTCCTCGCGAAGGCCGGATCCTTTCCTGCCTCCGCCTCACCTTGTCCGCGAAGGGACGGCGGGTGCAACCGCGTTCCCGGGGGAAGTCGGGGCACGGAATGCGGGGAGCGGGACCGCCGGGGCGGAATGCGAGCGGATCGTCCGGCCCGCCTCGTCCGCGGGGCCGGAATGCCGCTCCCGGCGGCGCGAAGGCACGACCGCTATCCGGACGCGCCCGGCGGGCCCGGCGTGCGGGACACCGCGGCCGATGTCCGCCGCGGCGGCGCGGACCGCGCTGTGACCAGCGGCGACGCGTGCCGGATCGCCGCCGCTGCGCCCGCGCGTTCTCGCACGTGTCGGGTGGGTGACGTACCTTCACCACGCCGGTACGCCGATTTCGTCTGGACGCCGATCACCGGGCGAGTTCACCGACTCAGGGGTCCCGCCCGTACCCAAGGAGTGCCGGAAGGAATGGCGGGCGGGGAACGTGGGCGCGGCTGAGTCGAATCGCTATTCTGCGTTCGAGGGTTGAACGAACGATCGATTCAAGATCGTCAAAATGTAAACTTCTCCAAACCCCCCACGAGGAGTAAGTCATGAGCGTGCCGCCGAACGATTCCCCGGAGCTGTTACGCACCGCGACCCCTGTGGTACATGGCGCATTCCGTGCGGTGACCGGCTTCTTCTTCGCCTGCCACGGGGCGGCCTCCCTCTTCGGTGTTCTCGGCGGCGCCCACGGCGGCGGCACCGTGCCCACGCTGGCATGGCCCGGCTGGTGGGCCGCCGTCATCCAACTCGTCGGCGGATCCCTGGTCGCCCTGGGCCTGTTCACCCGCACGGCAGCCGTGATCTCCTCCGGCTCCATGGCCTACGCCTACTTCAGCGTCCATCAGTCGAACGGACTGTTCCCCCTTGTGAACGGCGGTGAGGCCTCCGCCATGTTCTGCTGGGCGTTCCTGCTGATCGCCTTCATCGGCCCCGGAGCCTTCGCGCTGGAGAACGTCCTGCGCCGTGGGACGCCGACCGCCAGGGCGAGCGAGCCGGCGACACCCGTGCGGGCCACTTCCTGATCGGTCCCGCGCGCCGACGACTCCTGCCGCGGGCTCCTGCCAAAGGGCGGAGCCCGCGGCAGGCTTCATCTCCGCGCGGCTTCGACGCCGCAGTTCCCCCCTGGCCGCTCATTCCTGCCGGGGCGTGATGTTGGCGTTGAGCCGGAAGAGGTTGCCGGGGTCGTAGGTCGCCTTGACCGCCGTCAGCCGTTCGTACTGCGGCCCGAAACTCTCCTGGACCAACTGCTCGCCCTCCTCGAGGAAACCGGGGAAGTTGAGGTAGATGCCGCCGGAGGAGAAGGCCCGCAGGGCGGCGAAGGTCTCCCGCACCCAGCCGATGTTCCGCTCCGAGTCGGCCGCCTCCGACCAGTTGCCCTCGATGCCGACGAGATGGGCGTCCCCCCGCCCGGTGAAGGCGGTCCCCTCCCACGGGGCCCGCGCCATCGCGCCGCCCTGGAACCAGAGGTCCACCGTCGACGCCGGTGACGGGGCACGCTCGGCGAGCGCGGCGAGCCGGTCGATCAGCTCGTCGGTGAGGCCGGGCAGGCTCACGGACTTCCAGTAGTAGTGGTTCCCGTCGGGATACTCCTCGTCCAGCAGGGACTGAACGTCGAGGTAGGTCGTGACGCCACTCAGGTCGAACAGCGGTTCGGCGATCTCCCGCAGCGGCCGCAGTGCCCTCTCCCCCTCCTCGGCTCCGCCGGGGAAGAGCGCGAGCACGGCGACGAACGGTTCCCCGTGGATGTGTGCGGGAAGCGCCTCGTCCGCCGGGACCCGGCCGAACACGGCGAGCGGGGCCGTCCTCTCCCCGGGCTCGGACACCAGGCTCTCGACGTGGCGCAGCACGTCCCGGGCGTACCGTGCCGGGTAGTACACGTTGCAGAAGTACACCTCCGGCCCGACCGGGTGGAGCCGGTACGTGAACGAGGTGACGACGCCGAAGTTCCCCCCGCCGCCGCGGATCGCCCAGAACAGGTCCGGATGGCGCTCCGAGTCGGCCTCGCGGACCTCGCCGTCGGCGGTGACCACCGTCGCGGACATCAGCGCGTCGCAGCTCAGGCCGTGGGCGCGGCGCAGCCACCCCATGCCGCCGGACAGCGTCAGGCCCGCGACACCGGTCTGCGACACCACGCCGAGCGGCACGGCCAGGCCGTGCCGCTGGGTCGCCCGGTCGACGTGGCCCAAAGTGCAGCCGCCCTGCGCGCGCACGAACCGCGCGTCGGGGTCGACCTCGACGGTGGTCATCCCGGACAGGTCGACGACCAGACCGCCGTCGCACAGGGCGTACCCCGCCACGCCGTGGCCGCCGCCGCGCACCGAGAGCGGGAGGCGGTGGTCACGGGCGAAACCGACCGCCGCCACGACATCCGCCTCGCCTGCGCACCGCGCGACCAGGGCCGGCCGCCGTCGGATCGAGCCGTTCCACAGCCGTGTGGCCGCCGCGTACCCGGGGTCGTCCGGTTGGAGCAGTTCGCCCCGCAGGACGGCCCGGAGGCCCTCGACGGCGGAGGCGGGCGCCTCGGCCGGTCCGCTGTCTTCCGCACCCATGCGGATCACCTCCCGCCCCCAGCCTCACCCGACGCGGCACCGGGCGCGAGCCACGGGTGGCTGTTGCGGTCACGACGGGGTGGGTGCGCGCCCCGTCTCGTGGCGACGCGGTGGCGTCCGCGACAATCGGAGCCCTCGCACCGGCCCGCCCGGTCACCTCCGCCGGGCCCGTTCAGGGTCGGTGGCTCGGCCGGGCCCGTTCAGCGTCGGTCGGCTGCGCCCGGCCCGTCAGGAAGGAAGCCCGATGAGGACCGTCGAAGAGGTCGAGGCGCTGGCGTCCGCCGCGCACGCCGGGCAGGTCGACAAGGTCGGCGTGCCGTACGTCGAGCACGTCCGGGCGGTCGCCGCCGGGCTCGTGCCGTTCGGGGACCGGCTGGTGATGGCGGGGCTGCTGCACGACGTGGTGGAGGACACCGCCTGGACCGCGGAGGGGCTGCGGGCGGCGGGCGTTCCGGACGACGTGGTCGGGCTCGTCGAGGCGGTGACCAATCAGCCGGGCGTCCCGTACGAGGAGAAGATCCGCCGCATCACAGGGAACCGGGAGGCCACGCTGGTGAAGATCGCCGACAACGCCCACAACAGCCGCGCCGACCGCGCGGCCGCGCTCCCGGAGGAGGCGCGCGCCCGCCTGGGCGCGAAGTACCGGGCGGCGCGCGAGGTCCTGTGGGCGGCGGTGGACCGGGCCGACGTCGAGGCGGTGGTCACGATCGTCAACCCGGCCCTGCTGGACGAACTGCGCGAAGGCCGGGCGGCCCCGTCATGACCCTCCCCGCCCGACCCTCCGGTCACCGGTCACCGGTCACCGGTCCGGCGACTCACCGGTCCGCCCGGTCACCTGTCCGGGCGCCCACGGAACCGGCGGCCGCTGAACCGGCGTTCGCGGGACCGGTCGCCGCGGGGCCCAGGAGGCGGGTCATGGTTTCGGCGGCCCGCACGGCCGCGTCGGCGCAGCAGTTGTTGAACAGCACGTGCAGCTGCTCCACCTGCCCGGCCAGGTCGAGCAACCGGGGTGTCCACTCGGCGAGTTCGGCCTCGTCGTAGGTGTGCCGGAACCGGTCCTCCTTGCTGCCGGAGCCCCAGGCGGGACTGCGGCCGTGGAACCGCACGACGGACAGACGCGGCGAGGTCACGGGCGTGACCGGGGGTATCGAGGACGGCAGCGTCTGCGTCATGTCGACGGCCACCGCCGCCATGCCGTGCCGGGCGAGCAGCGCGCGGGTCCGGCCGGCCTGGTCCTCGCACCACCACTGCGGGTGCCGGAACTCCACGGCGACGGGCCAGCCGTGCGTGCGCCGGGCGGTGTCCGCCAGGAAGGTCTCGGCCCGCGTGCCGGGCCGGAACCACGGCGGGAACTGGAAGAGCACGCTCCCCAGCCGCCCGACCTCCCGCAGCGGGGCGACGCCCGCGGTGAAGCGTGCCCACACCTCGTCCAGGACGTCCGGGTCGCGGGCGTCCGCCGGCAGCCCGGGCGGCATCACGGCACCGCGTGTGGGGTGTCCGGTCAGCAGGGAGAACGCCTTCACGTCGAACACGAAGCCGTCGGGCGTCCGCTCCACCCAGAGGCGGCTGTTGCGCTCGCTCGGCAGGGCGTAGTACGCCGAGTCGACCTCCACGACCGGGAACTGCTCGGCGTAGTGCCGCAGTCTCCCCTCGGCGTCCCGTCGTCCCGCCGGATACCAGCCGCTGCCGACCAGCGCCCGGTCGGTCCAGGAGCACGTGCCCACGAGGATGTCACCCATGGACCTCCCGTTACCCCGCCCGGCCGTTTTCCCCCGTGGTCCCCCGCTGCGCGCCGCCGGTCAGGAAGCGGGCGAACTCGTCCACCAGGCGGGTCGAGGCTTCCCGCGTCGCTGATCGGGTCATGCCGGCCGCGTGGGGCGAGAGGGTGCAGTGCGGGTTGCTGGTCAGCGGCGAGGAGAAGCGGGCGCCCTCGCGCGTGAAGACATCGACCGCGGCCCGGGCGGGTCCGGCGGCGGGGTCCCGCAGCACGCGGTCGAGGGCGTCCTCGTCGACCACGGCGGCCCTGCTGGTGTTGACCAGGACGGAGCCGGGCCGCATGGCCCGCAGTTCGGCCTCCCCGACGAGTCCTGCGGTCTCCGGGGTCGCCGGAACGTGCACCGAGATCACGTCGCAGGCGGCCAGCAGTTCGGCCAGGGACTCCACCCGCTGGCCGGGCCACCCCGCGGCCCGGTCCGGGGTGAAGCGCGGCGATCCGAGGACCAGGACCTCGCCGCCGAAGGCACGCACCAGGTCGGCCACCCGGCGGGAGACGGCGCCGGTCCCCACCAGCCCGACCCGGGCGTCGGACAGGCCGGGGGCCGGCAGACCCGTCGTGGCGTCGCCCCACGCACCGGCACGGAGCTCCCGGTCGCGCCGGGAGACCGCGCGCAGCGCGTCGAGCATGAGCGCCACGGTCAGCTCGGCCACCGCCGACGCGTTGGCGCCGGGGGTGGTGCGGATCGCGACCCCGAGGTCACGGGCCGCCCGGTGGTCGAAGGTGTCGGAGCCCGTCGCGGCGCGGCCGGCCAGCACGAGGCGCCGCCGGAGGCGCTCCCCCGTGGCCTGCTCCAGCACGGCGCGCGTGAGCGGGATGCCCGCCCGGCACTTCAGCACCTCGTAGCCCTCGCCCTCGTCCTCCAGGCGCCGGCCCAGTTCCCGCTCGTCGAAGCCGTCGAAGTCCACCGTGTCCCACGCGGCGGCGATGCGGGCGCGAAGTGCCGCGTCGTGCACCCTGCGGACGTTGACCGTCGGCACGAGGCCGAGACCGGCCAGGGCGGTCAGCTCGGTGAGCGCCTGTTCGCCGGGTGCGGGGTCCACCACGAGGACGCGCCGGGCAGCGGAGGTGTCGTCGTTCACGATGATCAGCATGCCCGCGCCCTCCGCCGCTCCGTCCTCCGGGCCGGGGTGGCCGACGCCCGCTGCCCCCGCGTCGTGGGCGGAGCAGCGGACGTCGACCCTCGGGGCGGGGGCGTCGGCCCCGGGAGCGGGCGGTGGGCCCGGGAGCGGGCGGTGGGCCCCCGGGAGCGGGGGCCCTCAGGGCGGAGGCTGGCCCCCAGGGCGGGGTCGGCCCTCAGGCGTGGATGTCAGGCCTCGGCGAGCACCCCGTCGGTGGAGGCGCCGGACGCGATGCCGTACTCGGGCTCGGGCACGGACTCCGGGGCGAGCAGCACCGAGCGGCGGCCGTCCACCCCGATCGGCACGTCCCCGTCGACCGTGACCCGGCGCAGGGTGCGCTCGTGGTCGTGGGAGTCGTCCACGCCGTAGTGCTGGGTGGCCCGGTTGTCCCAGATGGCGACGTCGCCCGCGCGCCACTGCCAGCGCACGGTGTTCTCCGGGCGCTCGACGTGCGACTGGAGGACGGTGAACAGGGCGCGCGAGTCACGGCCGTCGAGCCCGGCGAACCGCTGCAGGAAGTTGCCCAGGACCAGCGTGCGTTCGCCGGTCTCGGGGTGCAGGCGCACCACGGGGTGCTCGGTGCGGAAGGCGACCGAGGTGAAGACCTCGCGGTGCTGGAGCAGTTCGGCGGACACGGCGCCCGGCCGGACGGCGGCGTAGTCGTAGTCGTTGGTGTGCAGCCCGCGCAGGTTGTCGGCCAGCAGCCGCAGGGGCTCCGGGAGTTCGGCGTAGGCGGCCGCCGTGTTCGCCCAGAGGGTGTTGCCGCCGTAGGGCGGGATCACCTCGGCGCGGAGGATGGAGAAGGCGGGGTAGGCGGGCACGAAGGTCACGTCGGTGTGCCACTGGTTCGCCCGGCCGCCGTGGTCGTTGTCGATGCCGAGGGCGTAACGGCCGTCCACCGAGGGCACGGTGGGGTGCGCGACGAGTTCGCCGAGCAGCCGCCCGAACGCCTCGTGACCGGCGGCGTCGAGGTGGTGCTGGTCGCGGAGGAAGACGACCTTGTGCTCGAGGACCGCGGCGCGGATCGCGGCCACGGTCGCCCGGTCGAGGTCGCCGCCGAGGCGGACCCCGGAGATCACGGCGCCGATGCGGCCGCCGACCTTCTCGACGGTGACGGCGGCGTCCGCCTCGGCGCGGGTGGTGGGGGCCTGGGCGGCGCCGGTCGCGGGGGCGACGTCGGTGGTGGAGGTCATGGTGTTCCTTTCACGGGAAGCCGGCCGGCCCGGCCCTCCGCCGAGCGGCGCGGGCAGGGCATGCGGACAGGAGGGTGCGGCCCCGAACGGGGGGCGCACCGGCCTGACGAGGCCGAGAGGAAGGGAGGGGCGCACGCGCACGGCGGCTCGGGCCGCGCGAGGGCGCGGGCCAAGCGAGCGGCGCGCGTGCGCGGAAGGGTCGGCGTCAGCTCTCCGGACACGCCGCCGAGGCGAGGCGCCCCAGGTCGACGTGGCGCCGCGTCACGAGGAAGGTCGTCGCGGTCATGGTTCGAGCATGGTCAGGCGGCCGCGGCCGGTCAAGGAATCACGGGACGGCTTCACGAGCCCGCAACGAGCCGGACGCGCTCATCCTGACCGCCCGCCCCCGGGCCGCCCGCCTCGGTACCGCCTGCCTCCGGACCGCCCGCAGCCGGCGCACAGGCCGCCGGCTTCGCCCCGGTGGTCAGGTGCAGGTCCGTGCCGCGGATGCGCCAGGTCGCCGGCACGCTCACCACCGAGGCGAACACCAGGTACCCGCAGGCCAGTCGCGGCGCGCCGCCGCCCACCGCGAGGAAGGCCGTCAGCAGCAGCGGCGAACGCACGGCTCCGGCTCGCCAGGGACGCCGACGTCTCGCTCCGCCCGTCGACCGCGTACCGCCTGGCGCAGAGCGCGCACCGCGAATCCGCCGTCGCCGACGCCCTCGCCGAACTCCTGGGCGACGCCGACCAGCTGACGCGGATCTGGGCCGCCTTCGGGCCGGCCGAGCGCGACGATCCGCGAGGTGTCACCGGCGCCGCCCTGGTCGGCCCCGTCGAGGACCGTGCCGCCTGGTCGTGGATCCTGGACGCGCCCTCGCGGTACGAGGAGCGCGTGAGGGAACGCCCGGTACCGAACCCCGCGACCTGATCGGGGCGCGGACCGGCGACCCCGCGGGTGTTGCCGGGAGCCCGGCGTCGGGTCAGGCCTGGACGAGGCCGTCGGCGACGAGGCCGGCGAGGACCGCCTCGCCGAGGGCCCGCACCGCGGAGGCCGGGCGGACCATGACGGTGAACTCCTTGATCCGGCCGTCGTCGTCGAAGTGCAGCAGGTCGATGCCGTGGATCTCCTTGCCGTCGACCTCGGCACGGAAAACCAGTACCGCGGAGTCGGTGGCGGATCCGTCGGCGGTCTGTACGGTGCCGGCGGTGTCGCCGACGTAGCGGAAGTTCCCGAAGGTGCGCAGCAGGACCCCGAAGAGGCCCATGACCATGGGCCTGCCCTCGAAGGGCGTGAACTTCACCGGGCTGTACAGGCGGATGTCCTCGGTGAAGAGCTCCTCGATGGCCGCGAGGTCACGGCTGTCCACGGCGGTGCGGAAGCGGTCGGCGGTGTTCATGGCGTGTACTCACCTTCCATAGTCATGGATATGATTAGTCAGATTCATGACTACCATAGGATCTGCCTCGGTGACAGAGGCGGGCGAGAAGACGAGGAGGCGGGGAGATGGCGCTGCGGCACGCGGTGCTGGCGGCACTGCTCGAAGGGGAGCTCAGCGGCTACCAGCTGGCCAAGGCCTTCGACCTGGGCGTCGCCAACTTCTGGTACGCCCAGCCCCAGCAGCTCTACGCCGAGCTGGGCAGGCTGGAGCGGGACGGGTTGGTCCGGGGCCGGGAGGTCGTGCAGGAGAGCCGGCCCAACAAGCGCCTGTTCGAGGTGACGGAGGCCGGGCTGACGGAACTCGAGGCGTTCACCGCGGTCTCCACGAAACCCTCCTTCATCCGCGACGACCTGCTCGTCCAGGTCCAGGCGGCGGACCGGGTGGACACCGCCGCGCTGATCACGCGGCTCGAGGAGCGGGCCGCGTTCGCCCGCGCCAAGGTCGACCTCTTCGGGAAGCTGCTGCGCGCCATCCGCGGCGACCGCACCGAGGAGGAGTTCCTGCGCCACGGCGACCGGATCGGCCCGTACCTGACCTGTCTGCGCGGCCTCGCCTTCGAGGAGGGCAACCGCGACTGGTGCGAGCGCGCCGTGGCGGTCCTGCGGGAGCGGCGGGGCAGCCCTTCGCCACGGTGAGCACCGGGTCATCGGCCCGACGGCGGCCTCACCCACGGCGCGAGGCGCTGGCCCGGGGCCAGGTCGTCGCGCCAGTACCGCAGTACGGTGCCGTGCACGATCTCCAGCCGCTCGGCGGCGACGAGGCAGGGGAACAAGTCCCGTCCGCCCGCGTCGGCGTCGAACGCGACGAGCACGGGCGGCTCCTCGCCGAGCCGCCGGGCGACGCCCGCGCGCTCCTCGTCCGTCGGGGCGCGGAAGACCGGGTCGTGGAAGCCGGCCGGGCAGCTCACGAAGGCGGGGTCGCCGAAGACCAGTTCCAGTCCGTGGTGGTACGTGAGGTCCCACCCCGCCGCGAGCCGGAACTGACCGGAGTCCCAGGCGATGACGTCCCAGTCCCACCAGGACCCCTCGGGCAGGCGCAGGACGCCCTCCCGGCGCTCCCGCTCTCCCTCCCCCACGGGCCCCGACCGCGTCAGCGGTGGTGGACGGAGACGGCGTAGCCGCCACCGTCATAGGGGTCGGCGTCCCAGGTGGCGAAGCGGTCGACGAGGGCGAGGCCCGCGGACTCGCAGTGGCCGTCGTACTGGCTCAGGGTGAGGGTGGGCGAGACCGGCAGGTGGGCCTCGTCCAGGCCGAAGCCGGAGACCAGCAGACCGCCCGGCCGCAGCACCGCGGTCAGGCGCCGGACCACCGTCGCGACGGTGCCGTCGGCGACCAGCTGGAAGACGTTGCCCGCGACCACCACGAGGTCGAAGTCCTCGGCGCCGCCGAGGGCCTCGGCGTCGAGTTCGGCCAGGTCGGCCTGGAACCAGGGCAGTTGCGGCGCCTGCTGTCTCGCCACCGCCAGCATCGAGGCGTCGAGGTCCACGCCGACGCAGTCGTACCCGAGCTCGGCGAGCCGGATCATGACACGGCCCGTGCCGCACCCCGCGTCCAGCACCCGGGCCCCGGGCGGCACCAGCGCGGCGCAGAACCGCGCCTCGCCGTGCATGTCCTTCCCGCTGCGCGCCAGCGCCGCGAACCGTGCGGCGTAGTCCTCTCCGGACGTCCCACCGGTCAGGTCGTTCCAACGGCTCATACGGCCACTATAGAGAGGCCCACGTGCCAGGCATGACGGCCGTCCCGGGCACGCGCGACGGTCCACGAACCACCGGCCCGGCGCCGAGGACACCCGGCAGACCCGGCCGGGTCAGGCGGCCACGTCGCCCCGTACGGCGGGCCGCCCGCCGGCGGCGGGCCCACGGCGGGACTGCTCGACGGCGGGCCCGGGCTCGTCGTGGTCGAGGCCCAGGATCCGCTGGAGCGTCTCGATGTCGGCGGACGCGGCCAGCGCGTGGGCGGCCCGCACGGCCAGCGCGCCGCGACTCGCGATCGGTCGAACCTCTGAGGTGCGCATGGGGAGCCCTTCGTCGCAGGACGGAACCGGCCTTCCGGACGGGCACCAGGCTCACCCCCTCCCCCGCAGCCGCCCTCGAGCCTCCCTCGAAACCGCCGGCACCCGCTGCTCCCCTGGACGACGCGGCGTCACGCGTGGCTGAGGATCGCAAGCAGCGCCGCGCACTCCGCGACGACCTGCACGGCGAGCGCTCCACGCCTCAGCTGTGCGACCGGCGCCGCCAGGGCGACGAGACAGGCCGTCGCAGCGAGGCCGAGGCTCCAGGGGAAGAGCTGGTCGGGCAGGGCCGGAGAGCATCCCTCCCCGTAGGTCAGACAGCGCGCAGCGCGCTCGGACGTCAGGGTCAGCACACCGGCGGCCAGGGCAGCCGGCGCGAAGAGAACGGCGACGAGAACGGAACAGGACCGCGAGCGGTCGGGTCGTGCGGCGGGCCCGGCCGGGGGCGTCCGAAGGTGGGTGTCGATGTCCATGACCCGATCCAACGCCGGAAGGCGTCCGCGGCGCCCTCGTACGGATACTCAACTGCCGGTGCGCGGGTACTCAGGCGCCGGCCTGCCCCTCGCGTTCGGCCCCTGCTGGAGGCACGCCCGTGACGTGGAATCCCGGGGAGTGGCGAGAGGCGAACCGCCGCCGAGGGCGGTACCCGCCCGCGCCGGTCAGCCGCCGCTGGAGGGACGGCCCCTCAGGCGGGCGAGGCCGAACCAGGCCGCGCCCAGGGCGACCAGGGCGAGGGGCAGCGCCCCGGGTTCGCTCTCCGTGACGATCATGAAGGTCATCAGGGCCAGCCCGATCAGGCTGATCGCCACCGGTACCGCCGTCCTCATCCCGCCGCCTCTCCGTCGATCACGTCAGGTATCGAATATCGGCGGGTACCTATCGTTTGTCAATAGACGTCGGCGACATGCGCCCGGCCTCAGCCCACCGGGTCGAGGAGCTGCGGCCCGTTGCTGCGCGTGTTGTTGACGGCCGGGGAGACGGGCCGGGCGTCGAGCCGGCCGTCCGCGGGGCGGGTGAGCAGGGCGCGGAGGTGGTCGGGGTCCTCGTGGCGCGGGTCCAGCCAGTCCTCGTAGTGGTCGGCGGCGAGGGCGAGCGGCATACGGGGGTGGACGCGGCCCGCCTCGTCGGTGGCCTCGGTCGTGATGACGGTGCAGGTCAGCAGCCAGGCGGCGGGGTCGTCCCCGTCCTTGACCTCCGGGTTGCGCCAGTACTCGTACAGACCGGCGAGGGCCATGACCTCGCCGTCGGCGGGGTGGATGAAGTACGGCTGCTTGCGCGTCCTGCCGGTGGCCTCGTCCTTCACCTGCTCCCACTCGTAGAAGCCGTCCGCCGGCAGCAGGCAACGGCGGCGGGCGAAGGCGCGGCGGAAGGCCGGCTTGTCGTGCACCGTCTCCACCCGGGCGTTGATCATCCGGGAGCCGATCTTCGGATCCTTCGCCCAGGAGGGCACCAGGCCCCAGCGCGGCGTTCGCAGTTCCCTGCGCACCGGCGCCCCCTCGTCCTCGCCGCGCGGGGCGCGTTCGAGGACGGCGTAGACCTCGTCCGTGGGGGCGACGTTCCAGTTCTGTTCCAGGGTCTCCTCGGGGCGCCATTCCACCACGTCGAAGATCCGGGTCAGTTCCTGAGGACTACGGGTGGAGACGTAACGGCCGCACATGCCTCCACTGTGGCACGGCCGGCACCCGCGAACGAGGCGACCTTCCCGCGGCGCAGGAGTTCGTCGTCGCCCGCCGTGACCAGCCAGCCGGCGTGCGCGGTGAGGGCGCGGACGCCGGAGGTCCCGGCGAGCGGCGTCCAGTGCGGGTCGGTGGGCAGGCGGGCGAGCAGTGCGCCCGCGGCGTCCAGGGCGAACAGCCTGCCGTTGGCCGCGGCGAGGCGGCGCAGGGGCCGCTCGCCCGGCGCGACGGCATCGCGCTCCCAGTGGTCCGGCGTGGCGAAGGAACTCCTCCACAGGTCGCCGTCCGCGGTCAGGAGGTGGAAGGCGCAGTCGGCGACGGCGAGGCCGACGGCGTCCCGCGGCGCGGGGCACAGGTCGAGCCAGCCGTCGCGCTCGCGCCGCAGCAGTCTGCCGTCGGCGGTGACGCCGTAGAGGCCGCAGCCCACCTGGCCGGCCGCCTCGCGGGGCGCGGCCAGCGCCACCACTCCCCCGCCCGGTCCCACCGGCTGCCAGGGCAGGTTCTGGCCGCACAGTTCGCGGCCGAGCAGCCGGTCGTCGGGGCCGATGCCGTACAGGGTGCGGCCCTGGACCGCGAGGGCGCGCAGCCCGGCGGCGTCGCCGACGACCTCCCAGTCGGGGAGGGCGGTGGAGAGCCGGTCCAGCACGTTGCGGGTGATCCGGTCCACCACGGGGTCGTCCAGGGCGTGGCCCCAGTTGACGGTGGCGGCGTTGAAGACCGTGCCGGCGCCGTTGGTGAAGACGCCCATGGTGGCCGCGCCGCCCTGGCCGTGGGCGCTCCAGTGCCGCAGGTCGGCGGTGGCCAGCACCACGAAGGTGGGCGGGGTGCCGTCGTGGCAGGTGACCCGGGGGATGCCGTGGACCTCCCGGTACTCTGCGGCGTCGGTCTCGTAGCCGAGGCAGCCCTGGCCGAACTTGTCGCCGTCGCCGAGCCCGGTGCCGTCGAAGACCCAGTGTCCGGCGAAGCGCGCGGTGTACGACTCCTCGAGCATCCGCGCCATGTGCGGGCCCCAGATACCCGCTCCGGCGCGGAAGCTGACGCCGGTGAGGCCGTTCTCGGGCCGGCCGGTGGCGGACCACTCGACGGTGGCCAGGGCGGGGTCGGCGCACGGGTCGTCGAGGGCGTCGCGGTGGCAGACCATGGTGCGGCCGTCGTCCTCCAGCCTGATCTGCCACCAGGCCGTGTTGCCGGAGAAGAAGGCCGCGTTGCCGCCCTGCCGGACGAACTCCTCGACGCAGTCGCGCATCCCGGCCGACCAGTACTCGTCGTGTCCGTTGACGACCAGCAGCCGGTGCCCGGAGAGCAGTTCGCGGCCGTCGTGGAGGTCGAGGTTGGAGCAGTAGGCGACCTGGTAGCCGGCCGGCCGCAGCCAGCGCAGCAGGCCTTCCTCCCACCGCTCGGGCGGGGGTCCTCCGCCGGGGCGGTCGAAGCTCACCCTGCGGGCGCGGGTGGGCGACTCCGTCCAGTAGAGGCCCTCTCCGGGTTCCCCGGCGCGGTTGTAGGCCTGCCAGGTGGTGAACGGGACGCTGACCAGGACGGGCGCGGTGGGGACGGCCTCCCGGACGACGAACCAGACCTCGTGGTCCGCGGGGGCGGCCGTGCCGGGCAGCTCGCGGGGGCGGTCCTCCTCGGGCAGGTCGCCGAACCGGGCGCGGTAGAGGGAACTGGGCCAGTCCTCGGGGATCTCCAGTTCCCACCAGGGGCCGGCGGCCAGGCCCCGCAGGACGGCCCGCCCGTCGGTGGCGTCGGTGACCGTCACCGGCACCGCTCCGGGCGCCTCCAGCCGGAACCTGAGTGTCGCGCCCTGCGGGCAGGAGGTGGCGGTGGCCCAGGCGGTGACGCTCATGCGCCGGCCTCGGCGACCACCAGGGACTCCAGGTCGAGCAGGAACCGCTCCATGCGCCGGCGCGGCAGGAAGTGGGTGTCGGCGGTGAGGGAGACCTCCAGGTCGCCGCCGACGTGCACGCAGAAGCGGCAGTTGAGGCGGTCCTGGCTGAGCGGCCAGGACAGGGTGGTGGCCGGGAGGGCGGCCCGGATCTCCTCCGGTGCGCGCGGCGCCGGGCCGGGTTCGGCGAAGCGCTGGTCGTTGAAGCAGCACAGGGGCTGCACCCAGTCGCCCCGCATCCGGTCCAGCGGGTCGTGGAAGGCGCTGCGGTAGGCCCGCAGCGAGGCGGAGCCGGCTGCGCCCAGCAGGTCGTCCAGGCCGCGGTCGGCCCCGTCGAGGACGAAGACGCCCTCCTGGGACACCATGCTGACCATCCGTGCGGTGTCCTGCCGGAAGCGGTTGTGGACGATGGGCAGCACCACGCTCCGGTCCTTCCCGGTGCACCGGTTGACCAGCGCGGCGGTGGCGGTGAGCAGCACGGTGGAGGTGGAGGTGTGGTGGCGGGCGGCGACGGCCCGCGCGGCCAGGCCGAGCGCCGGGGAGGAGAGCTGGGCGCGCCAGACGCGGGGCCGGTCGACGCGGTCGGCCTCCGGGGTCTCCCGGTCGAACATCACCTGGTGGGGGACGGCCTCCCAGACGGCGGCGGCCCGCCGGGCGACCCGGCGGCCCTCGGCCCCGGCCTGCCAGCGGGCGAGGTCGAGCGGGCTGGCCGCGGTGGGCCGGCCCGCGGCGGCGCCCCGCAGCAGCAGCATCCGCAGGTCGCGGACGGCGACGTCCGCTCCGAGCCCGTCGGCGGCGAGGTGGCAGAAGGCGAGCACGACGTGGGTGACCCGGGGCCCGTCGGTGACCAGGGCGACCCTCAGCGGCCATTCGTTCTCGTAGTCGAACCGGGTGGAGCACAGCTCGGTGAGCAGTTTCTCCGGGTCGTCGGTGGAGAGCAGCACCGGCAGCTCCCCGCCCTCCGCGAGCCGCTGGCGCGGCAGGTCGCCGCCGCCGGGCAGGTCGAGCCGGGTGCGCAGCGAGTCGTGGGTGCCGAGCAGCGCGGCGAGCGCGGCGGTCGTCTCGTCGAGGGAGCGGACGCCGGGGACCTTCAGGACGCGGCCGAAGTTGAAGTAGTGGTCGTCCGGCGCGGTCCGTTCGATGGCGTCCCAGATGGCCAGCTGGCCCCAGGTGAGGGGGCCGGTGCCGCCGAACGGCCCGGCGAAGGGGAGGATCACCGGTGCTCCAGGTGGTCGGCGAGGGCGCCGAGGTCGTCCAGCATCGTCCAGTCCCGCTCGCCGAGGTCGAGTTCGACGTCGAACTCGGTCTCCACCGCGTCGATCAGCCGCATCCGGGACAGCGAGGTGAGCCCGAGCACGGAGAGCGGGACGCCCGCGTCGCGGGCCTGCTCGGCGGGGATGTCGCCGTCCGAAACCTCGGCGACGAGTTCCGCGAGCCGCTGCGTGATCTCGTCTCTGGTCATGTGTTTCCTTCCTGCGACGGTGTGGTGCGGTGGTGCGGTGTCCTCGCGGGCCGGCCGGTGTCCGCTCGCGCGGCCGGTGTCCGGGCGCGCCGTTGGTTCGCCGGTCCGGTCAGGACGGTTCCTGGGCGAGCAACAGGGCGGCTTCCTCGTCGGTGAGCTGTTCGAGCTCGGCGAGCAGCCGGTCCTCCAGCGCCCGGGCGACGCCCTCGACGGTGCCCTGGTCGAAGAGGGTGCGGATGGGCAGGTCGACGTCGGTGGCGGCGCGCAGCCGGGCGATGACCCGGACGGCGAGCAGGGAGTGGCCGCCGAGGGCGAAGAAGTCGTCCAGCGCGCCGATGCGGGGGGTGTCGAGGACTTCGGCGTAGACGTCGGCGACCAGCAGTTCGGCGTCGGTGCGCGGGGCGGTCCACTCCTGGGTGCGGACGGGGGCGGGGAGCGCTGCCCGGTCGAGCTTGCCGCTGGGGGTGAGCGGCAGTGCGTCCAGTTCCACCCAGGCGGCGGGCACCAGGTGCGGGGGGAGGGTGGCGCGCAGTTCGTCCGGGAGCGTTCCCGGGTCGCCGACGGTGTAGCCGACCAGGGTCTGGCCGTGGACGGCGACGGCGCCACGGCCGCCGAGGTGGGCCTCGATCTCGCCGGGTTCGATCCGGAAGCCGCGGAGTTTGACCTGGTCGTCGAGGCGGCCGAGGAATTCCAGGCGGCCGTCGGGCCGCAGCCGGGCGCGGTCGCCGGTGCGGTAGTACCGCTCCCCGTCGAGCAGCGGGAAGCGTTCGGCGGTGAGGTCGGGCCGGCCGAGGTAGCCGTCGGCGAGACCGGCGCCGCCGACGCACAGTTCTCCGGGCGCGCCGGGCGGCGTCTGCTCGCCGTGCGGGCCGAGCAGGAGGACGCGGGCGCCGCCGACCGGGCGTCCGATGGGGGGCCGTCCGTCGGTGGGCTCGCCGGTGAGTTCGTCGGCGGTGCAGATGACGGTGGCCTCGGTGGGGCCGTAGGTGTTGACGAGCCGGACGCGGTCGCCGAACCGTTCGCGCCACCGGGCGACGGCGCTCTCGTGGACCTGTTCGCCGCCGAGGATCACCAGGCGCAGGGTGTCCGGCCAGGGGATGTCGTCGATCACCTCGACCAGGTGGTGCCAGTAGGCGGTCGGCAGGTCGAGGACGGTGACGCCGTCGAGGTGTTCGGGCAGGGTGACGGCGCCCTCGGGGAGCAGGTCGACGCGGGCGCCGGAGGCGAGTGCGGGGAAGATCTCCTCGACGTGGGTGTCGAAGCTGAGCGCGGCGAACTGCACGACCCGGTCCTCGGGGCGTAGTCGGTAGGCCTCCCGCATCCAGGCGACGCGGGCGGCGAGCGCGGCGTGGCCGACGACGACACCCTTGGGGACGCCGGTGGAGCCGGAGGTGTAGATGACGTAGGCGGCGTCGGTCGCGGTGGTGCCCGGCAGCGGCTGCGGTCCGTCCGGGGTGAGGACGACGCGGGCGCCGCTGTCCTCGGCCATGTGGGCGAGGCGCTGCTCGGGGTAGTCCGGGTCGAGGGGGAGGTAGGCGCTGCCGGCGCGCCAGGCGGCGAGCATCGCGGCGACGGCGTCGGGGTGCCGGCCGAGGCGGATGCCGACCACCGCGCCGTGGGGCAGGGCGGCGGCGACTTCGGCGGCGCGGGCGTCGAGCTGGGCGTAGGTCAGGCTCAGCTCCCCGCAGGCGACGGCCACCCGGTCGGGGTGCTCGCGCACGGCGCGGGCGAGGAGTTCGGGGACGGTGGGGAGGTCCGCCGCGAGGGGCGGGCCTTCGAGGACGGGGGTGTCCCGGGGGGTGAGCAGCGGGAGGGCGGAGAGCGGGGTGCTCTCGTGGTCGGGCAGGGCGCGCAGGAGTTGCCCGAACCGCTCGGCGAGCCGGGTCATGGTGGAGTCCTCGAACAGTCCCGCGTCGTAGACGAGGGTGACGACGAGTTCCCGGTCGTCGTGCCAGGCCTCCAGCATCAGTTCGAACTTGGCCTGCTGGAAGCCATGGTCGAAGGGGGTGCTGCGCAGTCCGGCGAAGGCGTCGGCGGGGCGGTGGGTCTGCTGGTTGTGCAGGATCGCCATGGTCTGGAACAGCGGGGTGCTCGACAGGTCGCGCTCCACCCGCAGTTCGGCGACCAGTTGCTCGAACGGCACGTCCTGGTGGGCGAAGGCGCCGAGGACGTCGGCGCGGGTGCGGCGCAGCAGTTCGGCGACGTCGGGGTCCTCGGAGAGGTCGCCGCGCAGGACGAGGACGTCGGTGAGGTAGCCGACGACGTCCTCCAGTTCCAGGCGTTCGCGGCCGGCGGTGGCGGTGCCGACGAGGATGTCGTGGTGGCCGGTGTGCCGGGCGAGCAGGGTCTGGTAGGCGGCGAGCAGCACCATGAACAGGGTGCAGCCGTGGGCGCGGCCGAGCCGGGTGAGGGCGTCGGCCTCGCGGGCGTCGAGGCGGATCGGCACCAGGGCGCCGCGGCGGGCGGGCACGGGGGCGCGGGGGTGATCGACGGGCAGGTCGAGGGGGGTGGGGTCGGCGAGGTGGTCGCGCCAGTGGGCGAGTGCGGCGGTGGTGTCGCGCTCGCGCCGCCAGGCGGCCACGTCGCCGAACTGCAGGGCCACGTCGGGCAGTCGGCGTCCGGAGTAGAGCGCGGCGAGTTCGTCGTGGAGCAGGTCGAGCGACCAGCCGTCGCCGAGGATGTGGTGCAGGACCAAGCACAGGACGTGGTCGTCGGCGCCGTCGTCCGGGCCGTCGTCCGGGCCGTCGTCCGGGCCGCCGCGCTGGCCGACGCGGATC
Source organism: Streptomyces sp. NPDC002734 (assembly GCF_040295685.1). NCBI lineage: Bacteria > Bacillati > Actinomycetota > Actinomycetes > Kitasatosporales > Streptomycetaceae > Streptomyces > Streptomyces sp. NPDC002734. Next base: position 36,011 of record NZ_JBEOVU010000023.1, read on the forward strand.
AGCGCGGCCCGCAGCGGCGGCGCGGCGGCGAGGTCGAACGGCGCGTTGGTGCGGGCGGCCACCGCCTCCAGGGCCTCCCGGTCGTCGGCGACGGCCAGTTCCTCCAGCGGCATGGGCCCGGCCGGTTCGACGACCGCGGTGGGCGCCCCGTCGGCCTCGGGGAAGCGGGTGCGCAGGATGTCGTGACGTGCGGTGAGGTCGTCCAGGGCACGCCGGAGCGCGGCCGGGTCGAGGGGGCCGTGCAGCCGGTGGACGATCCACATGTTGTAGGCGGCGTCGTGCGGGTCGAGCCGGTGGAGGAACCACAGCCGTTCCTGGCTGTGGGAGAGCGGTGCGGGGCTTCCGGCGGGCCTGGGACGCGGGCCCGGGTCGGCGTCGGCGTCGGGCCCCGCGGTGTCGAGCAGGGCGGCGAGCGAGGCCACGGTGGGGCGGCGGAACAGCTCGCTGACGGCGACCGGTACGCCGGTGCGTGCGGTGAGTCGCGCGGTGACCATGGCGGCGCGCAGCGAGTGGCCTCCGAGGGCGAAGAAGTCGTCGTCCGCCCGGACGTCCGCCACCTCCAGGATCTCGCCGAAGACGGCGGCGACCAGCTTCTCGCTCGCGCTCTCCGGCGGTCTGCCGGTCGTGTCCCGTTCGGCGGCGGACGGGTAGGGCAGGGCCTTGCGGTCGACCTTGCCGTTGGGGGTGAGCGGGAGCTCCTTCAGGGGGACCCAGCGGGTCGGGACCATGTAGCCGGGCAGGCGGTCGGCGAGGTGGTCGCGCAGGTGCGTGGCCGACCGGGCGGCGTCCTCGGCGGAGGTTCCGGGGGCGGGGACGTGGAAGGCGACCAGTTGCTCGTCGGCGACGCCGACCACCGCCTGCCGTACCTGGGGGTGGGTCTCCAGCGCGGTGGCGATCTCGCCGAGTTCGATGCGGTGGCCCCGCAGTTTGACCTGGTCGTCCGTGCGGCCGAGGAACTCCAGGGTCCCGTCGGCGAGGCGCCGGACCAGGTCGCCCGTGCGGTAGACCCGTTCGCCGTCGAGGTCGGTGAAGCGCGCGGCGGTGAGCTCGGGGCGGCCGAGGTAGCCGTCGGCGACCCCCGCGCCGCCGATCAGCAGTTCCCCGGGGACGCCGACGGGCACCGGGGCGCCCGCCTCGTCGACGACGTGACAGGTGGTGTTGGCGAGGGGGGCGCCGATGCTCACCCGCTCGGGGTGGTGCGGTACCTCCCAGGCGGTGGACCAGATGGTGGTCTCGGTCGGCCCGTACATGTTGACCAGCCGGCGCACCCGGGAGCGGAGTTCGGCGGCCAGGCGCGGGGGCAGCGGCTCGCCGCCGGTGAGCGCGGTGAGCGGGGGAAGGTCGCCGGTGAGCAGCACCCGCCAGCCGGAGGGGGTGGCCTGGACGTGGGTGACCTGTTCGGCGTGGAGGAGGCGGCTCAGGACGGCGCCGTCGCGGGCGGTGTCGGCGTCGGCGACGACGACCCGGCCGCCGGTGACCAGCGGCAGGTAGAGCTCGAGGGCGCTGATGTCGAAGGAGAGGGAGGTCAGGGCCAGCCAGCGGTCCTCGGGTGTGGAGCCGACCAGGGTGCGCAGCGCGAGCAGGAAGTTGGTCAGGGCCCGGTGCGGGACGACGACGCCCTTGGGGTTGCCGGTGGAGCCGGACGTGTAGAGGACGTACGCGGTGTCGGCGGGCGCGGGGCGGCGGGCCGCGGCCGGGTCGGCGGCCGCCGACGGGTCGAGGACGTCGTCGAGGTCGGCGTCGGTGAGGACGAGGGCGGGGCCGCAGTCCTCGATGACGTAGGCGACGCGGGACGCCGGGTAGTCGGGGTCGACCGGCACGTACGCGGCGCCGGCCATGACCACGCCGAGCAGCGCGACGATCATCTCCGCGCGGCGCGAGCTCCGCACGGCCACCCGCGCGCCGGGGCCCACGCCACGCTCCCCCAGTCGCACGGCGAGTCCGGCGGCCGCGCCGGCCAGCTCCCGGTAGGTCGCCCGGGTCCTGCCCGAGACGACGGCGACGGCGTCCGGCGTGGCCAGCGCCCGCTCCAGCACCAGGTCGACGAGCGTCTGTTCCGGGAGGTCGACGGCGGTGTCGTTCCACGTCTCGAGGAGGGCGCGCTCCTCGGGCGGCAGCAGGTCCAGGCGTGAGACCGGCTGCCGCGGGTCGGCGACGACGGAGGTGAGCAGCTGCCGGTAGCGGTCGCAGATCCGCAGGGCGGTCGCGTCGTCGAACAGTTCGCTGCTGTGGATCAGGTAGGCCTTCAGGGAACCGTCGGGCTCCTCGAAGAGGTCCAGGGAGAGGTCGCAGCGGGCGGGGTGCCAGCCGAGCGGGAAGGGCTCGGCGTCCAGGCCGGGCAGCGGGTCGGTGGCGTCCCCCTCGCTGTGCAGGGCGAACATGGCCTGGTACAGCGGTGTCCGGCTGAGGTCGCGTTCCCGCACGAGCGCGCCGACCAGGCGCTCGAACGGGGCGTCGGGGTGCGAGAGGGCGCCGAGCACGGTCCTGCGGGTGGCGCGCAGCAGGTCGCCGAAGGCGGGGTCGCCGGTGAGGTCGCAGCGCAGCACCAGGTTGGTCGACAGGAAGCCGACGACCCGCTCGAGTTCGGGGCGTCCGCGGCCGGCGGCGGGCGTGCCCACGCAGAAGTCCCGCTGGCCGCTGTGCCGGGCGAGCAGCACCTGGTAGGCGGCGAGCAGCACCATGTACGGGGTGCAGCGGGCCTGTCTGGCCACCTCGCGCACTCCGGCGGTCAGTTCGGCGGAGATCCTGAACTCGGTCTGCCCGCCCGCCGGTCCGCGTTCGGCGGGGCGCGGCCGGTCGGTCGGCAGGTCCAGGGCGGGTGCGCCGGAGAGCTGGCCGATCCACCAGTCGAGGTCGGCGGGCTCGTGCCGCGCCGCGGCGAGTTCGCTGTACTGGAGCGGCGGGGGCGGCAGCTCCCGCCCGGCGTAGTGGGCGGCGACCTCGTCCCACAGGACGTTGAACGACCAGCTGTCGCCGTTGATGTGGTGCGTCACGGCGCACAGGACGTGGTCGTCGGGGGCGAGCCGCACGAGGGTGACCCGGAACGGCGGCTTCGCCGCGAGGTCGAACCGCGTGTTGGTCCGGTCGGCGACGATCCGCCCGGCCTCCTCGACGGTGGCGGCGTCGACCAGTTCGACCTCGACGGGGGCCGGGTCCTCCACGACCGCCGTCGGTACGCCGTCCGACTCGGTGAAGCGGGTGCGCAGGGCGTCGTGCCGCTCCACGACCGCGGTGAGGGCCTTCTCCAGGGCCGCGACGTCCGGTCTGCCGCGCAGCCGGAAGGCGTACGACAGGTTGTTGGACGGGTCGTCCGGGTCGAACCGGTGGAGGAACCACAGGCGCTGCTGGCCGATCGAGAGCGGTCCGGTCTTCACTCGTTGACTCTCCGGGGTCATGGGGCGGCCTGGGTGGGGCCGGGAGCGGCCCGGTGGCGGGCGGTCCGGTGGCGAGCGGTCCCGTGGCCGGGCGTCCGGTGGTCGGACGTCCGGTGGCGGGCGGCGCCCGGGACTCGCCGCCGGGCCGGAGCGGCGCCGGGCGGAAGGGTGCGGCGGGGGCGGGCGGAGGGTGCGGTCACGGATCGTCCGGCGGGCCGGAGCGGATCCGGTCCGGCCGGTGTGCCGGCCCCGCCCCGCGAGTTGCCGGGCCCCCGTAAGCCCTGTGTCATGTCGGCTGCGTCCCACCCGTCCACGGACGTGCCGGATGACCGGCCGTCCAGATTTCGCCACTCGTGTGGGGGGAGGAGTGCGCTTGGATTCGCGCCACTATGAACAGTCGCCGGTGCGGCAGTCAAGGGCTGTCCGGAACGGTCACGGAGGAGGCGGTTCCACCCCTCCCACGTTCACCGAGAGTGACACGGGATCCGGACGTTTCGCCCGCCGGAATAGTCAAACCCCTTGCGAAAACTGAGGGTTGACGTTCCACCAGCACGCTGACAAGCTGCTGCCTCGCGACCCCCACATTGGTCCATACCACTACGGTTGCGTAGGAGCACCATGAGCGTGACGCTCTGCCATCTGCTTCGGGAACGAGCCTCCACCGAGCCGGAACGGGAGGCCATGGCTCTCAGCGGCGTGGGAGCGCTCCCGTTCGATCTATGGGAGAAACGTTCCGACGCCGTGGCCGCCGGACTGCTCGGCCAGGGAGTGACCCCGGGCGAACGGATCGGACTGGTCTTCGGCAACGGCGACTGGCTGGAATACGCCGTCGCCTTCCTCGGCGTGCTCAAGGCGCGGGCGGTCGCCGTCCCGCTCTCCGACCAACTGGCCGAGGCCGACGTGGAGTCGATGCTCCGCCACTGCGGTGCGACCAGGGTGCTGCGCCCCGGGGCGCTCCCGTCCGCCGAGGGCACGCCGGAGCTCCCCCACCCCGGCGACCCGGCGCAGATCCTGTACACCTCGGGCACCACCGGGCGACCCAAGGGCGTGCTGGCCACCCACGCGAACCTGGCGCACGGCTGGGGCGGGCGGCGCAGACCCTTCGCCCACTCCCAGCACCTGGCCCACGCCTTCCCGATCGGCACCAACGCCGGCCAGTGGATGCTCGCCAACGCCATCGGCGCCCATCCCACCGTCGTCACCCTCGGCCGCTTCACCCCGGGGCGCTTCGCCCGGCTGATCGAGCAGTACCGGGCGGGCACCGTCTTCCTGGTCCCCACCATGGCGATCGAGATGCTGGCCGCGGGCGCGCACACCCGGCACGACCTGTCCGGAGTGCTGCTGCTGGGGTCCGCGGCCGCCCCGCTGCCGGCCAAGGTGGCCGCCGAACTCACCGTCGCCTTCCCCAAGGCGACCATCGCCAACTACTACACCTCCACCGAGGCCGCGCCCGCGCAGACCGTGATGCTCTACGACGCCGGGCGCCCCTCCAGCGTCGGCCGGCCCGCCTCCGGCGGCGCGGTCAGGATCACCGGGCCGGACGGCAAACCGGCGCCCGCCGGGGAGACCGGCGAGGTGTGGATGCGCTCCCCCACCGCGAGCCGCACGTACTTCGGCGACTCCGGCGCCACCGGTGAGGTCTTCCGCGACGGCTGGGTCCGGATGGGCGACCTCGGCCGGATCGACGACGACGGCTACCTCTACCTGGTCGACCGGGAGAGCGACGTCATCAAGTCCGGGGCGTACAAGGTCTCCACGCTGCACGTCGAGGAGGCGGTGTACCAGCACCCGGACGTGGTCGAGGCCGCGGCCTTCGGGGTGGCCCACCCCGCCCTCGGCAAGGCGGTGGCGATCGCGGTGGTCGGCAGCGTCGACCACACCGAACTACGGGCCTTCCTCACCGGGCGGCTGGCCCCGCACGAGCAGCCGTACCGCCTGGTCACCCTGGACTCCCTGCCCCGCAACCACGGCGGCAAGGTCGACAAGCGCACGCTCCGAGAGGCCGTCCGATGAGCCAGCTCTCCCCCGCCCAGCACGGCATGTGGATCGCCTCCCGGAAGGGAGCCGGCACCGCGTACCACATGCCCGTCGTGATCCGCCTCTCCCGACAACCGGATCCGGACACCCTCGCCAAGGCCTGCCACGCCCTGGTGCAGCGGCACCCCGTGCTCGGCAGCGCCGTGGCCGAGAGCGACGGAGTCCCCCGTCTGGTGCCCGCCGCCGAACTGCCGGTCCTTCAGCGGACGGCCACGGTCGACGAGGTGGTCGGCCGGCCGTTCGACCTGGCCGCCGGCCCCCTGGTGCGCTTCGCCCTGGTCGGCGCGGACACCCTGGTCGTCGTCGCCCACCACCTGGTCTTCGACGGCGGCTCCAAGGACGTGCTGGTCGCCGACCTGGGCACGCTGCTCGCCGGCGGCGTCCTGGACGGTCCCGCAACCGCCCGGGCCGAGGACGACGCGGCGTCGCCGGACCCGGCGGAGGCCACCGCCTTCTGGGCCGGGCGCCCGCACCAGGCCGAGCAGACCGTCGTGGCCGGCGAGGTGCTGCGCTCCCGCGCCACCTCGGAAGGGGCCCTCCTCGAGTTCCCCCTCGACGTCCCCCGGCTCGACGGACTGAGCCGCTTCGAGGTGCTGACGGCCGCGCTGCACACCCTGCTCGCCTCCTACGGCAACGGCGAGGTGGTCACCGCCCTGGACCTGTCCACCCGGCCCGAGGAGCTGGGCGGCGAGATCGGCTGCTGGGTCAACGAACTGCCGCTCGCCTCCCGCCCGGCCTTCGGCACGCCCTTCCGCGGTTTCGCCGCCTCGCTGCGCGCCGAGCTGCGCGGCATCTACCGGCACCGCGAGGTCCCGCTGGCCCGGGCCGTCCCGGGCCTTCGGCCGCACGCGGCGCTCGCCCCCGTCTCGCTCAGCTACCGCCGGCTCGCCGAGGAGCGGCCGGCGCTGGGCGAGGTGGAGTGGCTCGCCTTCAACCACGGCGTCCGCGGCGCCCTGCAGTTGCAGGTCGTCCAGGGCGCCACCGGTGCGTGGGTGTCGCTGCGCCACGATCCGCGGGAGCTCACCGACCCGGCACGGTTCGCCGACGACCTCACCCGGCTGCTCGCCGCCGTCGCGGAGGGGCCGGACCGGTCGCTGGGCGAGCTGACGCCCTTCACCGCCGTCCCGGCCACGGGGGCCGTCGCGCCGCCCGCTGCCGACACCGCGTCCTCACCGGACGCCGCGATCGCCCCCTCCACCGCGGCCGCCCCGGACGCCGCGTCCACCGCGTCCACCGCGGACGATCCGATGATCGCGCAGGTCACCGCCATTTGGGAGGCCGTGCTCGAGCTGTCGCCGATCGAGCCGCACGACGACATCTTCGACCTGGGCGGCCACTCGCTGACGATCACCCAGATCATCTCCCGGATGGAGCAGCAGCTCGGCGTGGAGATCTCGCTGGACGACTTCTTCGACAACCCGACCGTCGCGGGCGTGGTGGCGGTGGTCCGCGGATGACCGTCACCACCTCCGAGCGTGGGCACGCGCCGCCCCTGGAGGAGCCGGCCGACGAGGACCTCTCGCTGCTGCTCTCCGTCCGGGCCTTCGAGCTCAAGCTGCTGGAACTGTTCGGCCAGGGCATGCTCAACGGCACCACCCACACCTGCCTGGGGCAGGAGTACATCCCGGTGGCCCTGCGACCGCTGCTGCGGCCGGACGACCACGTCTTCAGCAACCACCGCGGTCACGGCCACTACCTGGCGCGCTTCGAGGACTACGAGGGTCTGCTCGCCGAGATCATGGGCCGGCGCGGCGCGGTCTGCGGCGGGGTGGGCGGCAGCCAGCACATCCGCCGGGACCGCTTCCTGTCCACCGGCGTCCAGGGCGAGAGCCTGCCGGTGGCGTGCGGGGTCGCGCTGCACCTGAGGCGCGCCGAGCCCGGTGCGCTGGCCTGCGTCCACATCGGGGACGGCACCTTCGGCGAGGGCGCCGTCTACGAGGCGCTCAACCTGGCCGCGCTGTGGCGGCTGCCGCTGCTCGTGGTGGTGGAGAACAACGGCATCGCCCAGACCACCCCGGTCTCCGCCAACATGGCCGGCACCGTCGCGGGGCGTGCCGCCGCGTTCGGCATCGACCACGTCCGCACCGACTCGGTGGACCTCGGCGTGATCCGCCGGCTGCTGGCCCCCCGGATCGAGCGGGTCCGCGAAGGGCAGCCGCTGGTGGTGGAGTTCGCCACGCACCGGCTCGGCCCGCACAGCAAGGGCGACGACACCCGGCCCGCCGAGGTCGTCGAGCGGGCCAGGGCGGCGGACTGGTACGGCCGGTACGCGGCCCTGTGCCCGGAGCGGTTCGCGCGCCTGGACGCCCGGGCCCGGGCGCACATCGACGAGGTGGCCCGTGACGTGGCCGGTCGGGAGCCGTCATGAGGGTCTCCGAGAACCTGAACGCCGCCCTGCACACGGTGCTGGAGCGCGACGCGGGGATGCATCTGCTGGGCGAGGACGTCCTCGACCCGTACGGCGGCGCCTTCGGCGTCACCCGCGGGCTCTCCACCCGCTTCCCGGACCGGGTGCTCACCACGCCCATCAGCGAGAACGCCGTCACCGGGGTGGCGGCCGGGCTGGCGCTGGCCGGGGACGGCGCGGTCGTGGAGATCATGTTCGGCGACTTCGTCACGCTGGCCTTCGACCAACTGGTCAACTTCGCCGCCAAGTCGGTCTCCATGTACGGCAGTCGGGTGCCGATGCGCATGGTGGTGCGCTGTCCCGTCGGCGGCGGCCGGGGCTACGGCCCGACGCACAGCCAGAGCCCGCAGAAGCACTTCCTCGGCGTGCCCCATCTGGCGCTCTACGAGGTCTCGCCGTTCCGGGACAACGCCGAGGTGTTCGCCGAGATGCTGGCCCGCGAGGAGCCCTGCGTCCTGTTCGAGGACAAGGTGCTCTACACCCGTCCGATGGGCGAGGTCGAGCCGCCGTTCACACTCCAGCAGGACGGCCCCGTCGCCCGGATCGGACTCACCGACGAGCCGGACTGCGTGATCGTGGCGGGCGGCGGTGTGGCCCACCGCGTGCTGGAGGCGATGCGCGGCCTGCTGCTCGAGGAGGAGATCGTCTGCACCCTGCTGGTGCCCTCCCGGCTCTACCCCGTCGAGCTCGACCTTCCCCCGGCCCGGCACGTCTTCGTGGTCGAGGAGGGCACCGCAGGGGGCACCTGGGGCGCCGAGGTGGCCCGGGTGGTCCACGAGCGCCACTGGCAGGACCTCGCACGACCGGTGACCCTGATCCACTCCGCGGACTCGGTCATCCCCACCGCCCCCCATCTGGAGCGCGAGGTGCTCGTCGGCGCCTCGGACGTCCACCGTGTCATCCGGGAGACCCTGCGTGGCTGAGCTGTCGATGCCCAAGCTCAACAACAACGACACCGACTACGTGCTGACCGCGTGGCTGGTCGAGGACGGCGAGGCGGTCACCGAGGGCCAGCCGGTCGCGGAGGTCGAGACCTCCAAGGCGAGCCAGGAGGTGGAGGCGGAGTCCGCCGGGACGTTCCGCCGGCTGGTCCGGGAGGGCGCGCGCTGCCTGCCCGGCGAGGTGATCGCGGAGCTGGTGGCCGAGGGCGCGCAGCCCGCCCTCCCCCGGCCCGCGGGGCCCACCGCGTCCGTCGCGTCCCACGCTTCCGCCGCTTCCGCCGCGCGCGGGGCCGGCGGGCCGCCGGTCACCCGGCCGGCGCAGGAGCTCGCGGACCGCCTGGGCGTCACCGCCGGTCAACTGGCCACGCTGGACGTGGCGGTGGTCCGCACCGAGGACGTCCAGGCACTCGCCGACGCGCAGGCCGGATCCCCGGGTCCCGCGCCGGACGTGCCCGCCCCGGCGGCCGAGGAACGGCCGGGCGTGCCGCTCACCCGGGTGCAGCAGGCCGTGGCGCGGGCGGTGGAGCTCTCCCACCGCACCGTCCCCGCCGCGTACACCGTGGTCCGGATGGACCTCGGTCCCGTCCTGACCCGGGCCCGGGAGCTGACCCGTGAGGTCCGCCGGCCGGTCGGCCTGGCGGAGCTGTTCGTCCAGCGGGTCGCCGCGCTGCACGCCGACTTCCCGCGGTTCTTCTCCTCGATCGACGGCACCATCGCGATCCCGGCCGAGGCCCCGCACATCGGCGTCACCGTCGACCTCGGCGAGGGTCTGTACGTCCCCTGCCTCCACGACGCCGCGAACCTCACGCTGCGCGAGATCGCCACCCGGCTGACCGCCTACCGGATCGCCGCCACCAAGGGCGGCTTCGACGAACGCGACCTGACCGGCGCCAACTTCGTGATCACCCTGCACACCGACGGGGACGTGGTGCTCGCCATCCCCTTCGTCTTCCCCGGCACCGCCTGCGCGCTGGCGGTGACCGCCCCGTCGGACGGCACCCAGGCCCACATCGGGCTCGCCTACGACCACCGCCTGATCAACGGCCGGGACGCCGCGCTGTTCCTGAAGGCCCTGAAGAACTCCGTGGAGGGGCTCGTCTGATGTCGGCCGTCGAGATGTCCGAAGCCAAGAGAGAACTGCTGCGCCGCCGTCTGGCGCGCCGCGAGGTCCAGGTCCAGGGGATACCGCGGCGCGAGGAGGGCAGCGAGCCGGTGCTCGCCCCCGCCCAGGAACCCCTGTGGTTCATGGAGCAGTTCGTCCCCGGCACCTCCACCTACAGCGTCGTGCTGTCCATGCGGCTGCGCGGCCCGCTCGATGCGGCGCGCCTCGGGGAGGCCCTGGCCGAGCTGCCCCGGCGGCACGACGCCCTGCGGCACCGGTTCCCCGCCGACCAGGACGGCCGTCCGGTGGTCCGGGAGCTCGCGGAGTGCGAGGTGCCGCTGGCGTGCACCGAGGCCGCCGACGACGAGGAGACCGCCGCCGCGATCGACGCGGAGAGCGCCTTCCCGCTCGACCCCGCCGAGGGCCCGCTGCTGCGTTCCCTGCTGGTGCGGCGCGGCCCCGAGGACCACGTCCTGACGCTGCTGGTGCACCATCTGGTGGCCGACGGCCGGTCCGCGCAGCTGCTGATGGCCGATCTGCTCGCCCTGTACCGGGGCGAGGCGGCGTCCGCTCCCGCCACCCGGTTCTCCGACATCGCGGCCTGGCAGCGCGAGCGGACCCACGACCGCGACAGCGCCTTCTGGCGGGAGCGGCTGGACGGTCTGCCCCGCCTCGACCTCACCACCGACCGGCCCCGCCCGGCGGTCCAGCGCTTCGACGGCGCCTCGGTCACCCGCACGCTCGACCCCGAACTCACCGCCGCCGTGGGCGAACTGGGGCGGGCGCACGGCGCCACCCCCTTCATGACCGTGCTGGCCGCCTTCACCGCGCTGCTGGCGCGGTGCACCGGCCGGGACGACTTCGGCGTGGGCACGCCGGTGGCGGGGCGGACCCGGCCGGAGTTCGAGGACGTCGTCGGCATGTTCGTCAACACCCTCGTGCTGCGGGCCCGGTTGGACGACGACCCGACCTTCGCCGATCTGCTGTCCCGCACCCGGGACACGGTGATCGACGCGCTCGACCACCAGGAGCTGCCCTTCGCCCGACTGGTCGAGGAGCTCAACGTCCCGCGCGATCCCAGCCGTCAGCCGCTGGTGGACGTCCTCTTCTCCCTGCACGACCTGGCCTCCGGCGACACCACCGGCACAGGCGGAACCGGCCCGGGCACCGCCGGCCCGGGCGGCACCGGCGACGCGGCCGGCGAGGACGCGAAGGCGCTGACGGCCGACGACTTCCCCCTGCCGCCCGGTTCCGCCCGCCACGACCTGGAGCTCTACCTCACCCCGTCCCCGGACGCCGGGCTGAACTGCACCTTCGTCTACAAGACCACCCTCTTCGAGGCGGACACCGTCGCGCGCATGGCCGGCCACCTGGAGACCCTGCTGCGCGCCGCCGTGACCGGCCCGGACACCCCCGTCAGCCGGCTCCCCCTGCTCGACGACGCCGAACGCGTCCTCCTGGAGGAGTGGAACGCCACGGAGGCGGACTTCCCCGCCGACCGGACGCTGCACGGCCTGATCGAGGACCAGGTCCGGCGCACCCCCCGGGCCACCGCCGTCACCTTCGCCGGCGCCTCGCTCGACTACGCCGCGCTGGACGCCCGGGCCAACCAGGTCGCCCACCGGCTGCGCGCGCTGGGCGTCGGCCCCGGCTCACTGGTCGGCGTCTGCGCCGACCGCTCCCTGGAGCTGGTGTGCGGGCTGCTCGGCGTCCTGAAGACCGGCGCCGCGTACGTGCCGCTGGACCCCGAGTACCCGGCGGACCGCGTCGCGTTCATGCTGACCGACGCCGACGCCCCGGTGGTGCTCACCCAGAGCGCCGTCGTCGACGGCGAACTGGGCCCGGCGCTCGGCGCGACCGGCGCGGCCGTCCTCCTGCTGGACCGGGCCGCGGAATGGGACGACCGCCCCACGACGGCGCCCGAGCCCGCCGGTGAACCGGACACCGCGGCCTACCTGATCTACACCTCGGGCTCCACCGGACGGCCCAAGGGCGTGCCCAACCGGCACCGGTCGATCGTCAACCGGCTGGACTGGATGCAGAAGCGGTTCCGGCTCACCGCCGGGGACACCGTGCTCCAGAAGACCCCGGCCGGCTTCGACGTCTCGGTCTGGGAGTTCTTCTGGCCGCTGGTGACCGGCGCCCGGCTGCTGCTGGCCGCGCCCGGCGGTCACCGCGACCCCGCGTACCTGCGGCGGCTGATCGAGACCGAGGCGGTCTCCACCGTCCACTTCGTCCCCTCGATGCTGAGCCTCTTCCTCGCCGAGGACGACGTGGCGGGCTGTTCCTCGCTGCGGCGGATCGTCTGCAGCGGCGAGGAACTCCCCGTCGACCTGGCCCTGCGGTGCCTGGACGCCCTGCCCGGCGCCGAGCTGCACAACCTGTACGGCCCGACCGAGGCGGCGATCGACGTCTCGGCCTGGCACTGCACCGAGGAGAACCTGCGCGACCGCGCCCGGGTGCCGATCGGCCTGCCGATCCAGAACGCCGAACTGCACGTCCTCGACGCCCACGGCGAGCCGGTGCCCGTCGGGGTGCCCGGTGAACTGCACCTGGGCGGCGTGCCGGTGGCGGCGGGCTACCACAACCGCCCGGAGCTGACCGCGGAACGCTTCACGGGCGGCCGGTACCGCACCGGCGACGCGGCGCGCCGGCTGCCCGACGGCAGCGTGGAGTTCCTGGGCCGGCTCGACGACCAGGTCAAGCTGCGCGGTCTGCGGATCGAGCTCGGGGAGATCGCGGCGGCGCTGCGCGAGCGGGCCCGCGTCCGGGAGGCCGCGGTCGTGGTCAGCGAGGACCAGCGGTTGATCGCCTACCTGGTCGGCGGACCGGAGGACCCCGCGCAGGCCCGGGAGGCCGTCCGCGGTGTGCTGCCCGAGTACATGCTGCCCTCCGCCTACGTCGCGCTGGACGCCCTGCCGCTGACCCCCAACGGCAAGCTGGACCGCAAGGCCCTGCCCGCCCCCGCGGTCACGACCGCCGAGTACCGCGAACCGGTCACCGAGACGGAGCGGACGGTCGCCGCCGTGTGGGCGGAGGTGCTGGGGCTGGAACGGGTCGGTCTGGACGACGACTTCTTCGACCTCGGCGGGCACTCGCTGCTGGCCATCCAGGCCGTGGCCAAGCTGCGCAAGGCGCTCCCGCCGGGCGGTCGGCAGGTCGGCGTGGTCGACGTGTTCTCCTGCCGCACGGTCTCCGACCTGGCCGCGCTCGCCGCGGAGGCGGCCCCCGAGGGACCGCGCCCGCTGCTCCAGCGGCTCACCCCGCCACGCCCCGCCGCCCGGGTCAGTTACGTCTGCGTGCCGTACGGATCGGGCAGCGCCATCGTGTACCAGCCGCTCGCGGAGGCGCTGCCCGGCGACGAGGCGCTGTACGCGCTGTCCATCCCCGGCAACGACATCGGTCTCGACGAGGAACCGATGGACTTCGACGAGCTGGCGGAGCGGACCACTCAGGAAATCCTCGCGATCGAGGGCCCGTTGGTGGTCTACGGCCACTGCGGGGTCGGCGCCGCGCTCGCCGTGGAGCTGGCCCGCCGGGTGGAGGCCGCCGGACGGGAGGTCGAGGCGGTCTACATCGGCGCGATCTTCCCCTTCGCCCGCCCCGGCGGCCTGTGGAGCCGGCTCGTCCGGCCGGACGTCCTCGACCGGCTGCGCGGCAGCCGCCGCGACCTCGACTCGCTCAAGGCGCGTGGCGTCGACCTGGACGAGCTGGAGCCGGGGGTCGCCGACCGGATCGTCCGCACCATGCGGCACGACTCGCGGGCCGCCGAACGCTACTTCACCCGGCTCTTCGACACCCCCGACCGTGAGCGGCTGCGGGCCCCGGTCGTCTCGGTGATCGGCGAACGCGACCCGGCGACCCATATGTACGAGGAACGCTTCCGGGAGTGGCACTTCCTCACCGACACCGCCGCCCTGGTGGTGCTGGACGAGGGCGGTCACTTCTTCCTGCGCTACCGGGCCGAGGAACTGGCCGACGTGCTCCGCGTCCACACCCGGCTGGACGATCCTCCGCCGCGTGCCGAGGACGACACCTGGTGGGTCCACGAGGTCGCCGACGCGGGGCAGGACAGCGCGCCGGCCGACACGGTCAGGCCCGGCATGGGCCGCTTCCTCACGATCGCGGCGGGCCAGCAGATCTCGCTGATCGGCTCGGCGCTCACCGGCTGGGCGCTGCCGATCACCGTGCTGATGGACTCCGGTTCCATCGCCCAGTTCTCCGCGCTGGCCGTGCTGAACCTCGCGGGTCTGCTGCTCTCGCCGCTGGCCGGGGCGATCGTGGACCGGGGCAGCCGGCGGAAGGTGATCCTGCTCGCCGACGTCGCCTCCACGGTGGTGACGGCGGTGCTCGCGGTGCTGGTGCTGAGCGGTGGTCTTCAGCAGTGGCACACCTACGTGCTGGTCGCCGGCCTGTCCGTGACCAGCACCTTCCAGCGGCTCGCCTTCGGCTCGGCGGTGCCGCAGCTGGTCCCCAAGCACTTCCTGGGGCACGCGATCGGGGTGACCCAGCTGACCAACGGCGTGGCGCAGCTGGTCGTGCCGCTGGTGGCGGCCGGGCTGCTCAGCCTGATCGACCTGGGCGGCATCGTGCTGATCGACGTGGCCAGCTACGCGTTCGCCATCGTCACGGTCGCCCTGGTCCGCTTCCCCAACACGCTGCCGTGGCGTCCCCGGGAGCCGCTCACCACCGAGATGGCCAAGGGGTTCTCCTACACCTGGCGGGACCGAGGGCTGCGGTCGATGCTCGGCTTCTTCGCCGTCCTCAACCTCTTCCTCTCCCCGCTGATGCTGCTGGTCTCCCCGCTGGTGCTCTCCTTCGCGAGCCTGACCGAGGTGGGGACCATCTCCGTCGTCTCCGGCCTCGGGGTGCTGCTGGGCGGCGCCACCATGGCGGTGTGGGGCGGCCCGAGCGGCAACCGCTTCCGGGTGGTGCTGGTGACCACGGTCTGCATGGCCGCGGGCGGTCTCCTGGTGGGCCTGCGGCCGTCCCTGGTGACGGTGGGCGTCGGGGCCTTCGCCCTGACCTTCTTCCTCACCCTGATGAACAGCGTCTACACGACGATCGTCCAGCTCAAGGTGCCGTTCCGGTACCACGGCCGGGTTTTCGCCCTGAACACGCTGGTGGCCTGGTCGACGCTGCCGATCGGCATGGGCCTGATCGCCCCGCTCGGCTCCGGTCTCTTCGACCGCCTCCTCACCGAGGACGGCGCCCTGGCCTCCACGGCGGGGCTGCTGGTCGGCACGGGTCCGGGCCGCGGCATCGCCCTGATGTTCGTGCTCTGCTCCGCGGCGATGGCCCTGGTGGTCGTCGGCGCCCTGCGGATGCCGCGGCTCCGTCACTTCGACACCGAGATGCCGGACGCGGTCCCGGACGACCTCCTCGGGGTGGAGACCCTGAAGGAGCGCCGGCGCACGGCAGGGGTCTGACGCGGGGGCGTGCGGGCTTGGCCCGCACGCCCGCCTCGGGAGGGTTCGGGCGGGTCAGCGCGTGGCGCGGTACGCGGCCGTGATCTGCCGCACCACGACGTCCGGGTGGGACATCATCACGACGTGGGAGGCGCCCTTGACCTCGACGGTCCTGCTCCGGGCGCGTTCGGCCATGAACCGTTGCAGGGCCGGCGGGATGACCCGGTCGGCGCCCGCGACGACGTACCAGGACGGCAGGGTCCTCCAGGCCGGGACCCCACTGGGCCCCGACAGTCCGTTCAGGCTGCCCGGCCGCTGGGAGACGGCCATCACCCGGGTGGTGGCGCGTGGCAGGTCCGCGGCGAACACCTCGTGGAACGCCGCCGGGTCGATGTACCCGTCGGCGTCGGTCCCGCCGGGCAGCGGCCGGGTCACCAGCGCGCCCTCCAGCCGGCTGCCGGGGAACCTGCGCGCCAGTTGCAGCGCGTTCTCGCCTTCGTCGGGCGCGAAGGCGGCGGCGTAGACGAGGGCCTTCACGTGGTCGTGGCCCCGGGCGGCGTTGGTGATCACCTCGCCGCCGTAGGAGTGGCCCACCAGGATCACGGGGCCGGGCAGCGTCGCGAGGATGCCGGACAGGTACGCCGAGTCACCGGCGAGGTCCCGCAGGGGGTTGGCCGGTGCGAGGACCTGGTGCCCCGCCTCCAGCAGCCGGGCGGTCACGGCGTTCCAGCCGGAGGCGTCGGCGAAGACGCCGTGGACGAGCACGACGGTCGCGCCGGTGGCCCGGCCGTTCGCCTCGTCCGCGTCGGCGCGGGACGCGGTGCCGGGCCGTGAACCGGTGCCGGCGGCGGATCCGGCGCCGTCTGCGGATCCGGCGCCGTCGGAGGCGTGCGCGGCGGCGCCGAGCGTGAGGGCGCCGCCCGCCCCGATCAGCCCGCCGAGCACGCGGCGACGGGAAGGGGCTTCGGAAGTCATCGGACGGGGTCCTTTCGTCGGAGGGCGAGGGGCGAGGGGCCGAGCCGGCGGGTTCCTGACCCGGTCCGCCCGACCCTGCGCCGCCCACGTCGGCCGGCACGGGATCACTCCTGGTCACGACCGTCGCAGGACTCCGATCGTTCACGCCGTCGGCGGTTCGTCGCCCCGGCACGCCGAGGGGACTCCGAGCGTTCACCCCGCGACGACCGATCGGCCGAGACGGTGCCATCCTCGACGGGTGTCCTCCTCCTACGTGGGTGCCGTGTTCTTCGACGTCGACGGCACGCTGGTCCCCGGCACCAGTTCCTCGGTCTTCCTGGCCGGCTTCCTCGGTCACCACGACGAGCTGGCCGCGGCGGAGGACGCCTACGCCGCGGGCGAGCTGGACAACCGGCAGGTGTCCGAGCTGGACGCGAAGGCCTGGGCGGGGGTGACCGAGGAGCAGGTCTCCCGTCGGCTCGACGCGCTGCCCCTGGTGGCGGGCATCGCGGAGACCGTGAGCTGGTGCCGGAGGAACCGGCTCGCCCCGGTACTGGCGACCCTTGCCTGGTGGCCGGTCGGCAGCCATCTCACCGGCCGCTTCGGCTTCCACGCCTTCGGCGGCCCCCGGCTGGAGGTCGTGGACGGCCGCTACACCGGCCGGGTCGCCCACCACTTCGACGAGTACGACAAACGGGACCTCGCCCTGGCCCAGGCGCGGGACCTGGGGCTCTCCGCCGTCTCCTGCGGGGCCGTCGGGGACAGCCGGTCCGACCTGCCCCTGTTCGCCTCCGCCGGGGCGAGCGTGGCGTTCAACGCCTCGGGCGCGGCGCGGGTGGCCGCCACCGTGGCGGTGGACGGCGACGACCTGCGCGCGGTGCTCCCCGCGCTGGAACGCCTGGTCACGGCCGTCCCGTAGGGGTCCCGGAGATCGCGCTCCCGTACGGCACAACCCGCACCGCCGGCCGCCCGACGTCATACCGCAGGAGGAGGGAACCGTCCCGCCGTCAGCCTCCGGAGGGCACCGGGAACGGGCACCTGGAGGGACGGTCCGTGGCCCCGGGGGGCGTCAGGATGGTCAGGTCCCACAGCAACAGCCCTCAGGAGTGCAGTCACGTGACCACCACCGCCCACCGAACCACCGCAGTGGCCGCCCGCGCCACGGAGCTGTCCAAGGTCTACGGACAGGGCGAGACCCAGGTGGTCGCGCTCGACCGGGTCACCGTGGAGTTCCGGCAGGGCGAGTTCACCGCCATCATGGGCCCGTCCGGCTCCGGCAAGTCGACGCTGATGCACTGCGTCGCCGGCCTCGACACCTTCAGCGGCGGCTCCGTCCGGCTCGGCGAGACCGAACTCGGCGCCCTCAAGGACAAGCAGCTCACCAAGCTGCGCCGCGACAAGGTCGGTTTCATCTTCCAGGCGTTCAACCTGCTGCCGACCCTGACCGCGATGGAGAACATCACCCTGCCGATGGACATCGCCGGCCGCAGGCCCGACAAGGAATGGGTGGAGCGGGTCATCGACATGGTCGGGCTCTCCGGGCGGCTCCACCACCGTCCCGCCCAGCTGTCCGGCGGCCAGCAGCAGCGCGTCGCCGTCGCCCGCGCACTCGCCTCCCGGCCCGAGATCGTCTTCGGCGACGAGCCGACCGGCAACCTCGACTCGCGCTCCGGCGCCGAGGTGCTGGGCTTCCTGCGCCACTCCGTGCGGGAGCTGGGCCAGACCGTCGTGATGGTGACGCACGACCCGGTGGCGGCCTCGTACGCGGACCGCGTCGTCTTCCTCGCCGACGGGCGGATCGTCGACGAGATGCTCGCCCCGACCGCGGACGGCGTGCTGGACCGCATGAAGGCGTTCGACGCCAAGGGCCGCACGAGCTGAGCCCACGGGCTCCCTCCCTGCCCAGGCACTCGGTCCGCCGCTGCCACCCGGCACGCCCCCGTCACCCCCGTCCGGCCCGCGTCGACCGCGGACCCGGACGCCCCACCACCTGGACACCCACATGTTCCGTACCGCCGTGCGCACCGTCCTCGCGCACCGGACCAGACTGCTGATGACCGTGCTCGCCGTGATGCTCGGCGTGGCCTTCGTCTCCGGCACCCTGCTCTTCACCGACACCCTCTCCAACGCCTTCCGGAGCCAGTCCGCCAAGAGTTACGACGACGTGGCGGTGGCCGTCACCTCCTACGGCGACCCCGACGACCCCGAGGCCGACCCCGGCGTCCCGCAGAAGACCCTCGACAGGATCCGGGCGCTGGACGGCGTGGCCGCCGCGTACGGCCGCGTCGACGGCTTCGCCGGCGTGGCCGACCCCGACGGCAAGCTCATCGCCGGCGCCTTCGGCAGCCCCAAGGGCTCCAACTTCGCCCCGGGCGAGGACGGCAAGGACCCCCGCTACACCTTCACCCAGGGTTCCGGCCCGCTGAAGGCCGGACAGATCGCCCTGGACGAGGGCACCGCCGGCAAGGGCGGTTACGAGGTGGGCGACCGCGTGCGCGTCGCCACCAACGGGCCGGTCAGGACGTTCACCCTCAGCGGCGTCTTCACCACCGACGACGGCGAGGTGAAGGCCGGCGGCAGCCTCGTCCTCTTCGACACGGCGGTCGCCCAGAAGCAGTACCTCGAGGAGGGCTGGTTCAGCGACGTCACCGTCGTCGCCGCCCCGGGCGCCGACGACGAGCAACTCCTCGACGCCGTCGAGCCGCTGCTGCCCGCGTCCGCCGAGGCCGGCACCGGCCAGAAGCTCGCCGCGGAGCAGGCGAAGGAGATCGAGTCGGGTCTCGGCGCACTCAAGCAGGTCCTGCTGGGCTTCGCCGGCATCGCGCTCTTCGTCGGCGTCTTCCTGATCTCCAACACCTTCTCGATGCTGGTCGCCCAGCGCACCAAGGAACTGGCGCTGATGCGCGCCGTCGGCGCCTCGCGCAAGCAGATCACCCGCTCGGTCCTCGTCGAGGCGGCGGTGGTGGGCGCGATCGCTTCGGCGGTCGGCTTCGCCGTCGGCATCGCCCTGGCACTCGGGCTGCGCTCGGGCATGTCCGCGTTCGGCATGACCGTCCCGCCGGGGCCGCTGGTCGTCACCGTCACCCCGGTGGCCGCCGCGCTCGCCGTCGGCGTGCTGATCACCATGCTGGCGGCCTGGCTGCCGGGCCGTCGGGCCGCGAAGATCCCGCCGGTGGCGGCGATGAGCAGCGTCCACGCGGTCGCCACCACCCGGTCCCTGGTCGTCCGCAACTCGGTCGGCGCGGTGGTCACCGCGATCGGCGCGGCCGCCATCGTGTGGGGCGCGGGGGTCGGCGGCGACGACGGCCGGCTCCGGGTCGCGGGCGGCGCGTTCTTCGCGCTGATCGGCGTCATCGTGCTGATCCCGCTGCTCTCGCGTCCCGTCATCGCGCTGATCCGCCCCCTGCTCACCGGCCCGTTCGGCGTCTCCGGCAAGCTCGCCGGGCAGAACGCGGTCCGCAATCCCCGCCGCACCGGCGCCACCGCGTCCGCGCTGACCATCGGTCTGACGCTGGTGACCGGCCTGACGGTGCTCGGCGTGACCGTCGGCCAGGCTCTGGACCGGATGACCACGGACAACATCAAGGCCGACTACATGGTGGTGATGGCGAACGGCGGTCCCCTCGACCGGTCGGCGCTGACCGCCCTGGAGAAGGCCGACGGCGTGTCCGCGGTCTCACCGCAGCAGGCCGTCTCCCTCCGGCTCGCAAGCGACGGCAAGGGCGAGGACACGGCGGACGGGAAGCCCCGCCGGGGCGACTACCTCTCCGCGTCGGCGGTCACTCCGGGGGCCGTCGAGAAGGTCCTGCGCATCGACGTGGTGCGGGGTGACCTGGGCTCGCTCGCCGAGGGGGGCGTCGCGGTCGCCGAGAAGACGGCCGCCTCGAGGGGCTGGAAGGTCGGCACGGACATCCCCGTGACCTTCGCCGACCGCGAGCACGGCACCCTGACGGTCGGTGCGGTCTACAAGGACAGTGAGTTCCTCTCCCCCGTCGTCATCGGCACCGACGTCGCCGACGCCCACGAGGCGAAGCCGTACATCCCGCAGATCTTCGTCACGATGGAGGGTGGCGAGTCCGCGGCGAACGAGAAGGCCCTGGCCCACGCCCTCGGCGACAACCCGGCCATCACGATGATGGATCACCAGGACATCCGCGACGAGTTCGGCGGCATGATCAACCTGCTGCTCAACATCCTCTACGGCCTGCTCGCGATGGCGCTCCTCATCGCCGTCCTCGGGGTGGTCAACACCCTGGCGATGTCGGTCTTCGAGCGGCAGCAGGAGATCGGCATGCTCCGCGCGATCGGCCTCGACCGACGCCGGGTCAAGCGGATGGTCCGGCTGGAGGCCGTGGTGATCTCCCTGTTCGGAGCGCTGATCGGCGTCGGCCTCGGAGTCTTCCTGGGCTGGGCGATCGGGCAGACCATCAGGTCGTCGATCCCGGGTTACGAACTGGTGCTGCCCTGGGACCGGATCGCTCTCTTCCTGGTGGCCGCGGGCCTCGTCGGCGTCCTCGCCTCGCTGTGGCCGGCCCGCAGCGCGGCGAAGCTGAACGTCCTGGACGCCATCAAGACGGACTGACCCCCGCCCCACGGCGCGCGGGCCGGGTCCTTCACCCAGGTGAAGGACCCGGCCCCCTCGGTCGCGGGCAGGCCGCATCGAGGCCGTGGGCGTGGGCGTGGGCGTCAGAACTGGAACACGAGGTTGCTGCCGACCGCGGCCTCGCAGTCGTTGCCGTACGTCTTGGTGAAGGACACCGGCTGAAGCCGCCAGGTCCCGGTCACCGTGATCGTGACGGGCAGCCAGACCCCGGGGCAGCCCATGCCGGAGGCACGCGGGAGCTGGTCCAGCTTCCCGTTGACGGCGGCGATCTTGGCGCAGGCGTCCTCCGGCTTGGGGTGCGTCCCGCCGGCGGGCTCGCACAGGAGCGTCACCTGCTTGTTCACCGAGCCGCTCCAACTCGAGCCGCTCCTGGTCATGGTCAGGCTCGACAGCGCGGCGGCACCGGCCACCGAACCCTCGGACGCCGACGCCGCGCCGGACACGGCGGAGGCATTCCCGGCCGCCGCGGCCGGAACCACGGACCCCGCGGTCGCCAGGACCCCCGCGGCCAGCAGTACTCCCAGTCTCTTCCTCATGCTCGTACGTCTCCGATCGTCGTACTCGTATACCGTCACCTGCGGATGTCAGGGGCGGTCGGGTCAGAACCGGAACACGTAGCCGCTGCGGAACCCGGCATCGCAGTCGCTGCCGTAGGTCTTGGTCCAGTACACCGGCTGGAGCCGCCAGGTACCCGTCACCGTGACCGTCGTGGGCATCCAGACGGGCGGACAGGCAGCACTCCCAACAGGCTGGAGCTTGTCGAACTGTCCACCGACCGCGAGGAGTTGGGCACAGGCGTCGGCTGCGGTGGGGTGGGTCCCGCCGGTGGGCTCGCACTGGAGGGTGACCTGCCGGGCCGGCAGACCGCTCCAACTCGACCCGCTCTTGGTGATGGTCAGGCTCGACAGCGCGGCCGCGCCGCCGCCCGACACCCCCGACGACGACGCGCCGGCCGCCGCGGCCGGGACGACGGACCCCGCGGTCGCCATCACCCCCGCGGCCAGAAGCACCCCAAGTCGCTCTCTCATACCTCTCCGATCGTCGCTTCGGTGTGCCCCACCACCAAAGTCGTGCAGCACACGGCACCCCACAAGTGGGCCGTCGGCCACCTTGCACAGGTCCGGACGAGGACGATGCCGGGGTACGCCAGGACGACCTCGCGCAGCCAACACCGTGGCCCGCACCGTGATGTCCCCCCGTCCATGCCCACCGATTCCCTGAGGAGCAGACTGTGCGAGGACACGGCGCTGCATCAGAATGGGACAACCACTGCAGCCGTGTGCGGCTTCCGAAGGCATGGAGCCTTGAGGTCGAAGACCGCGACACCGCCGGACCAAAAGGGGCACCACGTGAACAGCCGCGCGGCGCGCGAGATGAGGAAGTCGACCACCACACCGGCTCGGATGCGGTCACCGCGCTCCCGGCGGCTCTTTCCTGGCCACGAGGTCGCCCGGCACGTCGAGTCGCTCCTACCTGGGTCGTGGGCCTGACATGCAGGCATGGGTCTACTACCTCGCGGCCGTGGCTCTCCTCCTGGGAGCGCTGGCCCAATGGCCCGGTCTACGCGCTCTGCGCCACGACCCCCTCAAACGCGCGGTCGCCGTCGTGGCCGTCCTCGGCGCCGGCTGCTTCAGCCTGGGAGCGCCTTCCACCGTCACCGCGATCAACGCGGTCAGTGTTCCGAACGCCGCGGCCCCGGTGACCTACGCCACGGTGATGGCCTTCAGCGCGGCCTCGCTCTGTCTCATGATTCAGTGGTACGGGGGCAGTTCGGACGGCGCCCGACGTGCGACGCGAGCCTGCACCATCGCGTACACCCTCGTCGCCGTCTCCCTGTTCGCGCTCTTCGTCGCGGGGGACGCCCCCGTGGAACGCACGGCCGACCTGGACACCTACTACGCGACGGCTCCGTTCATCCGGGAGATGATCGCCCTCTACCTGGTGGCCCATTTCGTAGCAGCGCTGACCACCGCAGTCCTGTGCGGTCGCTGGTCGCGCCATGCCCACGGCTGGATTCGCTGGTCCCTCATCCTGCTGTGCACCGGCTGGATCAGTGTCACGACCTACAGCGTCTGCAAACTGGCAGCGGTGGGCGCCCGCTGGTCCGGACAGGACTGGGACGGGCTCAGCACACACGTGGCTCCGTCCCTGGTGGCCCTCGGCACCGTCTTCGTGATGGCGGGTTACGCGCTCCCGTCGCTCGGCAGACGCGTCGAGAGCACGCTGGCCTTCATCCGTCTTCGACCACTGCATTGCCTCGTCGTGCCGGCCGACGGCCGCTTCACCGTGCGCCTGCCGGGAGTGTCCGGACTCGACACGCATCTGCACCTCATGCAAAGGGTCAGCGCCATCCGTGACGGCATCCACCGCCTGGATGCCCGCCTGGACTCCCGTGTCCAGGAGCAGGTCTACGACGACCTGTGCAGGGCGGGACGCGATCCGGTGCGGGCCTCCGACCTGGCGCTGGCGGCCGTGGTGGCGGTGGCCGCTCGCCCCGGCCCCGCCGTGCCGGACGCCCACAGGGCGGAAATACCCATGACGGAGGCCTCCCTGGTGCGGCTCTCCCGGGCCGTGGAGGCGCCCGAGGTCGCCGCCGTGGTACGGGCGCACCACGGCGGCGACGTACCCTCAGCCCTCACCCGAGGCAGGAATCCGGGCTGAGTCCGGCGCCTCCGGTGGTCTGGTCACACACCCTCCTCGCTGAGGCGCGGCGCCGTGCCGTCTTCCGCCGATGGAAGGGCACCCTCCAGTTGGCCTGTCCGGTCCAGGCGACGGAGGATCGCTCGTTCCTCCGCGGTCAGCGGTGGACCGTCGAGCAAGGGAAGCCGCGGGCCGGCGACCGTGGCGGCCACCAAGGAGGGCTTGAGCAGGTGAGCGCCACTTACCTGCAGGGTGGTCACGTCACACATCGCTGCGGACACCTTGTAGGACGTGGTGGCCACCCGGGCCATGCGGCGGGTGTAGCGGGAAAGCGCACGGTCCAGCAGGGACGGGGGGTCGCCCTCGACGCCGGGAACCCACCGGTCCATGGAGGCGCTGAGTGCCCAGGCCGCGTCCACCTGCTTGCCTATCTCGCGCTGAACGCGGCTGGACGCGCCCGTTTCGTCCAGCCGTCCCCTCTGCGCCTGCTGCTTCAACGCCTTGGCGCTGAGCGCGGCAACGGTGATGCCCTGGCCGTAGACGGGATTGAAGGAGGCGACGGCGTCGCCCAGTGCGACGAACCCGTCAGGAAGTCTGGCCTTCTCGAAGTGACGGCGCCTGTTTCCCGTACTCCGGGACAGCATGACGTCGGACAGAGGTTCGGCGCCTGAGATCAGCCGGCCCACGAGCGGGTCACGGAGACTCAGGGCATACGGAGCGAAGTCCTCGGCGCGCGAGGAAGGTTCTCCGCCCCGACTGCCGCTGACGCTGACGAGCCAGCGGTCGCCCTCGATCGGCACCAGCACGGCGGACCTGCTCGGTCTGGTCGGGTCCGGGACGGACTGGAGCATGATGAGCGGCAGGCTCTCGGCTCCTGCGGGTATGCGGAAGAGCCGACTGGCATACACGAGTCCGGCGTCGACCGCTGCCTCGGGAATGCCGGTCGTGCCCAGTTGTTCGAGCCAGGGCACGGCTCGGGAACCGCGCCCACCGGCGTCGACGACCACGTCGGCCGTGAGAGGATCCGCACCCGCCAGGCGGACGCCCGTGACCCGCTCGGCCGTACCTGTGAGCCCGGTGGCCTCCGCCTTGAGCACGGCGATACCCGGATGGGACAGAACGGCTCGGCGGACCACGAAGTCCAGCAGCTCACGACTGCACGTGAGGAGGCAATGGCTCCTCTGCGGCCAGCGGCGGAACCACCCCGCGGGCCCGGTCATGAGCGCGTCGGCCGTCATGGATATGTCCCGACCACCCGCTTCGAGGATGCTCTCCCGCAGTCGCAGGTCGGGAACCAGGTCTTCGATCGCCTGACGGCCGCTCGGCAGCAGGATGTGCGCGTGCCGGCTCTGAGGGAGGCCCTTACGGAAGGCCGGCTCATCGGGCAGCGTGTCCCGCTCCACGACGGTTACCTGGTCGACCTGGTCGGCCAGGGCAGCGGCGGCAAGGAGTCCGCCCAGGCTCGCCCCGACGACCACAGCACTGCGAGACATGGCTCTCCCCGATCTTCATGGTGGGATCACGTTACCTGCACACAACCCTCAGCAGCCCCATAGGAATTCAGACATCGAGGGCCACGACCGACCACCTTCGGTCTCCCGCGGACACGCCTGGCCCTTTACGGCTCGCACTGTGCCGGCGAACCTGCTGCGCACCTGGCGCCCCGGCCTGTCGGACGCGTCCGACAGACTCCCGCCATGGACGAGAACGCCTTCTGGCAGCTCATCGAGGCGTGCCGCCCCGCCGGCCCCGACCCGGACGGCCACGGGCTGGCCGACGCCCTGACGGACCGGCTCGGGAGGGGCCCGGTGTACGCCGTGGTCGGTTTCGCCGAGCAGCTGTCCTGGGCCCTGTACCGGTTGGACCGCAGGGAGTACGGCGGGGACCTGTCGGGCGACGGGTTCCTCTACACCCGTGCCGCGGTCGTGGCGGCGGGCCGCGGGGAGTACGAGGAAGTGCTGCGGGACCCGCGGCGGTTCCTGCCCTACGCCGACGGTCGTGTTTGGGCCGAGGCGCTGCTGTACGTGCCCGACGACGCGTACGAACACCTCACCGGCGAGGAGTGGGAGCGCCGCACCCGGTACTCGTTCGAGTCGTACTCCAACGTGGCCGGGTGGGCCGACGCACGGTGAAGGCCCGCCGCGCCCGGAGGGCGGCGGGCCTGAACCGGACGGCGCCGAGGGGTCAACAGGTGCCGTTGACCGCCCCGTTGTAGCCGGTCCACAGGTAGGCGTCGGAGATCCAGGTCCCGTCGCTCAGCCTGTCCCACAGCGAGGTGACGCCGAACCGCCCCTCGTGGCTCGTGCCGTTGCGGGAGCAGGAGACGGTCACGACGGCGCCGTCGGCGACCGATCCGACGACCGCGTACCCGGTGCCGGGCCCGGACCGCTTGTTCACCGCGCCTCCGCCGTTGGCGTCCACGATGCCCTGCGTCAGCCCGAGGGCCCCGTAGTTGGTGAGGGCGCTGCCCGCGCCGCGGGTGGTGGACCCGTGCATCGCGTAGCCGGCGTAGGAGCCGGTGGTGTAGAAGACCCAGCCGCCGATGCCGTGGTCGGCGATCGGCACGTACGCGTTGTTCTGGCGCAGGCCGAAGTGGACGTGGCGGCCGGTGGCGGAGCCGCCGCACGCGACGTTGGTGCCGGTGTTGCCGAGGAAGGTCCCCTGCGAGACCGCGGCCCCGTTGGCGTTGATGTGCCCGGTCAGGTGGTAGTAGTCGGAGGCGTAGCCCCGGTCGTGGATGACCCGCACGAAGCCCGAGCAGAGCGTGTACGCGGCTCCCGCCCGTGCCGCACGGACCGCCTGGTCGCCGCCGGCGAAGTCGACGGAGCTGTAGGGGCCGCTGGCGCCGTCCCACTGGTGGCCGCCGCCGGTCAGGGTCCATGACGCGCCCGTGGACCAGGGCAGCGCCATGCCGGTGCGGAAGTCCCCGTTGGCCAGCGGCTGGACCAGGTCTCCGGAGGAGCCCTCCGCACCGGCGACCTCGGCATCGGCAGCAGTACGGGCGGAGGCGAAGAGCTTCTTCTCGTACGCGGTCACCACGGGTGAGGCCGCGGCGAGGTCGGCGAAGGCCGGTTCTCCGTCGAAGGCGACGGTCCAGGCACCGCCCTCGGCGCGGGCGACGAAGACCGCTCCGGTGGGTGCCGCTCCCTCCTTCTTCGGCGCCACGACCACCGCGGTGCCGAAGGCCCACGTGCCGCCCTTCTCCCGGGTGATCCTGACCCGCGTCTCCTGGGGCGACACGCCGCGGCCGGTGAGGGCGTTCTGGTTCAGCAGTTTCTCCGTCACGGCCGTGGTCACCGAGGTGCCGGGCGCCGCCTGGGCGGTGCCGGGATGCGCCAGGCCGACGGAGACGAAGGCGAGGGCCGCGGATATCAGCCCGGCCACGCGTCTGCGATGCAACACCGTTTCTCTCCCTACGTCAGGGGGGGGGTGGTACGCCCGGAGGGCCTAGTGAGGCTAGGGATGCGGAGCTCGCGCGTCCAGAGGGCCGACCTGATGCACCGGACGTGGGCCCGCCCGCCCGCTCCTGTCACACTCCGCCGAGCACCGAGACGAGACTGGCCACGGTCACCGTGTTGAAGACGAATGCGATGGCGGCGTTGGCCGCCACCGTGCGCCGCATCTCCCGCGAGGTCACGGTGACGTCGGTGGTGCCGAAGGTGGTCATGACGGCCAAGGCGAAGTAGACGTAGTCGGCCCACGTCGCACTCTCCTCGCCGGCGAACAGCAGCGCCCGCTCCCCCTCCATCAGGTTGTCGGCCTGGAAGGTGACGGCGAAGGAGAAGAGGACGCACAGCCACGCGACGACGACCAGCGCCAGGGCCGTCACCACCCTCGGCGCCACCGGGAAGGCGGACCCGAGGTAGCCGGGCAGCCAGACCACGGCCACCAGCAGCGCGGCCACCGCGATGAAGATCGACCCTCCGGGGCCCGGGGCGGTCCCGTAGACGTATCGCTGGAGCATCGTCCCGCGCGCCTCGCGCCCGGCCCAGGTACGCAGCCGCTCCGGCGGGGCGGTGGCGAACGCGCTCACGGTGAGGATCAGGTACGGCAGCAGGTACGAGAAGAGCACCAGGACTCCGGTGTCTCCCACCGAGATCAGCCCGTGGCGCCGGTCGAGGAGCAGCAGGACCACGGCAGCGCCCAGCGCGACGCCGCCGCTCATGAGGTCCCGGCGGCGTTCCGAGAGCCAGTACTGCACGGCGCGTTCCTCTCGCTCCCCTCCGGATCGATCCGCGTGATCCGCGTGATCCGAAGATACGGGGCGAAAGGGGAGAAACCGCCGGTCGCCGCGCTGCCCGCGCGCACCCGCGCCGACGAGCGCGGCATCCGTCGGTCAGCGCGGGGTGAGCAGGCAGAACTCGTTGCCCTCCGGGTCGGTCAGGACGGTCCAGTGGATCCCGGACTGGTCGATGCCGGGGTCACCCGCGCCCAGTGCCCGCAGCCGGGCCTCCTCCGTGGCCAGGTCGTCACCCTTGTACGGGGCGACATCGAGGTGGACGCGGTTCCACCCGCTCTTGGCGTCCGGAGTGCGGACGAACTCCAGGTAGGGACCGACACCCTTGGCGGAGCGCAGGCTCGCGTGGTCGTCGGCGACCTCGTGCACCGTCCAGTCCGTCGCCTCGCCCCAGAACCGGGCCATGGCCCCCGGGTCGGCGCAGTCGACCACCACCGCGGCGATCGGCCCGGTGTCCCCGTAGACCGGGCGGGGCTCCAGCACGCAGAACTCGTTGCCCTCCGGGTCGGCCATGACCGTCCAGGGGACGTCGCCCTGGCCCACGTCGGCGAGCGTGGCGCCGAGGGCCCGCAGCCGCTCGACCAACTCCGTCTGGTGGGCGGGCGAGGTGGTGGCCAGATCGACGTGCACCCGGTTCTTCACCGTCTTCGGTTCCGGGCGGGCGATGATGTCGATGCAGACGGCCGTGGGGTCGGGGTAGGCGAAGCCCACGGGTTCGAGGTTGGTCACGCCGGGCGCCTCGCTGTCGATGCCCCAGCCGAGCACCTCGGCCCAGAACCGGCCGAGCGCGGAGTCGTCGTGGGCCTTCATGTTGATCTGCACGAGTCTCGTAGCCATGCGCAGATACTAGAAGCCGCCCCAACTGCCCCTCCGCCGCCCTACGAAGCCGTCTCGGAGTGCGCGCGCTCCCACGCCTCGCGAACCTCACGTGGGACCCGCCCGCGCGGGGGAACGTCGTAACCCCGCGCTCGCGCCCAGGACCGGATCTGCCCCGTGTCCACGGATGTGGTGGCCACGGGCGGCCCGGGCTTCCACAGCGTGGGGCGCGAGGGCACGAACCGGTGCCGGGGGCCCGCGAGACCGCGCGGGAAGAGCGGCACCGACACCGTCCCCCGGAACACACCGACCAGGAAGGACGTCAGAGTCCCCTCATGGGTGAACCAGCGGGGGCCACGTGCCTCGTTGACGGCGACGGGCCAACGGTCGGGCGCGCCCGCGGGGTCCGTCACCCAGAACAGGTACTCCCCGTTGTCGGTGACGCCGCAGGCGAAGAGCCGGTCGGGAGGGTGCGGTACCGGGTGACTGCCCCGTTCCCGGTCACGCCGCAGCTGCTCCCGGATCCGGCCCGGCATGGGCCCGATGAGGTTGACGAACTCCGTCACCCCGTGCGGGTGGTACGGAGAGAGGTAGTCGTCGAAGGCCCCCGGCCCGTACAGGTCGGCGAGGTCCTTGTAGTCCTGCGGCAACGGCATGCCGAGCCTTGCTTCGACCGCGTCCCAGCGGATGGCCATGGGCGGGTCGGGCGGGGGACACAGCCGTGTGAGTGTGGCCAGGTCGGTCATCCGGTTCCCCTCTCCGTGATGTCGGCGCTCCCACCCATAATGCGGAGTCAGCGCGCACGAGTTCAGGAGGACCCCTTCATGCCCGGGCTTCACGACTTCGCCACCTGGCAGCCCCTGCTGCGCCTGTTGCGCGCCGCCCACGCGGAGACGCTGGATACGCCCGGCGGACACGTGTCGGGGCAGATCAGCCTCGGGGCGTGGAGCGTGCCGCTGCCGTGGCGCGACCCGGAACCGGGGCAGGCCTCGCTGGTCTCGGACCATCAGGACGAGTTCGACGCCGTGGGCACCGTCGTCGAAGCACTCGAGGAGGGCGGGGTCGACGAGGTCTCCTTCGTCGTGGAGGGCTCCTCCGCTCCCGGTGGTGTCCGGCTTCACCTGATCGATCTGGGTCCCTCGGCCGAGCCGGGGATCGCGTCCGCGCACCCGGGCACCCTCCTGCTCGCGGACTGCGCCCTGCCCGAGCCGGCGCGCCGCCTGCCCGAGGCGGTGACGGACAGGGCGCCGGCCCCGTCCGCGGATCCGGAACTGCTGCGGCGCACCCTGCTCGAACGGCTCCCGGACGCGGTGGGCGCCACCGACCAGGAGCTGGCAGAGGCGGAGGCGCGCCTGGGCATGGCGATGCCCCCTGAGTTGGCGACCTTGTACCGGACCCTCCGGGGCCGCTACGAGGACTGGCACGACGACCAGGATCCGTTCGACGTCGTCGGCTGCGAACTCCTGCCCCTCGACCAGGTGTACGTCGCCGACGCGGCCTCCCGGCACGTCCTGTGGCGGTTCGGCGCCCTGGACGCGGTCGAGACGTGGCCCGAGGACGCCGTGCAGGGGCTCGTCGGCTCACCGGGCTGGATCGTCTTCGGCGACAACGGCGGCGGGGACCGCATCGCCGTCGACCTGACGCCGGGTCCGGACGGCCACTTGGGGCAGGTGATCATCATCTCTCACGAGGAGAACATCGGCGCCGATCTGGTCGCCGACTCCCTCACGGACATGGTCGTCCACGGCCAGGACGGCGGCCGTGAGATCCGCAGGGTGACCCGGCCGCCGCTCGTCGCCCACGTCAACCACGCCTCCGTCCCCAGCGTCGAGGCTGCCGCCCACCCCGGTCTGGAGGTCCTCAGCATCGGGGTCCTGCGGCAGAAGCCCGTCAGCCTCGCGCCGGTCCTCGGCCTCCCCCGCCTGCGGGCCCTCGCCGCGTATCCCGGCACCCTCGCCGACCCCCGGGAGATATCCGCGCTCACCGGTCTCGAGTACCTGGCACTCCCCCATGCGGAGTGGCGCGTCCTCGTCGACGCGGGCGCCGTGCCCACCGGGCTCCTCGCCGCGGACATCCAGGGCCACCGGCCGCAGGACAACCCTCTGCACACCATCGCCCTCGCCGACGAGATCCTCGCCCTGTTCGGCCGGCCCCCGATTGCCGGTGTCACGGTGCTGGAGGGAGCGGTCCTGTAGGGACGACAACGGGAGCCGCCGGCCCTTGCCCGGCGCAGCGGGAACCCGCGTGGCCCCGGGGCCGGCAGACCGGGCTTCTACCAGGCGTGCCAGAGCCCTTCGTGGCGGTGGCGGACCGGCACGATGTCCGCCCCCTCGATGTCGTGGCCGGCACGGTGCAGTCCGCGGATCCGCTGCGCCTCGAGCCGGCAGCGGAGCCGGGCCCGGCTCTCGGCCGTGGCGACCTCGGTCGCGAACGAGCGGTCCCTGGAGTCGGGCTCCGTCCACTGCCAGGAGGTGACCCGGCGCAGCGTCCTGACGGGGACGGGGCGGCGGCCTTGGCGGGCGGCCCGTGCCGAGGCGGCACGGGTGTGACGCAGGTCGTGAAGGAACGCCGACTCCCCGGCGCCGTCGGGGACGCGGAGTCGCCGGGGAAGTGTGCGAACGGTTCGGGACATCGAGAGCCTCCGTAGGCCCTCCGGACTCTCCGGAGGTACCTACGGGGGGTGTGCGGTGGTCGGCAGGACCGCAGGAAGTCCCCGGGCGCGCCTACTCGACGTCGATGCCATGGTCCTGGAGGAGTTGTTGCAGTCCGTCGCGGTAGCCCTTGCCGCCGATGACGAAGTTCCAGTCCCCGTTCGCGCGGCGGCGGAAGGAGCCGAGGACGAGGGCCGTTTCACCGGGGCGGCCGTCCGAGACCTCGAGGCGGTCGAGCTCCGCGAGGCTCGGGTCGAGGAGTCTGACGTGGGCGTCCGTGAAGGCGGCGAGGTCCGCGTCCGGGTTGACGTGAGGGTCGACGGCGGCGACGAGCACCAGGCGGTCGGCCTCCGGGGGGACGGCGTCGAAGGAGACGCGGACGGCGGCCTTGTCGGGCGGTGTGGCGGGCAGGGCGGCGACCGCGCCGTCGGGGGTGCGGGGGTTGTTGTAGAAGACGAAGTGGTCCTCGCTCAGGGCCCGGTCGCCCGTGCAGACAAGGGCGCACACGTCCAGCGCCACGGTCCCGGTCCAGGACATGGCCAGCACGTTGTAGTCGTCCGGCGGGCCGGGGGACGGCGTGCGGGCGGAGGCGGGGGCGGCGGGGCGCTCGGTGCGGGCAGTGGCCGAAGGGGCGCCCGCGTCACCCAGACGTCCGGACAGCCCGTGACGGTGGAGCAGGTCGACGAGCTCGGGCCCGGAGACCAGTTCCAGCGGCTTGCCGTTGGCGAAGGTGTGGGATCCGGGGCCGAACCGCGAGGTCGTGACCAGGACGCCCTTGTTGGCTCCCACGTCCTGGACGGTGCCGTAGAGGTCGCGCACGGCGGTGGGCGGCACGGTGTTGCGGTAGCGCTTCACCTGGACGACGATCTTGCCCCCGCGGATGGGGGCCGGGTCCAGGGCGTCGACGTCCACGCCGCCGTCGTTGGAGCGCTGGGTGGTGACGGCCTGCATGCCCATGGCGCGGAAGAGTTCCGCGACGAGGGACTCGAAGGCGAGGGGGTCCATCGCGAAGAGATCGGGTTCCTCCTCCCCTCCGTGACGGACGACCTGCGCACCGATCTCCTCGGGCCGCCGCCCGGGCCGCACGGGCGTGAGCTGGTCGGGGCGGGCGGTGAGCTGTCCCCTGAGGGCGTCGGTCAGGCAGCTCACCGCGTCCACCTGCTCCAGGTGGAGCCTGTCGAAGGTGGTGCGCGGAGCCATCACCGTCGCGAGGTGGATCCGGGTTCGCCGGCCGGTCGCGGGGTCGTTGTCGTCGACGAAGCCGTTGAGGGCGACGGAGTCCAGGGCGGCGTACTCGTCGGCGGCGAAGAGGCTGTGCAGCACCAGCAGCAGGCACTGCGCGACGACTTCGCGGTACAGCGCCCGGCGTTGCGTCACGGGGCGGGCCGTTTCCTGGTCGTCGTCCGTGCCGGAGCGGTAGCGGACGGCCTTCACCGCGGGCACGACGTCGTAGCCGGGAAGCTGCCAGTCGAGCACGAGCTGGCCGGCCGCGGGGTCGTAGGCGGCGGACACCTGACGGGGGAAGCCCTCGGGCCAGGCGGTGGAGGCGTAGAGGGCGGCCGAGAAGTACTCGACCACCGCCTCGGGCGTGCGTCGGCGGACCCCGTCGACCACCTGGGCCACACCCTCGTTGTGACGTCGCACCTCCGACAGCTGGGTCTGTGCCCAGGCGTCGTACTGGGCCCGGTAGGCGGCGAGTTGCTGCTGTCGCCGGTGTTCGGCGGCCTGGGCCGCGTACCAGTCGTGCTCGAAACGGGCCCGGGCCTCGGCCTCCGCCTGGGCGCGACGGGCGGCCGTCCAGCCGCCGTTCTGCGGCTGGTAGGCGGCGCGGTCGGGAAGAGGGACGGGGTGGGCGAGCGGGCCGGGGGCGAACGGCTCCACCGACTCGGCCCGCCGCAGCGAGGTGGCGCGGAAGGCCGGGGCCCGGCATCCGGCGGCCAGCAGTCCCTGCAACTCGGCGACCTGGGCGTCGAGTTCCGCCGTGCGCCTGCCGGCCTCCGCCTGCCGGTACTCCCGGTGGCTCTGGGCCACCCGGCGCTGGTAGGCCCGCGCCTCGCGGGCGGCGGCCTGCTGCCGCCTCGCCTCGAGCTCCCTCTGACGCTGCTGCTGGCGCTGGATCTCCGCCCAGGCGCCGACGATTCCGGTGGAACGGCGACTCATGTGGTGCTTGGTCCTCCCCACGCACTCCGCCCCAGGATCCGCCGGTTCCCCCCGGATCCGGTTGCCCCCTGTGCCTGGCGCGGGGCGACAACATTACCCGACGAGGCCGTTCCGGTCGGTGGCCGAGCAGGCCCGGGGTCAGGCCGTGCCGAACCACGTCGCCGCGAGCGCGGGCAGGGTGTCCTCGGCGGGTGCGGGGAGTTCCCGCAGGTACCAGGGCAGGTTGCTGTACACGTGCAGCAGTGTGTAGGCCATGAGCGCGTCCGGCGCGAAGCCGTGGCCGTAGGCGCCGGTGAGCCGGGTCAGCAGGGCCGCATCGCCGCGGGTGACGAACAGGCCGACACCGACGAAGTCGTAGGCGCGGTCGCCGATCATCGCGGGCTCGAAGTCGAACAGTCCGGTCAGACGCCATCCGTCGGGGTCGACCAGGAGGTGCTGCTGCATGACCTCGGTGTGCAGCAAGCAGGGCCGCGGGGCTCGCGGCAGCGGAACCGACGCGAGGAAGTCCGGTATCTGGTCGAGCCAGGACGCGGACAGTCCGCGCGCGGACTGCCGCCGCACCGCGCCGGCTCTCTGGCGGTCCAGGAAGGCGCCCCAGTCTCCGGGGCCGAGGACGTCCCCCAGTTGCCCGGTGCCGAGGGAGTGCAGCACCGCGAGCATCTCACCGATCTCGGCGACGAGCCGTTCACGGTCCTGCCGGGGCACGTCGCCCCAGCAGTGGGCGAGACTCTCGCCGCGGAGCCGGGACATCAGGACGTACTGCCAGCCGTTCTCGTACGGCCCGAAGTCCCGCACCGTGGGCGTCGGCACCGGCAGTCGTCCCTGGACGTGGGTGAGGACGCGGCCTTCGGCGATGCCGTCCCGGGCGGCGGCCGTGGGGAAGAGCTTGAGCACGTGGTCGTCGCCCACCGCGTACACCGGCTGCGATCCCTCGGGGAAGCGGACCAGTGCCGCGCCGGGAAACCCGAGG
Organism: Streptomyces sp. NPDC002734; assembly: GCF_040295685.1. Classification (NCBI taxonomy): domain Bacteria; kingdom Bacillati; phylum Actinomycetota; class Actinomycetes; order Kitasatosporales; family Streptomycetaceae; genus Streptomyces; species Streptomyces sp. NPDC002734. The sequence goes on from NZ_JBEOVU010000023.1 coordinate 70,311, forward strand.
CGTGCGCAGAGGTCCTCCACCGCGGGACGCATCACGCTCTCGTCGCGGACCACGGAGTCCCACGCGTCGTCCGTCTCCACCACAGGCAGCATGACCGGGACCGTAGGCCACGGGCGATGACGCGGCAACGGAGTTTCGCGGGCGCGGGGGCGGGCGCTCCGACGCCGCAGGGGCGGCGGGCCTCCCCGCCTGCCGGAGGGGGAGCCGCCCGCGTCACGCGGTGGCTTCGGCTCCCCGGGGCGGCGGACGCAACGACGAGGCGCCGACGACGACCAGGAGGATCAGCACCGCGGGGATGCCGAGAGCGGTCGGCAGGCCGGTGACGGTGCTGACCGCGCCGATCACCAACGGCCCCACGAGGAACCCCACGTAGCCGAGGCTGACCACGAGGGACAGTGCCGCGCCGGTGCGGGCCGGGTCGCGTTGCGCCGCCGCCATGTAGACCTGCGGGGCTATGCAGGACATGCCGGCCCCCAGGCAGGCGAAGCCGACGACCGCGGCGACGGGATGCCCGATCAGGAGGGCGGCGATCATGCCGGCCGAGGCGAGCACCCCGCACCCGCGGACGAGCCGCACGGGCCCGCAGCGCGCCGCCAGGCCGTCGCCGAGCAGCCGTCCGACCGTCATCGCGACCGAGAACGCCGCGAACGCCGCGGCGGCGAAGGCCGGTGTGCTGCCCAGGCTCTCGTGCAGGTAGACGGCGCTCCAGTCCGCGGCCGTGCCCTCGCCGACCAGCGTGCACATGGCCAGCCCGCCGAGCAGGAGGAGGCCGGTCAGCTGCGGACCCCCACGCCTGCGCCCGGCCGAGGGCTCGAGGTCCGCGGCGGCCGGCGGGCCGGCTTCTGCTCGCAGGGTCCAGGCGATCGCCCACAGGGCCAGCGCCAGGACCACGGCGCCGACCGCGGCGAACGTCGCTTCCGGACTCACGTCCCGGTGCGCGAAAACCCCGCCGGCCGCGGCCCCGAGGAAGCCGCCGATGCTGTACACGGCGTGGAACGACGTCACGACGGGACGGCCCCAGGCGCGCTGGACCTCCATCCCGTTCGCGTTCATCGCGATGTTCAGCGTGCCGTGCACCAGCCCGAAGACGAACAGTGCCGCCATGAGCGAGGCCAGCGTCGGCATGAACGCGGTCGGGCCGAGCAGGACGCCCTCCAGCAGCGCCGTCGGGACCAGGACCCGGAAGCTGCCCCAGCGGTCGACGAGCCGTCCCAGACCCAGCATGCCGGCGATGGCGCCCACGGCGAACGCCAGCAGGGCGAGGCTCAGCTCCCCGTCGCTCAGGCCGAGTTCGGCCTTGATCGCCGGAATGCGGCTCGTCCAGCAGCCCAGGGTGGCGCCGAAGAGCAGGAAGTACAGCGCCGTGGCCACCCGTCCGCGGAGGAGAGCGCCTCTTCGTATGCCGTCACGGCTCACGCCTGCGTCCTCCACTCGACTGCGTTGTCACCACCGGACCGTCGACCGCGACCGCGACCGCGGCGATCGGCCGGGACGGCGCGACGTCCGCCTGCGCACAGCTGATCGGAACGCCCCGTCAGCCGGGTCCCTACCCCGCGGCGCGGACGAGTGCACCCGAAGCCGCCCGTCCTCAGCCCCCGACGAGGGCGACGAGCTTGATGAAGACCAGGTCGGGGTCGGTGGTGAGGTCCACGACCTCGTCGAGATCCTCGACCTGGCGGTCGCCGGCCAGCACGAAGAAGCCGTTGGCGAGGAAGGCGCGCTCGGCGGTATCCGCCTGGCGCTCCCAGTCGATACGGCGAGGCTCCCGCAGGAGATAGCCGTTCAGTTCCGTCTCCGCGTCGTCGGGGCGGACGAGACCGTTGAAGCGGTGGGTCGGACGCGCGTTGTGCCGGGCGACCTCCTCGCGGACCCGCAGCCTGATCAGCTGCCGTACCGTCATCGTCCCCGGGAGCCCGGTGACCTCCCACTCGGTGAGCGGCCTGCCCGCCGCGGTCTCGTCCCGGAACGTCACTGTGGCCATCAGGCACCTCGCTCGATCTGCGTGAGGATGGACTGGTCGGTGATCTTCGAGTCGGCGGCCAGCAGGAACGCCTTGCTGAGGACGAGCGAGAGCCGTTCGTCCTCGAAGGGCAGGAACACCGTGCCGTCCTTGGACCGTCGCGCCGGGACGACGCAGAGGTAGCTGTCGTCCGGTTCCATCAGGATGTTGGCCGAACCGAGGTGGATCCGGTACGTCCGCAGGTCTCCCCGGACCACCAGGAAGCGCCCGTCGATCGAGCACCGGTCGGCGATCCGCAGGCGGGGCAGGATCCGTTCGAGGGCGTCGCGACGGGCCTCGGCGCTCTCGGTGAGCTCGGCGAAGCCGGCCCGCTCCCAGTAGGCCCGTTCGCGGCCGCCGGCCGTCCAGTCGGGGTCGGCGGCGATCGAGGTGACGCCCACGAAGAGGTCCACGTCGCGCATGACCTCGCTGAACACCAGCGGCGGCACGTCGGCGAGCGGGGCCTGGCGCCAAGCGCCGTCCACGCGGCGGTCGAAGCGCACCTGGTCGGTCGAGGCGAGTTCGTCCTCGCCCGACCAGTCGGCCCAGGTGTGGAGGAAGCCGGCACGCCACTCCCCTGCCGCGAGGGTGCGTTGCGCCTCGTCACTCTCTCCGCCGTCCCAGGGGCCGAGCAGTGCGCTCTTCCATCCGCGGGCCCGGAAGAGGGCGAACATCCGGCGGTAGTGGACGAGGTGTGCGGCGAAGCGGTGGGAGTGGACGCGGGTCTCCTCCTCGGCCGGGGTGAGGCGGTAGATCTCGCGGAACGCCTGCTTGAAGGGCTGCCGGACGCACCGCTCGGTGATCAGGTCGCGCCAGGCGCGCACGGTATCCGGCTCGGAGCGGATCGGGTGCCACAGGCGTACGGAGGCGTCCTCCGGGGCGTCGGGAAGGTCCTCCCCCGCTTCCGGGAGGACGGCCTGCCACTGCCCCGGGGACACCTCGATCTCCCAGATCAGCCGGCGCACCAGGGACCTGGCGACGGGGTGCCCGGCCAGGTCGGTGCGCCACCAGCCGTAGGGGTGTACCGCGTCGACGCCGAAGCTGCCTTCCAATGCCCTTACCAGCGTCGCCAGTTGGGCGTTGACCCGCTTGACCGTGTCGCGCAGCTCCTTGACCGGCGCGGGGTGGTCGCGCCGGACCGGCGCCGGGGTGGCGCGCAGCGGGCGGCCGTCCTTCTCCCAGGTGAGTGTGGCGGTGTCGGTGACCGTGACGACGGCCCGGTAGTCACCGACCGTCCGGCGCAGGACGCCCACCGCCGCCGAGCCGTCGACGGAGTCGGTTCCGAAGCCCTCCGGCGCCGGCAGCCGCAGGGCCACGTCGGTGCGTTCGGCCAGGGCCGCGTCGGCCTTCTTGAGCATCCTGTCGAGCTGCTTGGGCACGCCCGCGTGCCGGACGGTCCGGCGCACGGTGCGCAGGGCCGTCAGCAGCTCGGGCGTCGGGTAGTCCTGGGCGGCGCGCACCACCTCGTACAGGAGGGCCTGTGAGGGGAGGGTCCTGGCGGCCGTGGGGGCGAGGGAGACACCTGGCAGCAGCCGCTCGAACAGCTCCGGCAGCCAGGGCTCGTCGCGTTGCAGCGCCACCCGCAGGGCCTGTCCGAGCGTGGTGACCTCCCGGTCCGTGAACGCCTTGTCCGCCCGGTAGGGGATCCGGCCCTCCCGGACGGCGTCGGTGCGGTCGGCCGCGGCTTCCAGCGCGCGACGGGCGAACGCCGCGTAGGCGGGGTTGTCGGCCGATCTGCGCCAGGCGTGGACGGACGTCGGGGTCGGCCGGTCGTCCCGGTCCGCCACGGACGCCGAGAATCCCCGGGGCAGGGCGGAACCGGCGACGACGGCGATCTCCTCCGCGACGATCGGGTCCACGTTCCGGGACAGGTGTTCCACCGCCAGGCGCAGTTCCTCCTCGCCGGCGAAGTGGGCGAGGGCGAGGAACGCGTACGGCTGGCGCAGTGTGTCCTTGCTCAGCCAGAGCCGGACCAGGGCACCGGCCGGTCCCGACACGTCGGGCAGCGGTCCGGTGCAGTTCTCCAGGGCGTCGAGTCCCCAGGTGAGGTCCACCCAGCCCCGCTGCTCGTACCGTTCGGCGAGTGCTTCGAGCATCTCGCGGCAGGCGGCGGGCGTGAAGCGGGGCCGGCGTTGCTCGGCGGCCTGCTCCACCGCGAGGCGGACCGTTCCTGTCCTGGGGGCCTCCAGGGCGGCCACCCGCTGGGCGGCGGCGAGCAGGCCGCCGAGCTCCTCGTCGGACACCTGAGAGAGGTCGACACGCCGGTGCAGCTCCTCCGGCGGGACGCCGGGGTCGGTCAGGGCGCGCATCAGTCGGGCTGCGAGGTCCATCAGGCGTCTCTCCCGATCTGCCGGAGGATGGTCCCGTCGGTGATCTTGGTGTCGGCGGCCAGCAGGAACGCCTTGCTGAGGATGAGCGAGAGTCGTTCGTCCTCGAAGGGCAGGAACACCGTGCCGACGCCCTTGCCACGTGAGGGGACGACGCACAGGTACGCGTCGTTCGGCGCCATCAGGATGTTGGCCGAACCGAGGTGGATCCGGTACGTCCGCAGGTCTCCCCGGACCACCAGGAAGCGCCCGTCGATCGAGCACCGGTCGGCGATCCGCAGGCGTGGCAGGATCCGTTCCAGCGTCTCGCGGCGGACCTCGGCACTCGCCGTCAGCGCGCCGAAGGTGGCCGTCCGCCAGTAGCCGTTCCAGCGGTCCTCGCCCCGGTCGCTCCAGTCGGGGTCGGCGGCGATCGAGGTGACGCCCACGAACAGGTCGACGTCCCGCATCGCCTCGCTGAACACCAGCGGCGGCACCTCCGCCAGCGGCACCTCGCGCCGGCGCCGCCCCTCGCGCCGCTCGAACCGCACCTGGTCCGTCGCGGCGTAGTCGGTCGCGTGATCGCCGCCGTCGCCGGCGGGCTCGTGGTGGAAGCAGGCACGCCACTCGCCGTCACCGAACTCGCCCCATGCCTCCCCGTCACCGCCGTCGTAGGGGCCGAGGAAGTTGGCCTGCCAGCCGCGCTCCTTGAACAGCGCGTAGAGCCGGGGGTAGTGGACGATGTGGGCGGCGAACCGGTTGGAGTAGAGGCGGGTCTCCTCCTCGGCCGGGGTGAGCAGGTAGATCTCCCGGAACGCCTGCTTGAACGGCTGCCGCACCTGTTCGGCGACGAGCAGTTCCCGCCACGCCCTGATCTCCTCGGCGGACGCCAGGATCGGATGCCACAGCCGGACCCGCACGGGCTCGCCCAGCGGCCCGGCCGCCGGGGCCGCCGCACGCCAGGCACCGTCCACGTCCTGGAACTCCCAGATCAGTCCACGGACGACCGTCCCGGTGACCGGGTGGTCGCGGTAGTGGCGGCACCACTCGTCGTACGGCCATTCACGCCCGGCCGACATCAGCGCCTCGAGACGGGACCGCTCCGCCGACAGCGTCCCCCGCACCTCCTTGGCCAGGGCCTTCACCTCCCGCAGCGCGTCGGGAAAACCGTTCTTGACCGCCGCGGGGGCCGTGCGGGAGGTCCGGCCGTCGGGAGCCGTGAAGGTGAGCCGCACCGTCGCCGCGTCCTCCACCGTCACACGCGCCCGGTGTCCGCCCAGCATCCGCTCGATCGACCCGTCCGGAGCCAGGCCGTGGGCGGGGACGCTCCGTTCGACGAGCTGCCCCTGTGTGATCCCCTGCCGTGCGGCGGCCGTCGTCAGGGCCGTGCCGATCTGCTTGCGCAGGGCCCGGTGCCTGATCCGGGACCGCAGACGCCACAGGGCCTCCAGGGCGGCCGGATCGTCGACCTCGGCCAGCGCGTTGATCGCCGCGCCCGCGAGCTTGAGGTCCTCGGCCACGTCGGTCCTGGGGCCGCCGGCCCGCAGGGCGAGCGCGCCAAGGTGGGGCACGGCGGCCGGTCCGCCCGCCAGCGCGCCCGCCCAGACGAGGCCCCGGGCCAGATCCCCGTCGTTCTGGTGGACGAGGTAGTGGTAGTGGTAGTCGTCGGGCATCCATCCGTTGTGCGTGCCGCGCCTCCTGCTGCACAGCGGCTCGTCCTCGGCCAGCGTCCGCAGGATCCCGGTCGCCAGTTCGCCGGCCGACGCCGCCTCCATGAGGGTGCGGCAGGTCCGCCGCCACCGCTGCGAGGGGCGTGGCCCGGACGGAGCCAGGAGGTGCTGGACGAGCTCGGCCAGCTCGGGCGTGGGCCGCACCTCGGCGCGGTCGCGCAGCGCGGCGGCCCACGGGGCGTGCGGCGGGATCAGTCCGTCGGGTATGAGCGCCCTGTCCACGCGCGCGAGCAGTGCGCGCAGCCGCCTGCCGAGTGGTCCGCGCTGGTGCCCGGGTGCCTCACCGCTCATCAGTTCGGTGTGGGCGAGGCGCAACTGGGGGGCGAGGGCACGGCAGCCGTCGGCGTCGAGCTGCTCGGCCGCGTCCAGGGCCGGCCCCAGGGGGCCCGCGGACCAGTGGTCGATGGGGGTCGCGGTGACGCAGGACAGCATCACCGCGACCTCCTCCGGGGTCCAACCCCGCACCCGCCTCATCACGGTCCCGAGCTCGGCCCGGTACTCCCGGGATCCGGGGATGTCGCAACGGGACGCCTGCATCAGGCACAGGGCCGCGGCGCGGCCCTCCGCGTCCGAGCAGGCCGCCAGCCACCCGTCGATCGCGTCCTGGTTGGCCGCGCAGACCACCAGGATGCGGTCGTACTCCCCCGCTCCCCGCGACGCGGCGAAGGCGTTCCAACGGGGTTCCGTCCGTTGACGTTCCAGGAGGTCGACGAGCCCGCGGGCGCGGTCGAGGGCAGCGGTCCTCACGTCGTCGAGCGGGTCGTTCCGGCGGGCCTGAACGGCCAGGGCTTCGTGCAGCATGACGGGATGATGGCAAGGGGGACTGACAACGGGGCCGGGCACGCGGGCGGTTCGGCCGGCGCGCCCTGACCGCCCTCAGGGGCGGGGCAGCAGCACCTCGAGGGCACCGGTCTCGGTGTCGTAACTGCGCAGGGTGGTGAGCCGGACCGGCAGCGGCGGCGCGGGCAGCAGCTCGTGGACCCGCCGGCCGGCGAACGCGCCGGGCCTCCGGCTGCGTCCCAGGGTGACGTGCGGGGACCAACGCCCGGGTGCGTGCAGGGGGTTGAGCGCCTGGGGCGGACTGTCCGCGGTCACCGCCTCCCACACCCGGCGGTGCAGGCCGGCCAGCGCGTCGTCGCGGTCCAGGGCCCAGGCGAGCACCGAGGTGGGGCGTTCGAAGCGGACGACCCCGGTGAACCGCACCGGCAGCGGCAGGGCGGCGGCCACCTCGGCGAGCTCCCAGCGGATCGGGGCGGTCAGTTCCGGGCAGGTGACCAGGGTGAGGTGCGGGCTGTTGGTCGGCGACCGGTGGCGCGCCTGACTGGGCAGCCCCGCGTCCGCGAGCCGCCGCCAGGCCTCACGGACCGCCAGGTCCGCCGACTCGTCCAACAGAAGCTCGACCGTGCGCACCACCGCAGGGTACCCACGCGGTACTCACGGGGCCGGCACCCGTCCGTCCCGCACCACCGGGGCCCGGCCGTCCGGGCGGCGCCGGTGGCCTCACTGCCGTGCTGCCGGTGGCCCCCTCTCATCTCTCATCCTGAGCCCGCGTGCCGGGCGGGCAACTCGAGCGGAAGCGTCCCTGGACCGGGCGAGTGACACTCGGAGGGCGCGGCGAGGACGTCGCGGCGAGGAGGGTTACGGCCGTGCGGGGCGCGCCGCCGCTCCGGCCGTGGCGGCCGAAGGGCGACCGTCGCCGCCCCGTGCCAGGCTGGCTTGGTCAACGATCTGCGGAAGGGAATCCTCGCCATGATCACGAACGACTTCGTCCCCGGTTCCCCCTGCTGGCTCGACCTCGGCGCGCCCGACGTGGGCGCCGCCGCGGCCTTCTACGGCGCCGTCCTCGGCTGGGACTACGAACCCATGGGCGCGGGCGGGGGCGGCCAGGACGCCGACGGCATGGAAGGCGGCATGTTCCGCAAGGACGGCAAGATCGTCGCGGGGCTCGGCAAGCTCACCGAGAAGGGCGCCCGGTCGGCCTGGATGATCTACTACTGCGTCTCCGACGCGGACGCCACCACCCGGACCGTGGAAGGCGCGGGCGGCACCGTGCGGGTGGCGCCGACCGACCTCGACGAGTGGGGCCGGATGGCGCAGTACAGCGACCCCCTGGGGGGACAGTTCGCGGTCTGGCAGCCGGGCACCGACAAGGGCGTCGAGCTGGTGGACAAGCCGGGGTCGCTGTCATGGACCGAGCTGTACACGACCGACGCGGCGGCGGCCAAGGAGTTCTACGGCACCGTCTTCGGCTGGCAGTTCAGCGACATGGCCATGCCCGGCGGTGGCGGCACGTACACGATGATCACACCCGCCGGGCTCCCCGAGGAGCGCATGCACGGCGGCCTGATGGAACTCGGCATGGAGAACCTCGGCCTGGCGCACGGCCGGCCGTACTGGCACCCGGTCTTCAACGTCACCGACTGCGACGCCGCGGTCGCCCGGGTCACCGAGAACGGCGGCACCGTGCAGATGGGGCCCGAGACCGCGGAGGGCGTCGGCCGGATGGCCGTCTGTCTCGACCCGTCGAACGCGGACTTCGTCCTGCTCACCCCGTCGGAGAGCTGAGCCCGGCGCGCAGCACCGGCAGCCGGCCGCATCGGGACGGCGGCGGCCGGCAGGCCCCCGCCCACCCCGCCGTGGGACGCGTGCTTGGATCACCACCAGCACCCGTTCACCTCGGTGGGAGGACACACGATGGCGGCTCGCGGAGTCCTCTTCGCCCTGGACCGCGACGACACCGAACGCCTCCTGGCCTGCCGGGACGACGACGAGGTGATGCGGTGCGTCGAGGAGATCGAGGAACCGCTCAGGCTGGTGAAGCGGCCGTGCAGCCACGGTCCGTCGTCCGGCAACGCCGCGGACATCGCCTACACGCAGGCCTTCCTGCCGGGGCTGAAGGACTTCTACCGCGCGGCGGCACAGAACGGCATGGCGGTCGTCTTCACGGTCGACCAGTAGGCCGGAGCCGACACACGGACCTACCGTGCGGTACGCCCGGTGGGTAATATCCCGCGAGCGCGGCAGCCCGGTCGGGGGTGGCGGCTACAGCTGGAAGGGCTGCCATGATGTCCCGTTTGCGTGTGGTGCGCGCCTTCGTGCTGCTCACCGGCTTCTTCCTGCTGGGGTTCGTCCTGCTGGCCGCCCTCGGAGCACTGGACTGGCTGCTGGTGTCGCGGGCGGCCGCCGGTGCTCCGACGTCGTTGCTCCAGGGCGGGGCCCTCACCGCCTCCCTGCTGCTGGCCGTGGCGATCGTGCAGGGCATGTTCGCCTTCCTGCGGGCCGGACGCCTCAGGAAGGAAGAGGGCGCGGTCGCGGTGACGCCCGACGCCCAGCCCGAGCTGTGGGCACTGGTCCGGGCCGCCGCCGAGGCGACGGGGGAACAACCGCCCGACGAGCTGTACCTCGACGCGCAGGTGAACGCCGCCGTCTCCGAGGCGAGCCGGATGCTGGGTCTGCTGCCCGGACGGCGCCGGATGCGCATCGGCGTGCCGTTGCTCGTGGGCATGACCGTCCAGCAGCTCCGCGGCGTGCTGGCTCACGAGTTCGGCCACTACGCCAACCTCGACACCCGGCTCGGGGGCGTCATCATGCGCGGTCGTGCGGCCGTGCTGCACACGGTGGAGGTCTTCGGGCGGAGCCAGACCTGGTTCCACGAGGCGGTGGGCATGCTGTACGTCAGGTACGCCCACCTCTACCTGCGCACCTCGCAGGCCGTAGGCCGTGAACAGGAACTCGCCGCCGACCGGACGGCGGCCCGGCACGCGGGGCGGGACGCGACCGTCTCGTCCCTGCGTGCCATGCCCGTCCTCGACGCCGCCTACGAGCACTACCTGACCGCCTACGCCGGGGTCGGCGAGCGGCTGGGAGTCCTCCCCCCACGAGGTGAGGTGTACGGCGGATTCCGCCGGATGATGGCGGGCCGCTCCCTCGAGGACCTCGCCGAATTCTCCGCCGGACAGACCCCGCCGCGGCCCCACGAGTACGACTCGCATCCTCCGATCGCCGAACGCGTCGCCCTGATCCAGGCGTTGCCCGAGGACGGCAGGACCGCCGAACCGGACGACGCGAGGCCCGCGCTCACCCTCCTGCGCGAGGCGGACGCCGTGTTCACGGCGCTGGAGGCCTGCACGCTGGGGCCGACGGATTCCACGGTGCCCCGCGCGAGTTGGGACGATCTCGTCATGGCCCGTGCCGTCGCCGAAGCCCAGGAGGAGTCCCGGCCGCTTCAGGTCGCCACGGCCAGGGCGCTGCGGGCGGAGTCTGCCGACGACCGCGCCGGCAGACCGGCCGGCTCTGTCGCGGACGACGCGCTGCCCTGCCTGGAGGACGTGCTGGACGCCGTCGACCGGGGCCTGCTCTGGATGGAGATCGCCGACCGCATACCCAAGCCCCAGCAGGCGTCCTGGCTGACCGGGGCCTCCGCCCGCAACTTCGTCCGGCCGTCCGTCTTCAACGGCCTCGCCGGACTGGTCCATCTGCGCCTGGTCCAGGCCGGGCAGGTGACTCCCGACCTCGCCTGGTCGGGCCACAGCCCGGGCCTGGCCCTGCCCGGGGAGTGGGCGCGGCACATGGACGAGGCCCTCGACGCGGCCGTCGCCGACACACCCGACACCGCGCTCCTGCGTTCCCTGCTGGCCGGGGTCGCGTCCGAGGTCGCCCGGTAACCGAGGCGTCGTGGGGCCGTCAGGTCGCGGCGTTGTCGAGTTGTCGATTTATGGACGACCACCTTGGCGCGCGGGAGTCTTCGCCTCGCCCCAACTCGACCGCGGATCTCGGCATTCGGGCCGCCCTTGCCCCCCTTGCTCCCGGATGCCAGTCTCTCGCTCATGCCGTGGACCCCGTTGACCAGCCGCCGAGTGGTTGACTTCATGCTCATCGCCACCAGCGCGTGTCGCTGCTGCTGACGGTTCCTCCCGTCGACCGTTCTCATCGGTCGATCGCCGGCTTCCGCTGACCCGTTCATCGCGTTCGCCCCGCCCCTCCGTCGTCCGGCTCCTTGCGTCCGTCCGGGCCCGTGGGTGACGGCGCCTCCTTGCCGCGAACTTCGGTAACGCTTCCTCCCGTTCACACCGCTGCCGCCGCGTGTTCCCGCACGCTCGCCGGGGCGGCGTGAACCACCGCGTCATCGATGATCCCGGCGCGATGCCGCGTTCCGGTCGCCTCCACCGCAGGGCACGGCGCGTCGTCCGGCGAGCCGCGAACCGCGAATCGTGGGTCCGCGTACGCGACGACTCCTCCCCCGCACCGCCCCTCGGGGGCGCGCCGCTGCCCGCGCATCCCCGCTCGCCCCTGCTGGCGGCTCGCGCCGTCACCGAGGCATGCCCGCGCACGAAGCCGATCGGCCCCGCTCCACTCCACCAGCACCCACACCGAACAGGTCACCGACATGAGCTACCTCTGGTACATCCCCAACCAGATCGAGCCGGGCCACCGAGGCGACGACACCGGCCAGGACCAGGGCTGGGGCACCCTCGACCACTCCACCGACCTGGCCCGCACCGCCGAGGAACACGGCTGGGAGGGTGCGTTGCTGGGTACCGGCTGGGGCCGCCCCGACACGTTCACACTGGGCGCCTCCCTGGCCGCACGGACCACGACCTTCAAGCCGCTGATCGCCGTGCGGCCCGGCTACTGGCAGCCCGCGCACTTCGCGAGCTCAGCCGCCACACTCGACCACCTGACCGGCGGCCGCGTGCTGGTCAACATCGTCAGCGGCCTCGACAACCTCGCCGCCTACGGTGACCACCACACCGATCCGGCGAACCGCTACGAGCGCACCCGCGAGTTCCTCCAGTTGGTCCGACGCCTGTGGACCGAGGAGAACGTCACCTACCGGGGCGAGCACTTCGCCGTCGAGAACTCCACCGTGCTGCCGCACCCCGACGGCTACCCCGACCGGCACCCCACCCTCTACTTCGGCGGCGCGTCCGAGCCTGCCGAGCGGGTGGCCGCCGCCGAGGCGGACGTGCAGTTGTTCTGGGGTGAGCCGCTGGAGGGCCTGGCCGAGCGCATCGAGCGCCTGCGGAAGCTGGAGGCCAAGGTGGAACGGCGGCACCAGCCGCTGGAGTTCGGTCTGCGCATCACCACACTCGTCCGCGACACCACCGAGGAGGCGTGGCGGGACGCCGAGGCCCGGGTGGCCGCCATGGCGAAGCGGGGCGTGGAGGGTCCCGGCTGGGCCGTCGGAGGCGGGCGCGGGGCCGCGGTGGGCCAGCAGCGTCTGCTCGAACTCGCCGAGCGCGGCGACGTGCTCGACACCTGCCTCTACACCGCGCCGGGCAGGGTGGGCGGCGGCGGAGCGGGGACCACCTGGCTGGTCGGTTCGGCCGACGACGTGGCCCAGGCGCTGCGGCGCTACCGGGAGCTCGGCATCTCGCACTTCGTCCTCTCGGACACTCCCTACAAGCAGGAGATCATCCGCGTCGGCGACGAGCTGCTGCCCAAGCTGCGCGCTCTCGAGAGCACGCCGGCCGAGGCCTGAACCGCCCCCCGGCCCCCTCCTCTCTCCTCCCCTTCTCTCCTGAAAGCGAGCCTTTGCGCATGACCCTCACCGATTCCCCGACGGTCAACCGGGCGGGCGCCCGCTACGGTGACCCGGACTTCGTCCTCGGCGCGACCTCGCCGGTCATCGAGCAGCAGCTGCGCCACCGTTCGGTGCGCGCGTTCCTGCCTGGCCCCGTCACCGAGGAGGAACTGCGGGCCGTCGTGGCCGCGGCTTCGTCGGCGCCGACGTCCTCGAACCTCCAGGCCTGGAGCGTCATCGCGGTGACCGACCCGGCGCGCAGGCGCCGGCTGTCGGACCTGGCCGCCCGGCAGGAGTTCATCGCCGAGGCGCCGTTGTTCCTGGTGTGGGTGGCCGACCTCGACCGCAACCACCGCCTGGCGGAGCGCAACGGCAAGCCGCTCGACGCCACGGTCTACCTGGAGTCCACCCTGCTCGGTGTCATCGACGCCGCCCTGGCCGCCCAGAACGCGGTCGTGGCACTGGAGTCGCTCGGTCTGGGATCGGTCTTCGTGGGCGCGGTGCGCAACCACGCCCAGGAGTTCGCCGACGAACTGGGCCTCCCGCCGCACAGCGTGGCCGTCTTCGGGCTCGCGGTCGGGCGCCCCGACCCCACCGAGGAGGCCGGCGTCAAGCCGCGCCTCCCCCAGACCGCCGTCCTGCACCGCGAGACCTACAACGCCCCCGAGGCCGACGCCGACCTGCCGGCGTACGACAAGCGGCTGGCCGCCTACAACCGCGCCCACGGGCTCACCGGCGCCTGGACGGAGCGGGTCCTGGCCCGCCTCGCCGGCGCCTCCTCCATGGCGGGACGCGACAGGCTCCGCGGCATCCTCGAACGCCGCGGTCTGCCCTCCCGCTGATCTCCCGGCACGCCACGCCGGCCCACCGGGCCCAGCACCCGCCCACCCAGCGGTGGCACCAGCGACCCGCAGTCGGCGACCAGCCACCAGCGACACCCGTTACGAGAGAGAGCACATGATGAGCGAGCAGTACCCCCACTACGAGAACGTCTTCAAGGCGGCCGACACCCGCTACGACTCCTTGCCCTACCGCCGCACCGGACGGTCCGGGCTCCACCTGCCGGCCGTCTCTCTGGGGCTGTGGCAGAAGTTCGGCACGGACCACTCCTACGACACGCAGCGCGACATCATCCTGCACGCCTTCGACCTGGGCATCTCCCACATCGACAACGCCAACCGCTACGGCCCGCCCCACCGCGCCGCCGAGCAGACCCTGGGACGTGTGCTGCGCCGGGACCTGGCGCCCTACCGCCACGAGCTGATCCTCTCCAGCAAGGCCGGCGGCGTCTTCGGTCCGAACCCCAACCTCCGCGGTGGCGGCCGCAAGGCGCTGCTGACCTCGCTGGACCTCAGCCTGCGCGACCTCGGCACCGACTACGTCGACATCTTCTACCACCACAGGCCGGACGCGACGACGCCGCTCGAGGAGACCGCCGGCGCGCTCGCCACGGCCGTCAGGTCGGGCAAGGCCCTGTACGTCGGCATCTCCAACTACGCGCCCGACCGAGCCGAGGCCATCGCCCGGCTGCTCCGGGCCGAGGGCGTGCCGCTGCTCATCCACCAGCCGCGCTACTCCCTCTACGACCGCGGCATCGACCGCGACGGCCTCGCCGACCTGGCGATCGAGGAGGGCTTCGGTCTCATCGTCTACTCACCGCTGGCCCAGGGCCTGCTCACCGACAAGTACCTCGAGACCATCCCGGACGGCGCCCGCGCCCGGAACAGCGACTTCCTCAAGCCCGAGCAGATCGACGACACCTACCGGCACCGCACCGCCCGGCTCGACAAGCTCGCCCGGGACCGCGGCCAGTCGCTGGCCCAGCTCGCCCTCCAGTGGGTGCTGCGCAACCCCGCCGTCACCTCGGCGCTGATGGGCGCCAGCTCCACGGAGCAGCTCGACCACAACCTGCAGGCGCTGCGCGGCCCGGAGTTCACGGACGACGACCTCGCCGTGATCGAGGAGTTCGGCGTCCACGGCACGGGCCTGCCCGCCTGACGCACCGGGCCGTGGGAGCAACCGTCCCACCCCGGTGCGCGTCCCGTTCTACCGTGACGGCAGGGCGCCGTGACGTGGGAGGGGAACGTGGACATCAGCCTGGTCCCGCTCGACCGTCTGGAGCGTCTCGCCGCAAGGCCTGCGGGCGTCCGCCCGGAGGACCAGATCTGGGAGGCCCTGCGTGAACTGGGCACGACCCGGATGGGTCAGGCGGACCTCGGCGACGCGGTCCGCCTGCGCTGGGCCCGTCTGGCCGCCACGGCCGTCACTCTCAAGTACGCCCACGCCCACGACGACGACGCCAGGAAGCACGTCGACGTCGTACGGCTGAGGGCAGCCGCGATCAAGGCCCTGGGTCCCGGAACCGGTGATCCGGACAGGGATCCGGAAAACCTGTTCCGGTACCTCACGGAGAAGTGCGGAATGGCCTACGACGAGGTCGCCACCGAGACGTCGCAGTGGCGTGAGCTTCCCCGGGCGGAGATTCTGCGGCTGAGGAGAATCAAGAACATGCTCACAGCCGCACAGGGGGTCGAACAGCATCTGCCCAGCGGCAGTCCGGCGAGAGAGGCGGCCGAGAAGTGGCTGGCTCTGCTGCCGGATCTGCCCTGAGCCCTGTCGTGCGGGACGGTCCGCGACTCCCTGTCGCTGGTGGGCGGGGCTCCGGGCCGGCCGGAGCCCCGCCGACGGTCAGCTGGTGGGGAAGGAGTCCGCGGTGCTGATGCGGCTCTTCAGCAGAGCCCCGGACTCGGTCAGCACGCCGCTGCTGCTGTAGTCGCTGCCGTTGCAGGTGCCCGGCTTGAACGCCGCGCTGCCCTCATCGGCGTCGGAGTACGTCCAGTTCGCGTATCCGATCTTGTGCCGGTCGAGGAGGTCGAACCAGGCAGTGGTGCTGGCCCGGTCCACCGCTCCGCCGCCGGTGTAGGTCACGGTGCCGAACTCGGTGACGAACAGCGGGAGCCGGGTGGCCGCCCGGTTCACCACGGTGCGGTAGCTGTCCGTGTGGCTGGCGGCGTAGAAGTGGAACGCGTACATGATGTTGGTCGCGTTCACCGGGTTGTTGACGATCTCGCTCTCGTCGGCGCCGTCCGAGACGCCGAGCGAGGACCAGCCACGGGTGCCGACGATGACGACGGCGTCCGGGTCGGCGGCCCGGATCACCGGGATGACCTGCTCCGCGTAGCTCTTGATGGTCGCCCAGCTCACCCCGTTGGGCTCGTTGGCGATCTCGTAGATCACGTTCTTCTTGGCGGCGTTACGGGTCGCGACGGACTTGAAGAACGTCTTGGCGCGCTCGAGGTTGTAGGTCGGGTCGCCGGGAGTCAGCGTGTGGAAGTCGATCATCGCGTACATGCCGCGGGCCTCGGCCTGGTCGACGAGGTTGTTCACCTTGCTGGTGAAGCCCGCCGGGTCGGTCTCGTAACCGTCCTCCTGCACGTACATGGCGGTACGCAGCAGGTCCGACTTCCAGTCCTTCGCCAGCGCGTCCAGGGACGCGGTGTTGTAGCACTTGCTGAACCACTGCAGGCCGTGGGTGCTCATGCCCCGCAGCTGGATGGGTCGGTTGTACTGGTTGCACAGGTTCACGCCGCAGACGCGCAGCTGCCCGTTGATGCCCACGGGGGTACCGGTCGCCGGCGGCGGACTGGTCGGCGGGTCGGTGGGCGGCGGGGTGGTCGGGGACTGGTCCACGGAGCCCGTGCAGGCCACGCCGTTGAGCTTGAAGGACGTGGGCTTCGGGTTGGCGCCCGTGTACGAGCCGACGAAGCCGATGTCCGCCGCGGCGCCGGTGGCCAGTGTGCGGTTCCAGTCGACCGGGGCGGCGGTGACCGTGGAGCCGGACTGCGACAGGGTGGCGTTCCATCCCTGGACGAACTTCTGTCCCGCGTCCGGCCAGTCCCAGGTGAGCTTCCAGCCGGTGACGGGGTCGCCCAGGTTGGTGACCTTCACGCCGGCTTGGAAGCCGCCCTGCCACTGGCTGCTGATCGTGTAGTCGACCTTGCAGCCGGTGGCGGCCGAGACCTGGGGAGCGCTCAGCGCTATGAGGCCCAGACCCGTCGCGCAGGTTGCCACTAAGGCTGTCAAGCGTTTCAAGGCGTATCTCCTCGTGTGTGGGGGGGAGGGGGGACAACGGGATGGGAGCGCTCCCAGCGCCCGTCGAGGCGAGACCGTACACCGGTGCGGTGATCGGCGTACAGATGTTTGACCATCGAGTGCCCGGCCATCGAGGAACGGCCGACGCATGCTGCCGCCGTGCGCTACGGGAGGACGATGTCGCGGCCGGGTCCGCCCGTGAGGACGTCCTTGCCGGAGCCGCCGAGGAGCAGGTCGTCGTCGCCCTCGCCGTCCAAGGTGTCGTCGCCGGGTCCGCCGAGGACGATGTCGCGGCCGTCCCCGCCCATGGCGTGGTCGTCGCCCTGGCCGGCGTACACGACGTCGTCGCCGCCGTACCCCTGGATCATGTCGTCGCCCCGGCCGCCCGACAGCCGCTGGTCGGCATGGTCGCCCATCAGGTCGTCCATGCCGTCGCCGCCGTACAGGGCACCCGACCCCATGACCATGTCGTCCCCCGCGTCGCCCCGCGCCGTCCGCGCGGTGTGGGCGTGCAGTTCGTCGTCGCCGGGTCCGCCGCTGACGGTGCCGACCGCGGGGTCGAAGGCGGCGATCGTGTCGTCGCCGTCACCGAGGAAGACGTCGATCCTGTCGGGGCGGGGGCCCTCGACGGGCAGTTCGCAGACCACGGAGGTGAGGTCCTCGGCCCGGGAGTACGCGCAGTGGTCGCCGGGCCGGAGCGGGACCACGTCGCTGAAGCCGATCCGCCGGATCCCCTCGGCGGTGTACATGGAGAAGATCTGGAGGTTGTTGGCCTGGCCCGGAGCGGCGGTGAAGACGATCGACTGGCGGGCCCAGTCGGCGCCGACGCTCGCTTTCGCCTCCGCGGGGGCGGCGATTCCCGGACCGGTGGCAACACCCGTGGCGAGCAGGGCCACGGCGACCGCGCCGACGGTCACGCGGTGTAGGTTCACTGGACCTCGTTTCGGTGTGGGGGCGGTGGATCGATCGGGCTGTCTGCGGCACGGCACACCCCGGGAGGGCAGGCCGAACGGCGCGACAACCGCGGCGGGTTGACGAAGTCGCGGCGACCGCTCGGTGCCGGGGCCGGCCGGCGAGGGGACGGCGTCGAGCCGACAGCCGGGCCACGGCCTGCGGGCCGGGTGCGCGCCAGGAGCAAGGAAGCCCCGCCGGGGCAGAGTGACCGCGAGGTCCCCTGCCCCGACGGGGCTCGGTCTGCCGGGCGGCGGGTTTCCGGCGCCCGGCAGACCGGTGCCACGTGCGGCGTTCTTCAGCTCAGCTCAGCTCAACTCGGCCGGCTCAGGTGAAGTTGACGTCGCTGCACCACATGTAGGCCTGGTCGAGGTGCGAAGCCTGCCAGATCACGAACACGATGTGGTGGCCGCTGTAGCCGGAGGTGTTGACGTTGAACGAGATGTTCTGTGCCGGGGCGTAGCGGCCGGTCTGCGTGATGTAGTCGAGGTTGCCCCAGCCCAGGGTCTGGGTCTTGGGGTCGAACCCCTGCTTGCTCACGTAGACCTTGAAGTAGTCGGCACCGTGCGACGCCTGGTCGTAGAGCTGGACCGAGAAGTTGCTGCCGAGGTTGGTCGTCTTCCAGGCGCCGGGCTTGTTCAGGCTCGCGTTCCTGGAGAGGTTGTTGCTGCAGAGCGTCCCGTCGGGGGTCCGCGCCTGGAACTGGCCGCCGAGGCCATCGCGGAGGGCGCTCATCCAGTTCCACATGGTGTCAGGGTTGGCCTGGAAGGCCTGATAACACATGGGGTCTTCGGTCTGCATGGCGGGGTTGGTGTGGTTGCTACCCCACTTCTGCCAGCACTGGTACGCGCGGGTGGCAGGACCGACAATGGTGCCGTGAGCCTGGGCGGGGGCCGACCAGGCCAGCGCGCCGGCGACCACGGCGAACAGCATGACCAGCGCCTGGAGAGGTCGTCGGAGAGCCGACCGGGACCGCCCGGCTAACGGAAGCTGTGTGCGCATGTGGGGGGAACTCCTTCCAATTGGATGCACTGTGGGAGCGCTCCCAGCGTTACGACACATGAATGAAATGTCAATGGAGCAAACAAAATTGGTTGCAGAAGCAGCGGTGAACAGGGAGTTGTCGCCCTCTGCCTCTGCCGTGAGCGGGGTCGCGGCCACGCTCTCCGGCTCCGGGTGTCGCGGACCGCATGCAGGCCCTCCGCGAGCAGCGCCTCGCCGGCACCGTCCAGACCGACGCGGGAGGGCGCCTGACCCTTCGGATTCCGGACGACGTGGACCGGCCACAGCGGCTTGATGTGCTCGAAGGCCGGATCCGGTGCGTTTCGGCCAGGACGACAAGCGGGCCTCTCCTCCGGGGACCTCGCTGCGGGAGAAGTCGTTTCCCGTGCAGGAAGTGCACGGCAGGGCGTGCGGCGAAGACGGCCGACACGGCGTGAGGAGATGAGACGAAGTGACCGCTGTGGTGCTCGTGCACGGGCTGTATCACCGACCGGAGCGCTTCGCACCGGTGGCGAAATGTTTGCGGTCGAAGGGAACCGAGGTTGTCATGCCCGAGCTGCATCGGGACCGGGCTGTCGCTCCGTTCCGCGGCGGTCCGGCCTAGACTCGCCCGGCGGCAACACTCGTCGGCGCCAGGCGGCCTGAAGGGAAGTGCGTTCCGTGCCCACCTACGACAACCCGGTCATCAGCGGATTCCACCCCGATCCCAGCGTGTGCCGGGTGGGTGACGACTACTACCTGGTGTGCTCCAGTTTCGAGTACTTCCCGGGGCTGCCGCTCTTCCACAGCAGGGACCTCGTGCACTGGGAGCAGATCGGCAACGTTCTCGACCGCCCGGCCCAGTTGCCGCTGCCGCTCCCGGGCGCCAAGGCGTCCGGTGGCCTGTACGCTCCCACGATCCGTCACCACGACGGTCGTTTCTGGGTCGTCAACACCAACATCGACGGCGGCGGCAACTTCGTCGTCTCGGCCGAGCGGCCCGAGGGTCCGTGGAGCGACCCGGTGTGGCTGGATCTGCACGGGATCGACCCCGACCTCGCGTGGGAGGAGGACGGCACCTGCTGGTGCGCCTTCTCCGGGCCCGCGGGAGGCATCAACATGGCCAGGATCGACCCGGTCGGCGGGAAGGTGCTCGAGGGGCCGTTCCCCACCTGGTCGGGCAGCGGCCTCAAGTTCCCCGAGGCGCCGCACCTCTACCGCATCGGCGACTGGTGGTACCTGCTGATCGCGGAGGGCGGCACCGAACGCGGCCACAGTGTGTCCGTCGCCCGCAGCCGTTCGCCGCGCGGCCCCTGGGAAGGCGCGCCCGCCAACCCCCTGCTGTCGCACAGCGGCACCGGCCGCTCCATCCAGAACACCGGTCACGCCGACCTGGTGCGGGCGCCCGACGGCAGTTGGTGGATGGTGCTGCTCGGCGTCCGGCCCCGCGGCTTCACACCCGACGTGCACGTGCTCGGCCGTGAGACGTTCCTGACTCCGGTCGAGTGGGACGCCGACGGCTGGCCCGTCGTCACGCCCGTTCCCGAGAGTCACGCGGCACCGGGCGGCGCCTGGCACCCCGTGGCGCAGCCGCCCGCTCGCGACGACTTCGACGGGTCCGTTCTGGCTCCGCACTGGATCTCGCCGTTCGCCCGCCCGGAGGGCTCCTGGTCGCTCACAGAACAGCCCGGCCGGCTGACCCTGCGGGCCACCGGAACCACGCTCGACCGCCCGGGCTACACCTTCGTCGGCCGCCGCCAGCAGCACCACGACTGCCGTGTCGGCGTGTCGGTCGACCCGGGCACGGGACGCGGTGGACTGGCCGTGCGCCTGGACGAGGCCCACCACTACGAGCTGGAGGTCGGCGACGGTGAGGCGGGGGTCGTCGCCCGGATCGGGCCGCTGCGCCAGACCGTCGCCTCCCGGCCGGTCCCGCCCGGGCCGTTGACCCTCACCGTCACGATCCGGACGTCCGATCTCGTGCCCGCGTCACCCGAACTCACCGACGGCGGGACCACCGGCCCGGACACCATCGCCTTCTGGGTCGGCGATCCCGACGCCGAGGACGCCCGGCCGCTCGCCGAGCTGGACGGTCGCTATCTGTCCACGGAGGTCGCCTGCGGATTCACCGGCCGTGTCATCGGCATGTACGCCACGGAGGGCACGGTCGCCTTCGACTGGTACGCCTACGCTCCTGCCCCCGTACCCTCCGCCTGAGACGCGAAGGCGCGTCCCGGGCCGGGGCGGGC
The DNA here is from genome assembly GCF_040295685.1 of Streptomyces sp. NPDC002734. Taxonomy (NCBI): domain Bacteria; kingdom Bacillati; phylum Actinomycetota; class Actinomycetes; order Kitasatosporales; family Streptomycetaceae; genus Streptomyces; species Streptomyces sp. NPDC002734. The sequence continues at coordinate 91,142 of NZ_JBEOVU010000023.1, forward strand.
GGCGCCCCGGCCCCGCGGCTGCCGTGCCCCGCCCCAGGTCGTGGCCCCGGCACGCGTAGCCGTGACGGCCCCGCCCCCTTGTCCCGAACGCATCACCGGCTGGATAGCCTGTCCGCATGTCGCCTCGACCCGTCGGCTCGCGTCCGACCTTGTCACTGGTCGCCGAGACCGCCGGTACGAGTGTCCCCACCGTGTCCAAGGTGCTGCGCGGCGGAACCGACGTCTCGGCCGAGACACGGGCGAGGGTGATGGAAGCCGTACAGGCGGTCGGCTACACCCGCCGGGGCGGGGCCAAGATCGAGAGTGAGCGGGACGAGAGCGGTCTGTCCAACGTGCTCACCCTGGTGGTCACCCACTTCGAGGGTTCCTGGGCCAATCTGGTGACGGCCGGAATCGGGCGCGAGGCGGCGGCGGCCGGCCTGGACGTCGTGCTGACGCTGGCCGAGCCGCACACCGACTGGGCGACGCGGGTCCTCAGAAGGCGCAGCGTGGGCATCGTCGCGATGCCGGTCGACCCCAACTCGCGCCACCTGCACGCCCTCTACGCGGCAGGCGCCCCCGTGGTGCTGATCGACCCGATGAGCAAGCCGCCGGCCGGAGTGGCGAGTGTCGGCGTGGCGAACTGGGACGGTGGCCGCATGGCCGCCGAGCACTTCCTGTCCCTCGGCCACGGACGACTGGGCGTCGTGGCCGGCCATGCCCGTCACCTGTACAGCCGTGCGCGCGTCGACGGGTTCCGCGCGGCCGCCGAGACGGCGCCCGGCGGCGGGACCACGGTGTCCGTGGTGCACGGCGGGTGGGACCGGGCCAAGGCGACGGCCGCCACCCACGCCCTGCTGGACAAGGACCCGGGGGTCACCGGCATCTTCGCGTGCTCGGACACGATGGCCCTCGGTGTCTACGACGCGCTGACAGCTCGCGGGCTGCGCGTGCCCGAGGACATCGGTGTGATCGGCTTCGACGACCTGCCCGAGGCGCAGTGCGTCACCCCGGGGCTGACGACCATCAGGCAGCCGAGCGCCGAACTGGGTGCCGCGGCGGTGGGCCTCCTGCTCGACCTCTCCCGGAACGGGGCCGAGGGCGCGCGCCGCCCCGTCGGCATGGAACTCGCCACCGAGCTGGTCGTCCGCGCCTCCTGCGGTCGCGCCCCGGCCTCCGCGGCGACCCGCACGTAACAGCGCGGGACGAAGGGGCACTGCGGGGTCACCGGTCCGGCCGGCGGCCTCCCCACGACGGCGGCCGGTGACCGCCGTCGCGGGGAGTCGTGCGCCGGCCTCAGCCCTTGGCGGCGGCGGCGGTCGTGTCCTTGGGGATGTCGGCGCCGGTGCCCTTGCCCGCCAGCACCTTCACGACGGCGGTGTTCATGGCGTTGCCGACGTTCTGGCCGTACACGGTGTCCAGGAACATCATCGTGTAGGACGCCTTGTTGAAGGCCTCGAGCGCCGAGACGTTGTAGGACTCGGTGACGACGTCCTGGGCGTCCTTGTTCACCGGGATCGTGAAGAAGGCCTTCGCGTAGGCCCTCTGCTGGTCCTTGGTGACCAGGAACTGGAGGAAGCCGAAGGCCGCCTTCGGTGCGTCCTTGGACAGGGAGTAGCCGCCACCGCCGCCCATCAGGGCGGTCGGGTCGCCCTCGCCGCCTTCGACCGCGGGGAAGGCGAACCATCCCAGGTCGGGGAGCGACTTCTTGTCCGGGGTCAGGTTGGCGATCACACCGGGCTGCCAGGTGCCCATGAGTTCCATGGCCGCCTTGTGGTTGGCGACCATGCCCGCCGACGATCCCGCGCCCTGCTGCGACGGAGTCGTCAGGAAGCCCTTCTGGAAGGGGTCGGTCTCGAGGAAGTCCTCCAGGTCCTCACCGGCCCTGGTCCAGCACGGGTCGTCGAAGGTGAGCGACTCGGCGGCCTTGTTCATGGCGTCCTGGCTGCACTCGCGCACAGCGAAGTTGTAGTACCAGTGTGCGGCCGGCCACGCGTCCTTGGCCCCGACCGCGATCGGTGCGACGCCGCTCTTCCTCAGCTTCGCGACGGCGTCCTCGAGTTCCGCCATCGTCTTCGGGGGCGCGGTGATGCCGGCCTTCTCGAAGAGGTCCTTGCTGTAGTAGATGCCCTCGGGCTGCGTGTCGGTCGGCATCGCGTAGACCTTGCCGTCGATCGTGTTGCCCGCGACGGCCGCCTCCCCCGTGTTCGCCCGGTCGGTGTCGGTGAGCTCCAGCGCCTGGACCTGGCCGGCCTCGACCATGGCGCGCATCTTGCCGCCGCCGCGCTGGAGGAAGATGTCCGGCGCGGTGTCCGAGTTGAGAGCGGTCTGGAGCTTTCCGTCGAAGTCCTCGTTCTGGATCGCCTGGAGCTTGATCCTCACGTTCGGGTGCAGCGCCTCGTACTCCTTCACGGCCGCCTTGAAGTAGTCGTCACCGGGCCCGGGCATGGCGTTCTCCCAGAACGTCAACGTGATCCTGTCCCCGGACGAGGCCCCGCCGTCGGTGTCGCCGCCCGCGCAGCCGGTGGCGACGAGGGCGATGCCCACGCCCACCGCGGCAACGGTTTCCCAGCGTGTCTTCCTGATCATCGTGGAACTCCCTGATCTGTCGTCATGGAGACCACAAGCCGCAGTTTTTGCGCAAACTAATGGCCGTCCGTCAAGTCGCGGCAATGTCTACCGTGTCGAACAGGGTGGTTACTACCCAAAGTTTGCGCAGATTGCTGAATCGTTACTGGAGCGGGTGGGCGCGGCGCCGGAGACCTTGACACCCTTTTCGGCGGCTCCCTAGGGTGCGCAGAACCTCTCACGGAGCACGACCGGCCAGGCCACTCCCCCGCCCCCCCCCAGCAGCCCGCAGCAAAGGACCGTTGCCACCATGCGGATCGTCGTTCCCAGCCGGCCGACGGCGCGGCTCTCCGACGCCTGGCGTCATTGCGTGGGCACGGGCCGGCTGGACCTCGCGCTGCGGCGTGACTACCAGGACTCACTCGACCTCGTGCAGCGGGAGATCGGGTTCCGGTTCATCCGCGGGCACGGCCTGCTCAGCGACGGGATGGGCATCCACCGCCCCTACCAGCACGCCGGCGGGCGGCACGTACGCCACGCCTTCACCTACCTCGACCAGGTGGTGGACGCCTACCTGGAGAAGGGCGTCGCGCCCTTCCTCGAACTCGGCTTCATGCCGTCCGGGCTCGCCTCCGGCGAGGAGACCGTGTTCTGGTGGAAGGGGAACGTCACTCCCCCTCGCGACGAGAAGGAGTGGGCGGACCTCGTCCGCGCCGTCCTCGGGCATCTCACCGACCGCTACGGCCTGGACCAGGTGCGCCGCTGGCCGATCGAGGTGTGGAACGAGCCCAATCTGGCCCCTTTCTGGGCCGCCGACCAGGACGCGTACCACCGGCTGTACGAGGTGACCGCGCTGGCCGTGAAGGAGGTCGACGCCGAACTCCAGGTCGGCGGACCGTCCTTGGCGCCGGGTTACCAGGACGAGTGGATCCTTCGCTTCGCCGAGTTCGTCGAGGAGCGCGACCTGCCGATCGACTTCGTGAGCCGCCACGCCTATTCGTCCGGGCCCGAAGACCACGTGCCGTTCGGAACGCACCAGACCCTCATGCCGGCCTCGGCACTGCTCGAGCAGTTCGGCGCTCCCCGCAAGCAGTTGGCGGGCACCGGCCTCGCGGACCTGCCGGTGCACATCACCGAGTTCAACTCCTCCTACCGGCCTGACAACCCGATCCACGACACGGCGTTCCACGCGGCCTACCTCGCCCCGGTCCTGGCGACCGGCGGCGACCACGCGGACTCCTTCTCCTACTGGACCTTCAGCGACGTCTTCGAGGAGACGGGCATCCCCACCGCTCCCTTCCACGGCGGCTTCGGACTGCTGACCCACCGCCAGATCAAGAAGCCCACCTACCACCTGTACGCGTTCATGGCCGAGATGGGCGCACACATCCTTGCCCGGGGCGAGGACCACCTGGTGACACGGCACGACGACGGCAGGGTCACCGTGCTGGCGTGGGCGCCGGCCGACCCGGCCGGCGGCGAGCCCGTCGGCGGCCACACGGTCCGGCTGTCCCTGCCCGTCGGCGCGCCGGGGCCCCGCGGGTCCGCCTACGCGCGCCGCCTCTCCGTGAGCGAGGACGCCGGCAACGCGTGGGCGGCCTGGTGCGAGATGGGACGGCCGCTCGCGCCGGGCCACCGCCTGCTCGACGCGCTCCGCGAGGCGGCCGAACCCGCCCGTTCGCACCGGAGCGTCCCCGTCACCGAAGGGCGGGCGGACGTGGATCTGGTCCTGGGCCGCAACGGGGTGACGCTGCTCGAGCTCACCCCGGTCGTCGACGAGACGCCGCCATGGTGGAGTGACGACCGCCTCTTCGGCGGCGGCGCCGAGGAGGCTGAGGCTCCCGGGGTGTGACGCCCCCCTTCCGGGGGGCGCCCGCCGCCCCGGAAAAACTCGGGAGAGCTGACGGCCGCGCGCTGCTACGGTCGGCCCCATGAGCTGGCTGCCCGAAGACTTCGTCCACCCCGTACTGGTACCGCTGCCGGACGGCGGTCATCACCTGCGGCCGATCCGGGAGACGGACACCCCGCTGGACTATCCGGCGGTGATGGGCTCACGCGAGCGGCTGTGGGACATCTACGGCCCGGCCTGGGGCTGGCCCGCCGCCACCATGACCTACGAGGCCGACCAGGCCGATCTGCTGCGGCACGAGAAGGAGATCGCCGCACACGGGTCCTTCAACTACGCACTGTTCGACGCTGCTGAGACGGCTCTGCTCGGCTGCGTCTACATCGATCCGCCGGAGAGGGCCGGCGCGGACGCCGAGATCTCCTGGTGGGTGGTGGACGAACTCGTGGGCAGCAAGCTTGAGCAGGGTCTTGACGCACTGGTGCCGCGGTGGATCACCGCCGAGTGGCCGTTCCAGCGACCCCGCTTCGTCGGCCGCGAGATCTCCTGGCAGGAATGGCTCGCCCTGCCGGAGCACTCCGACACGTAAGGCACCGTTGCCGTCCCCCTCCCTCCGGTCGACGGCAACCACTGGTTCCGGCCACCGGGCAGCGGCCAGAATGCAGGGATGTCAGGCATACGCCCTCGAACGGACCGGTGCGCCCTCCTGATCCTCGGCGCACTGATCACCCTCCTGAGCGCGGCCCCGTCCGAAGCCGGCCCCGCCATACGCGGCCATCGGGGCCGAGATCACCGGCCGGGTGGGGGACGAGCGCCGCGTCGTCGTCGGCTACGTCAACAAGGGCCCGGGGATGTCGCGGGAATCGGAGACCGCGGTGGTCTTCACGGTGCCTCCGGGCGCCAGGGTCACCAAGGTGCCGTTCGACCCGGAACTGGCGGAGGAGGGGGACCCGCAGCACTGCGCCAGGTCGGACGACGACCGCACCTACGTCTGCGAGCTGTCCAACACCGTCGGCCGGCCACAGACGTTCGCGTTCACCCTGCGCATCGTCGCGCGGGACGACCGCCCGGGCAGCGTGAGGATCCTCTACCCGGAGGCCGCGTCGAAGGACCCCGTCGCCGGCGACAACAGTGCCCCGGTTCGCCTGACCGTCACCCGCACGGCCACGAACCACTCGGGCACGGACGACTCGGGGCACGACTCGGGCACGAGCCCTGAGGTGTGGGCCGCGGTGGCCGGCGGTACCGCGGTGCTCCTGGCCGCGGAACTGCTCCTCCGCCGCCGCCGACGCCGAACCGCGTGAACACACCACCGGCCCGCCCACACCGGGCGGGCCCGCCCACCGAGCAAGGAGCACCCGCGTGGAAGACGCCCGCCAGATCATCCTCATCTCCCCGACCGGTTACGCCCACCACCCCGGCTGCCACCACATCTCCCCGGAGTACCTCGACAACCCCGCTTGGGCCCGCCTTGTCCTCCACGGCGTGGCCTTCCCGCCCGTCGATGAGGACCGCCCGGTGACCGTCGACATCGGTGAACGCACCTGGATCGCCAAGCGCCGCTGCCCCGACTGCTGACCCGCCCGCCCATCTGCCTCCGCAGGGACCTCCCGGCGGGTGCAGACCTGCACGCGCTGACCGACTCGGAGAACTCGGCGATCACAACCAGGAGACCCAGCAACTCGGCCCGCGTCAGTGCGACCCGGCATAGTGCCCGCATGTTCAACGGACTGCACGACATCGACTGGTCGTCGATGGACCACGCATACGGCACCGCCGACGAGATCCCCGACCTGCTGACCGCGCTCCGCTCCCCGGACGCCGAGGTCCGCGACAAGGCCCTCGACCGGTACTACGGCGCCGTCCACCATCAGGGCGACGTGTACGCCTGTACCACCGCAAGCCTTCCGTTCCTCTTCGAGCTGGTCGCCGACGAGACCACGCCCGGCAGAGACGCCATCGTGCGCCTGCTGGTCGGCATCGCCGGGACCAGTGTCGAACGGTGCGAGAGCGAGTACATCGGTGACGTCGTCGACTACGTCGGCGCCGCGGCCGTGCTCCGGGAGCGGGCCGATGCCTTCGTGGGGTGGGCGGCGGACGACGACGTCCGGGTCCGCCGGGCTGCCCTTCCCGCGGTGGGGCTGCTGATCGACGACACCCGACGGGCCCTGGCCGTGCTGCGGGATCGACTGGCCATGGAGGACGAGGCGGTGGTTCTGCCGGCGATACTGGACGCGGCCGCCGAACTGGCCTTGCGCCTGCCGCAGGCGAAGGACGAGGCGGTGGCCTGGTTCACCGCTCTGGCCGTCGACGAGGGCGCCGGTCCGTTGATCCGGCTGGCGGCCGTCGTTCAGCGTGTCCGCTGCGCGCCCCTGGCCGTCGACGCCGGCGTCGTGCCCACCGCGATCGCCCTGCTGCGCGAATCGGCGAACGGCACGGTGTCGGTGGACACTTGGGCCGATCCGCCCACCGAGAAGGCCCCTGCTGCCGCCCAGGCCCGGGTCCCCCCGCAGGTTGCGGCCGTGTTCGAGGACATGGAGCGGCAGAACACTGTCCATTCCTCCACGACCGGCCTGCTGAGCTCCTTCCACGAGGCGCTGGCCTGGCGGGTTCGGGAGCGCACCGAGTTGCTCGAAGAACAGCTGCGCTCCCCTGACCTCGGTTCCCGTCTCGATGCGATCCGGATGAGCGGCACCCTGATGAAGGGCTGGCGCGGCGACCATACCCGGCTGATTCTGCTGGTCGCCGACCAGCTGAAATCGCCGCATCCGGACGTCGCCGCGGAGGCGGGCGCCCTCCTCTCCAGCTGCGCCGCGCTGGCCGGTCCGGCACGTGAGGCGCTGGCGGCGAAGGTCGCCGACCAGCGGGAGGCGTACGGACCACAGGTGTGGGCGTCCGAGCGGCCTCAGCTGCGTCGCGCGCACCAGGAGGCGGTGCGGGCCCTGGCCCGGGTCGGCGACGACCGTGCCCTGCCGGACCTGCTGTTCGCGTTGGACAGCGGAGTGGACGCCTGGCGGGCGGTGGAGGTCGCCGGCGCATTGCCACAGTCCGCCGGGCAACTGACCCCGCGGTTGTGCGATCGGCTGCACGGCGTGGACCTGTCGCAGGAGTGGGTCGACATGAGCGTCAACGCGCTGCTCTCGACACTGTCCCGTCTGGGCGACCCGGTGGCGGTCCCGGTGATCGCGGAAACACTGGCCGAGGCGGTGCGGCAGGAGCAGGGTGGCGTCACGAGATCGGCGGTGCGGGCCCTCGCCGGGTTCGGCACCGTCGCCGCGGCGGCTCTGGGTCCGATTCGCGCGTTGACCGGCTCACCGGGCAACCTCCGGTCCGAAGTTGTCGCCGCCCTGTGGGCGATCGGCCGCGACCACGAGGAAGTCCTGCCCCCGCTCCTGGAGATGCTCGACAGCGGCAAGGACACCACGGTCGCCGACGTGCTCGGCGACATCGGCCGCCCCGCCGCGACCGCCCTGCCCCGTCTGCGCGAACTGCTCTCCGACGACTACGAGTGGGTCCGGGTCCACAGCGCCGCCGCCGTCTGGGACATCGCCGGAGAGGAAGAGACCGCCACCGTCCTGGACGTCCTCCTCGAAGCCTGGCAGCGGAACCACGCGACCGCCACCTTCGTGGTGGCCTGCCTGAACCGCATGGGGCTTGCGGCCCGACCCGCCCTTCCTCAGCTCCTCGAAGAACTCGCCCGGCAGCAACGCGACCGGTACGCGGACCTCACCAAGGACGAAGCGCTCCGGCGAAGCTGCCAGGCTCTCGTCGCGCGGCTCGCCTGAACCGGGGTGCCGCGCGTGAGGACACCCCACGCTCTGCCGACTCGGCGGTGATCGCACCGGACATGGCTGCTCAGATCCGCAGGGGCGATGCGACGAGGACTGCGCCTGGCCTGCCGTGGCCCGGGCCGCCTCCGGTCCACGGGCTCCGTGGTGGGCCAGGACCCGGCGGAGCGTGGTGACGAGCTCCGCGCCTACGCCCCGGCGTCGACCGTCCAGGCGTGGCACAGCCACCAGGCGGTGATCCCGCCGAAGGTGCTGTGGGGGTCGATTCCGGTCACCGTGGAGAAGCGCTGGACGCGGTTGCGCACGGTGTTCTCGTGCACGTACAGGGTGCGGGCCACGGACGCGGCGTCGCGGTCGGCCTCGAGCCACGCGCGAACGGTGCGGGCGACGGCGCCCGCGGCGGGGCCGAGTTGGGCGTGGCCGGAACGGTGGTGCGCGGTGAGGGCGGCGGCGAGGTCGGTCCGGGACAGGAGCGCGACGGCCGGGGCGACGGCGCTGATGTGGACCGGCCCGGACAGGCCGGAGACCTCCGCGGCGGGGACGGTCGCCGCCGCCAGCCGGTGCGCGAGGCCGAGTTCTTCGGCCACGACCGGGCCGGCGATGCCGACGACCTGCCCGGCCCCGCCGGAGCCGAACGCCGGACGGCCGGCCACGACGGCGACCAGGGTGTCGTCGACCACCGCGGCCAGCCCTCGCCCACCGCCCTCGGTCGAGCGTCCTTCGGTCAGGCGGCGCAGCGCCGTGGCGGAGGCGGGGTCGCCGGGCCGGGTCACCAGCACCCAGAAGCCGGTGCCGGAGGTGAAGCCCCGCTCGGCGGCGGCGAGAGCCGCGGCCGAACCGCCCTCGAGCAGACGGCGCATCGACTCGGCGTCCCGGTCCCAGCCGTCGTGCTGGCGGGGCGCCTCCCGGTGGGCGCGGATCAGCCGTGCGCGCACGGCGTCGGCCCAGTCGTCGTACAGCTCGCGGGCGTCCAGCACCCGCTCGGCCGGGATCCCGGCGGCCTCGGACAGCTCGCGCGCGCGGGCCCAGATGGCGCGCTCGGAGATCCGCACCGAGCCGAGGACCACGTCGATCGGGATGCCCTGCCGTGCGCGGGTGACGGCGAGCTGTTCGACGACCGTCAACTCCGCCTCGGTCGGGGCCCGGCGGCCGGCCAGCGCACGGGCGGCCGCGGTGAGCAGCACCCTCGTGTGGCCGGTGATGTCGGAGACCGGCAGGGTGGCCGACTCCTGCACGTGGCTGCGCACCGCGGCGACCACCTGCGGGAGCAGGTCCTCGTCGGCGAGCACCCGCTCGATCAGGTCGACGAACGCCTGCCAGTCGTGCTCCTCCGCCTTCACGGCTGCATCGTTCCACAGGTTGTGGCGGGCCACAATCGAGCCCTCGAACGCGGTGGCCGCGGCCAGTCCGCGAGGAGGTGGGGCGACCTAGCGTTGTGACCGCCACCAGACGAAGCTCCCGGCCCAGCCGCCCGAGCCGTCGGTCCCACCACCCGGAACAGGAGAAGGAACGCGCATGAGCAATCCCGCCCGCGTCGCCGTCATCGGCGCCGGCGCCGCCGGCCTGGCCACCACGAAGGCGCTGCTCGACATCGGCGCGGACGTCGTCACCTACGAGAAGGGCGACCGGCCCGGCGGTCTCTGGGACCGCCACAACGGCAGCGGCCTCTCCCCGGCGTACGACTCGCTCCACCTGAACACCAGCAAGGGCCGGACCCAGTTCGCCGACCACCCGATGCCGACCGACTGGGTCGACTACCCGTCGGCGTCGCTGGTGGCCGGCTACCTGGCCGACTACGCCGACACCTTCGGCGTGACCGGGCGCATCCGGTTCGGCAGCACCGTGACCCGCGTCGAGCGCGAGGAGACGGGCGCCCGGGCCGGTGCGTGGACGGTGACTACGGAGGACGGCGGCGCGGAGCGGTACGACGCCGTCGTCGTCGCCAACGGCCACAACTGGGACCCCCGGCTGCCCGAGCCGGGCTACCCCGGGACCTTCGACGGCGTCCAGATGCACGCCCACGACTACCGCGACCCGGAGGTCTTCCGCGACCGCCACGTGCTGGTCGTCGGCATGGGCAACTCGGCCATGGACATCGCCGTCGACGCCTCCTACGTGGCCGCCTCGCCGGTACTCCTCTCGGCCCGGCACGGCGTGCACATCGTCCCGAAGTACCTCTTCGGCCGCCCTGCCGACGCCACCGGCGGCGCCATCGCCGGGCTTCCGTGGCGGATCCGCCAGCGCCTGGCGGAGACCATGCTGCGTGTCGCGGTCGGCCGGCCCGAGGACTACGGCCTGCCGGCCCCGGCGGGCGGCCTGTTCCAGAACCACCCGACGATCAGTGACACCATCCTGCACCGGTTGACCCACGGCGAGGTGGTGGCACGTCCGGGGATCGAGCGGCTCGACGGCGACCGCGTCGTCTTCACCGACGGCAGTGCCGAGCGCGTCGACACCATCGTGTGGGCCACCGGCTACCGCGTCACCATCCCGTTCCTCTCCGACCGCTGGATCGGGGCCGACCCGGAGAAACTGCGCCTGCACCACCGCGTCTTCCACCTCGACGACCCGAGCCTGGCCTTCGTCGGCCTGATGCAGTCCACCGGCGCCGCGCTCCCCGTCGTGGAGGCGCAGGCGAAGCTCGTCGCGGCGCACCTCGGCGGCCGCTACGCCCTGCCGGACGTCGACGAGCGACGCCGCATCGCCGACCGGACGCTGCGCGACGCCCGGGCGCGGTGGGGCGAGAAGCGCCCCGCGATGCGTATCGACTTCGACGCCTACATCGCCTCCGTGCCGCGCGAGCTCGCCGCGGGCAGGAAGCGGCTGGCCGTCCACGGCGGCGCGTTCGAGCCCCGTCTCACCAGCACCGGAGCCGCCACCGGCGACGGCAACGAAGCCGGCAGCGACACCGGCACAACCACCAGCACCAGCACCAGCACCAGCACCAGCACCGACGCCACCGCGTCCCCCACCACCGACGAGGTCTCCGCATGAGTCTGCGCAACGCCACCGGTCTGCGCGTCCTGATCACCGGCGCCTCCGGCACGTTCGGCCGGGCGCTCGCCACCGAGCTGATCGGCCGGGGGGCGCACGTCGTCGGGCTGGACGTCGCGCCGCGCGACGACGACCCGATGACGGTCGTCCCCTGCGACCTCACCGACGACGCCGCCGTGCCCGCGGCCGTGGCCACCGCTCTGGCGGAGCTCGGCGGGCTCGACATCCTGATCAACAACGCCGGCATCGGCGGCCCCGCCCCGGCCGAGCTGCCGCCGGGCGAGGAGGTCCGGCGCCAGCTCGACATCAACCTGCTCGGCACCTGGCGCGTCAGCGCGGCCTGCGTTCCGGCGCTCGTCGCCTCGCGCGGCCGCGTGGTCATGCTCACCTCGCGGATGGCCGTCATGCAGCTGCCGCTCGCCGCCGCGTACGGCGCGTCCAAGCGCGCCCTGGTCGCCTACGCCGACGCGCTGCGCCTGGAACTCGGCACGCACGTGGGCGTCACCTGCGTCTACCCGTCGGCCGTGCGCAGCCCGATCCACGACTCGACCGCCAGGGCCGGCCTGTCGCTGGAGGGCATGAGCTCGTACGAGCCGCTCGAGGGCGTGGTGAACACCGTGCTGCGCGCCGCCCTCTCCCCTCGGGCGCTCCGGGACCTGCCGACCACGCGTCGTGGTGCGGTGGAGTTCTTCCTCGCCCGTCACCTGCCGTCGCTGACCGACCGGATCGTGCGGCGCACCTTCTCCTCCCGCATCCGGTCGGGCGCCTTCCGCGACGCCGAGCTCGCGGCCGGTGCGGTGGCGCGCCACGCGGAGGCCGCGGAGTGAGGGCCCCGGACACGCTTCCCGCTCACGACGGACCGGGCTCCCACGTCGGACCGGGCACCGCCGTCGGACCGGGCACCGTCTTGGCGGAGGACGGGGAGTCGGCACGGGCCGGGCGCGGACCGCTGCTGCGGTACGCCGCCGGCTCACTCGGCATGGGCGCCTGGGTGACGGTCCCGGGCCTGCTCCTGCTGTACTTCCTGACCAACACCCTCGGCGTCTCGCCGCTGATCGCCGGCCTGGCGCTGCTGATCCCCAAGGTCGTCGACGCCGTCGTCCACCCCGTCTTCGGCACCCTCTCGGACCGTCAGGCCCGTCGGCGGGGGAACCGTCGCGGGATGATGCGCTGGGGTCTGCTGCTGGGCGCCGCCATGATCGCGATGTTCACCGTCCCCGGCGGGCTGCACGGCACGCCGGCCGCCGTCTGGGTCGCCGCCTGGTACGTCGTCGGCAACCTCCTCTTCGCGGCGTTCCAGGTGCCCTACCTGACCACGCCCTCGGACCTGCGGGTCGGCTCCCACGAGTCCGCCCGCGTCTTCATGGTGCGGATGGTGCTGCTCACCGTCGGCCTGCTGGTGGCCGGTGTCCTGGCCCCGGTGCTGGTCTCCGACGAGCAGCGCGGCAGCTACACCCGGATGGCGTTCGTGTTCGCCGCCCTCATGCTGGTCACGGCGCTGGTGGCGATCCGCGGCGTCCGCCGTCTCAACGACACCTGCGGCTTCCGGGAGCCCACCGCGCACTCCCAGTCCGCCCTCGCCGACCTGCGGCTCGCCTGGGCCGACCGAGGCTTCCGGCTGCTGGTGCTCTCCTACCTGTTCACGGGGACGACCACCCACCTGGTGCTCGCCGCCGTGCCGTTCTACGCCGAGCACGTCCTCGGCCGCTCGGGCCTGACCGCTGTCCTGATGGGCGCGTTCCTCGGCCCGGCGATGATCACGTCGCCGGTGTGGCTCCGTGTCTCCGGGCGGATCGGCAAGCAGCGCGGGCTGCTGCTCGCCCAGCTGCTGTTCGTCCTCGGCAGTGTCGTCCTCGTCGCCGGGGACCGGGTGCCGGTGGCGGTCACCGTCGTGGTCGTCGCGCTGCTGGGCACGTCCTTCGCCGGGCTTCAGCTGCTGGCGTTCTCGATGGTGCCGGACGTCGTGGCCGCGGCCGAGCGCCGTGGACACTCGCGGGCGGGCGCCTACACCGGTGTATGGACGGCCACCGAGGCCGTCGGAACCGCCGCCGGCCCGTACGTCTACTCGGCCGTGCTGGCCGTCGGCGGCTTCGCGGCCGCGGTCGACGGGGAGGGCGTGACGCAGAGCGCGGGCGCCGTCCAGGCCGTACTGCTCGGGTTCACCGTCGTGCCGGCGGTCCTCATGGCCGTCGCCTGGCTCATCCAGCGGCGCTGCGGAATCGATCAGCTCGCGGACGCGACGGCGACGCGGTGATCGGCGACATGGCGACCGGCGACGTGGTGATCGACGACGTGGCGACCGGCGACGTGGTGACGTGGTGATCGGAGACGTCGGCTCGCTCGGGACCCTCGTGGTCCTGGCCGCCGTCGTGGTCGGGGCGATCGCCCAGGCGGCGACGGGCATGGGCTTCTCGCTGATCGTCGCGCCCTGCCTCGTGGCGGTGATGGGGCCTCGCGACGGCGTGGCGGTGACGCTCGTGCTCGCGGCCCTCTCCTCGGTGGCGCCGTTGTGGAACAACCGCGCCCACGTCGAGCCGCGGGCGGTCGCCCGTCTGCTCGTGCCGACGCTGGCGTTCACCCCCGTGGTCGCCTGGGCGGTCCGCGACGTCGAGACGCGTTGGCTCGCCCTCGCGGGAGGTGTGGGCGTCATCGGCGCCACGCTCCTGCTCGCCGGCGGCCTGCGCTCCCCGTGGCTGAGGCGTCGCGAAGCGGTGGTCGTCGTCGGGGCCGCCAGCGCCGCGCTCAACGTGGTCGGAGGAGTCGGGGGCCCGCCCGTCGGCCTGTACGTGGCCAACGCCGGGTGGGAGCCACGCAAGGCGCGCGGCAGCCTGCAGGCGTTCTTCGGCATCCAGAATCTCGTGACCGCCCTTGTCCTCGGTCTCGTGCTCCCCGACCCGGCCCAGCTGGCCGCGCTCGCCCTCGGGACGGCGGCCGGGCTGCTGCTCTCCGGCCGAACGGGGGCGGCCACCGTGCGCGCCGGGATCCTGGCCGTCTCGCTGATCGGCGGCGTCTGGCTGGTGGCCGGCGCCGTCCAGTAGCACCGCCTGTCACGGGGGCGGGAGCGGGCGCCCGGTCCGGGCACCGCACGCCGGGTCAGCCGGCCCGGGTGGCCGCCGTCCCGGCCGGCGGACGCCAGCCGTCGGCGAGGATGTCGAAGATCTCCTCGACGGCGGCCCTGCGGTCCTTCTGTCCCCGCGCGAGGACCGGGATCTCCAGGACGAAGCGGGCGAGGGTCACACAGGCGAGGTTGCCGTGCTCCACCCCGAACTCGTCGGCGAGCGCCGCGCCGAGCGTGTCGGTGTGCCGGGCCCACATGCGTTCGGCGTAGGCGCGCAACGAGGGTGTGGAGTCGACCAGGCGGAAGAACTCCTCGTTCTGCGGGTGGTCGGCGATCGGCAGCCAGGTGTCGAGGAGGCGCCGGCGCAGCGACTCGAGGACGTCCACGCCGTCGGCGCGCTGCCGCACCGCGGCGATCAGGTGGGCGTCGGTGCTCTCCTCCTGGTCGAAGACGAGAGCCTCCTTGCCGGTGAAGTGCTTGAACACCGTGGTGGTCGACACGTCGGCCTCCTCGGCCACGTCCCGGACGCTCACCTGGTCGTATCCCCGCTCCAGGAAGAGACGGAGCGCGGCGTCGGCGATCGCCTGCCGGGTGGCGGCCTTCTTGCGTTCACGGCGTCCGACGGGGGCTTCGGCGGGGGGTTGGGTCATGGGCGTGAGCCTATCCGACAGCGGCATCCGTAAATTAGCGGCCTCGCTGAAAAAGTTGTCGGATTACACTTTTACACCTACTCTCCTTTTGTATCCCGGCTCTGCGCCCTGCCTCCGAGCCCTGCCCGGCGCCGGGACCGCTGCCGCACGACCACCGACGAGGAGCGACCCATGACCTCTCCGCACCCCACCCGCGCACGGATCAGCATCGTCGGGGCCGGCCCCGGCGGGCTGACCTGCGCCCGCATCCTTCAGCGGCACGGCATTCAGGCCACCGTCCACGACCGCGACGCCCGCCCCGAGGCGCGCGACCAGGGCGGGAGCCTGGACCTGCACGCCGACAACGGTCAGATCGCCCTGCGCGAGGCCGGCCTCCTGGAGAGGTTCTTCGAACTGGCCCGCCCCGAAGGCCAGGAGATGCGTCAACTGGACCCGTCCGGCGCGCTCACGTTCCATCGGATGCCGGAAGCCGGCGAGCTGTTCAAGCCCGAGATCGACCGCGGACAGTTGCGCGACATGCTGCTCGACTCGCTGCACCCCGGCACCGTGCGCTGGGGCCGGGGCGTGGAGCGCGTCAGCGGCCCGGCCCAGGGGCCGCGGCGCCTGCACTTCTCCGACGGCAGCACCACCGAAGCGGATCTGGTCATCGGCGCGGACGGCGCCTTCTCCCGGGTCCGACCCGCCGTCTCCTCCGCGACCCCCGCATACAGCGGAGTCAGCTTTCTCGAGGCGTGGTTCTCGGACGTCGACCGGCGTCATCCCGAGATCGCCGAACTGGTCGGCCAGGGCGGAGCGCACGCGGCCGACGGCGAGCGCGCCCTGTTCGCCCAGCGCAACAGCGGTGACCGGATCCGCGTCTACATCGTCCAGCGCGTCCCCGCCGACTGGATCGCCGCGCGCGGTCTGCGGCCCGACGACACCGCGGGCATCCGGGCCCTGCTCCTGGAGCACTTCGCCCAGTGGTCGCCCCGGCTGCGCCGGATGATGACGGACAACGAGGGCGCCTACGTGGACCGGCCCATCCTCGCCCTGCCCGTGCCGCACATCTGGGAGCACAGTCCCACGGTGACCCTGCTCGGCGACGCGGCCCACCTCATGCCGCCGCTCGGCGTCGGCGTCAACCTCGCCATGCTCGACGCCTGCGAGCTCGCCCTCGCCCTCGCGCGCGCCGCCACCGTCGACGACGCCGTCCGCGCCTACGAGACGACCATGCTCCCCCGCTCTACCGAGACGGCGAAGATGCTCGACGGCGCCGCCGCACACCTCCTCGAAGCGGAGGGAGCCGGGCCCGACGAGGACGCCCCGCGGTGAGGGGCGGATCCGACGCGCCCCGGAGCGCCGGCGACGCCCCTCACTGCGTGTAGAACGTGGCGTCGGCCCGGTCGGTCGCCGTGCTGAGGGCCTGCACCTGCAGCAACTGGTCGAAGTGGCGGATGTAGCGGCCCGGGAAGTTGGACGACTCGTAGGAGACGCCGGCGGAGTCGGCGAGTCCGGCCCGCGCCGACCAGGACGCGTCGCCGCGGAACACGGCCGTGCCGTCGTTCTTCTCCACCCGCACCTCGAAGTTCCGGTGACGCAGGAAGTAGCCCGGGAAGTTGGCCGACTCCAGGGAGACGGTGCCGTTGCCGGCCAGTCCGGAGACGACACGGAACTGCGAGTCGGCCAGCGGGCTGACGTTCGCGTCGGTCCTCGCGCGGAACTCCCAGTGGCGGACGAACCGGTCGGGGAAGTTGTACGAGGAGAGCCGGATCGGCGTCACGCCGTCGGCGACCGGTATCCCGAAGTCGGGTGTGCCGTCGGCCTTCCAGTAGAACTTCTGGACGCGGGTACGGCGGTTGGGGTCGTTGAGGGGGTCGCCGCTGATGTCCCGGTAGCCGCGGTCGTGGTAGACGAGGATGTCGGAGGTGCCGTCCTCGGAGACCGTGAACTGGTTGTGCCCGGGGCCGTACTGGCCGGTGGCGGCGTTGCTCGCGAAGACCGGGCCCGCGGTCTTGGTCCACGACGACGCCTTCGTCAGGTCGGCGGAGGCGGACGCCGTCAGCATGCCCATGCAGTAGTTGGCGTCCGTCGCACTGGCCGAGAAGGTCATGAAGACCTTGCCCCCGCGCTGGATGACGGCCGGGCCCTCGTTGACGGTCTGGCCTCCCGCGGTCTCCCACGAAGCGGTCGGCCGGCTGAGCATGACCGGCGTACCCGTGATGGTCCACGGGTTGGACATCCGTGCCAGGTAGAGGTTGGTGCCGGGGCCGACCGCCGGGTCGTTCTGCGCCCAGGCGAGGTAGCGGGTGCCGTTCACGGCGAAGGTCGTCGCGTCCAGCGAGAAGGTGTCGAGGGGCAGGGCGATCCGGCCCTTCTCCGTCCAGGTCCCGGTGAGCGGGTTCGCGGCGGCGCACTCGAGGACGTACGGCCGGATCCTCCACACGTCGTTCGCGTCGCCGGCGGCGAAGTAGACGTACCACCTGCCGTCGACGACGTGCAGTTCGGGCGCCCAGATGTGGGAGCCCATCGCGCCACTGGCGTGCTTGGTCCACACGGTCGTCTCGGCGGCCGAGGACAGCCCCTGGATGGTGGTGGCGCGGCGCAGCACGATCCGGTCGTACGCGGGCACGGTGGCGGTGAAGTAGTAGTAGCCGTCGGTGTGCTTGTGAATGTGCGGATCGGCCCGCTGCTCGACGAGCGTGTTCCGGTACGTCACCCCCGGCGACGCCGGAACCGCCGCGTGGGCGGTGGTGGCCGTGGTGCCGGCAAGGGTGGCGACGGCCGAACCGGCGATGACACCGAGGGCCGAGCGACGGGTAAGGCCAGGTCTCACGACTACTCCCTTGCGGGGCGGGGGGTGCGGGCGCCGGACGTTCACACACCGCCGATGTACCGAGCACGGCTCGTAGCCTCGGCGAGAGGCTAGGTTCCGCCGATCACGTCGTCAACGCCTTCGCCGGGATCCGGTCCCCGACGGTGGCGACACGCGGTGGCGGCCGCGCGGGGCCAGGCGAAAAGGCGACTGGTCACGGCGCGAGCGGGCAGGCGGGTCTCGCACGCGGGTCACAACCGACACGCGGCGCATTTCCGGCCTTACCGTCCAGACCTCAGGAGTTCCGCGTGATGATTGTCGGCGTGATAGCCGCTTGTGTCGTCCTGGCCGTGCTCGCCTTCCTGCTCCCCCGGCTGTCCCGGCACCCGCAGAACGGCGCACAGCGTGCGCTGGGAGCGGGGTCGCGCACCGGGTCCAAGGCGCCCGGCCCGCTGGGGCGGCTGCTCAGCAAGCCCTTCAGCTCCAGTTCGCGTGCCGTGGGCCGCAGCGGCTCCGCCGGCCGGCGGGCGCGCGGGCGCCTGCCGTTCTGATCACCGGGAGAGGACGAAGTGGACGAGCCCGAGGACGACCTTCTCGACGGCCTGACGGTGAACGAGCGGCGGCCGGAGAAGCCGGTCCTGCTCAACGCCGACGGCAGCCCCATCAAGACCTGGCAGGAGAACCATCCCTACGCCCAGAAGGTGCGCAGGGCCGAGTACGACCGCCGGAAGCGGGCTCTGCAGATCGAGCTGCTGAAGATGCAGCGCTGGGTGAAGGAGACCGGCCAGCGGATCGTCGTGGTCTGCGAGGGCCGGGACGCGGCCGGCAAGGGCGGCACCATCCAGCGGTTCACCGAGCGGCTGAACCCGCGCGGCGCCCGCGTGGTGGCACTGGAGAAGCCCACCGAGCGGGAGGCGGGCCAGTGGTACTTCCAGCGTTACGTGTCCCATCTGCCCGCGCGCGGTGAGATCGTCTTCTTCGACCGCTCCTGGTACAACCGGGCGGGTGTCGAGCGGGTGATGGGCTTCTGCACGGAGGAGGAGTACCAGCGGTTCCTGCGGCAGGCGCCGATGTTCGAGCGGATGCTCACCGACGACGGCATCCTGCTGGTGAAGTTCTGGTTCTCCGTCTCCCGGGCCGAGCAGCGCACCCGTTTCGCCATCCGGCAGGTCGACCCGGTACGCCGCTGGAAGCTGTCGCCGACGGACCTGGCCTCGCTGGACCGCTGGGACGAGTACACGACCGCCAAGGTCGAGATGTTCCGTGCCACGGACACGCCGCACGCCCCGTGGACGGTGGTGAAGAACAACGACAAGCGGCGCGGTCGCCTGGAGGCGATGCGCAGCCTGCTCGACCGCTGCGCCTACCCGCTCAAGGACCACACCGTCGTGGGCACGCCGGACCCGCTGATCGTCGGCTCGGCCGACACCCTGCTGGAACCCGGTGAGGAGCCCGCCGACCTCTCCCCCACTCCGCTCGCCGGTGACCGCCGCGGACCCGGCCTCCATCCCGACCGCGGGGACGAACGGCCGGGTGGAGCCGCCTGAACGTCGCGCGAGGCCGGGACAGCGATTCCTGAGAGCAGATCGAACAGGCAGGACCGCACCCTGGGCGAAGGCCCGGGCTGCGGTCCTGCTCGCTGAGGATCCCCAGCGAACCCGCTGACCATTTCCGGTCACAGCGCTAGGGAGCCGTGTGGTAGTAGCGGGTGCACTCGCTGACCATGCCGTCGTCGGCGATGCGGAAGACGTCGACGAAGCGCGTGCACGGGTGGTGCGAGCCCGGGACGACGCGCCGGCCCTCGGCGACCACACTGCGGTCGGCGGCCACCAGGTGGTCGATCTCGTGACGGGCCTGGGCGGTGCCGTGGCGGAAGTGGGCGCGGACGACCTCGGCGCGGCCGTGGACGGGGGGCATGCCGGGCAGCTCCAGGACCACGCACTCGTGCATCAGGGAGGCGCAGGAGTCCGCGTCGCCCGCGTCGAGGTAGTCGTAGACCAGACGGACGTGGTCCATGCCTGCGGCGGTGATCAGGTCGGTCGCTCCCGAGAGCGCGGCTGCCGACTGGTCGTGACTCGTCATCGGGCTGTACCCCTTTCGTTCTCCCTCCCGAGACTGGGTGGCGGGGCCAACTCTTTGCTATCCCGGCACTATTCTCGCCCGACATATGCACGCCATGGACAGAACAGTGACATATGTGGAGACTGTTCGAAGCTGCTCTTGCCTCGTCAACTCATGTGTCTCGGTGGGGGATTCGTTGACCGACCTCATGACGGAGGATGAGCAGGGCGTCCCTCCGGCGCCGCGCCCGTCCTTCCGGATTCTCGGACCGCTGCAGGTGCAAGGGGCCGACGGTCCACTGCGGGTGCCGCCCGGCCGCCAGGAGGTGATCCTCGCCGCGCTGCTGCTGGAGGCCAACCGGGTGGTCAGCACCGGTTACCTGGTCGACCTCATCTGGGAGGACGTTCCGCCGGAGACCGCCCGCACCCAGGTGCAGATCTGTGTGTCGCGACTGCGGAAGCTGCTGGCCGGTGCCGACGCGGAGGTCGCGATCACCACCCGGCCCCCCGGGTACGTGCTGCACACCGACGCGCGCAACGTGGACGCCGCGCTGTTCACCGCGGGGGTGTCGCGGGCCAGGCGGCTGCGGGAGCGGGGCGACGCGCAACGGTCCGTGGAGGAGCTGAGAGCCGCGGTGGCCCTGTGGCAGGGGGACTGTCTGCCGGGGCTGGACAGCGGTGCGCTCGCGAACAAGGCGCGGCAGCTCGACGAGGAGCGGCTCACGGCCGTCGAGCTGCGGATCCAGCTCGAACTCGGGCTGGGGCGGCACGACCGGCTGGTGGGAGAGCTGCAGCTGCTCACCCATGAGCACCCGCTGCGGGAGAAGCTGCGCGGCCAGCTGATGCAGGCGCTGTACTGGTCGGGCCGGCAGGCCGAGGCGCTCGAGGTGTTCCGCACGGGGCGGCGGCTGCTCGACGAGGAGCTCGGGCTGGAGCCGGGCCGGGAGCTCAAGGACCTGGAGTCGGCGATCCTCACGGGCACGCTCACCCCGCCCGCCGGCCCGGCTCCGGACGTCCCGGGGCGGGCCGCGGAGGCGCAGACGCAGTCCGGTGCGGATACGGAGGCCCGGCCGAAGGAGTCTTCGGCACGTGTCGAGACCTCCCGGCAGGAGGCCGTGCCGCATCAGCTTCCGGCGGCGACCGCCGACTTCGTGGCGGACGCGGCGCAGCTGGCGGCGCTCGCGGACGCGCTGACCGGAGGGCCGGAGCGGACGACGGTGGGGCTGGCGGCGGTCACCGGGAAACCGGGCACCGGCAAGTCGGCCCTGGCCGTCGAGGTGGCGCACCGGTTGTCGGACTCGGCGTTCCCGGACGGGCAGCTGTACTGCGACCTGCGGGGGACGACCGGCGCCCCGGTCACCCCGGAGGAGGTGCTGGGGCGTTTCCTGAGGGCGCTGGGCATTCCGGGGCAGCTGGTCCCGGAGTCGCTGGACGAGCGGGCGGAGATGTACCGCTCGAGGCTGGCGTCGCGCCGGGTGCTGGTGGTGCTGGACGACGCGGCGAGCGAGCGGCAGGTGCTGCCGCTGCTTCCGGGGAGCCGTCACTGCGCGGTGCTGGTCACCAGCCGGACCCGGCTGACGGCGTTACCGGGAGCGCACCGCGTCGAGCTGGACGTGCTGGGTGAGGACCGGGCGCTGGAGCTGCTGGCCCGGATCGTCGGACGGGAGCGGGTGACGACGGAGGCGGTGGCGGCGGAGGCGCTGGTGCGCACCGTCGGCAGGCTGCCGCTGGCACTGCGCATCGTGGCGGCCCGGCTGGCGGCGCGGCCGCACTGGTCGCTGGCGTCGATGGTGCAGCGGCTGGCCGACGAGCGGCACCGGCTGGACGAGCTGACGCACGGTGAGATGACGATGCGGGCGAGCCTGGCCCTGACGTACGACGGGCTCGCCCCGGACGACCGTCGGCTGCTGCGGCTGCTGAGCATGGCCCAGGCGCCTACGCTGCCGAGCTGGCTGGCGGGCGCCCTCCTGGACGACGGCCGGCCCTTCCCGTCGGATCTGATGGAGCCGCTGGTCGACGTGCAGATGCTGGACGTCGCCGGAGTGGAGCGGAGCGGCGGTTTCCGGTACCGCTTCCACGAGATCATCCGGGTGTACGCGCGCGAGCGGCTGGCGTCCGACCCTCCCGGGGAGCGGGGGGCCGCGCTGGCCCGGATGGGCGGTGGGTGGATGTACCTCGCGCAGCAGGCCCACCGGAAGCTGTACGGCGGGGACTTCACCGTGCTGCACGGAGACGCCCCGCGGTGGGAGCCGCCCGCCGTGTACACGCAGGAGCTGCTGGCAGATCCGCTGGCCTGGCTGGAGGCCGAGCAGGCCGCCCTGTGCCGCATGGTGGAGCACGCGGCCGAGGAGGGGCTGCACGACCTGTGCTGGGACCTGGCGACGACGCTGGTGACGCTGTTCGAGGTCAGAGGTCTGTACGACCTGTGGGAGCGGACGCACCTGTGCGCGCTGACGGCGGCCCGCAAGGCGGGCAATCTGCGGGGCACCGCGGCGGTACGTGCCTCGCTCGGCTCGCTGTACATGAGCCGCAGTCAGTTCGACGCGGCGCGGCAGGCGCTGACCTCGGCGCTGGACGTCTTCCAGGCACTGGACGAGCCCACGGGTGAGGGCCTGTGCCGCCGGGACCTGGCCCTCATCGCCCGGACGGTCGGTGACGACGCCTCGGCGCTGGAGCTGTACGCGCGGTCGCTGGCGGACTTCGACCGGGCGGGGGACGTGGTGGGGCGGGCGATCGTGCTGACGCAGAGCGCCCACATCCGGATGCGGCAGGGCGAGTTCGCGGCGGCGCAGGCCCAGCTGGACGAGGCCCTGGACACGTACGACGCGGTGGGCTACGTCGGCGGCCGGGCGCGCACGTTGCGGCGGGTGGGCCAGTTGCTGCTGGAGCAGGGCAAGAGCGATCTGGCGGTGCTGACCTTCACGGAGGTGCTGGAGCTGTGCCGGGATTCCGGCGACGTGATCGGCGAGGGGCACCTGCTGCGCGATCTGGGGAACGCCTTCGCCGTGATGGGCCGGCCCGATCGTGCCAGGGACTTCTTCGACCGGGCCGTGACCGCCCGGGAGCGGATCATGGATGTCGGCGGGGGCGCGCTGGCGCGTCTCGACCTGGCGCGCCTTCTGGACGGGGAGCCGGGGCGCGCCCGGGAGCTGCTGGCACCGGCGGTGGAGGTGTTCCAGGAGCGGGGGATGGTCCGTGAACTGACGGAGGCGCGGCGGCTGCTCGCCGCGGGCTGAGGCCGGCGGACCGGTCGCGGCCGGGGTCAGTCCCAGGGGTTGTTGTCGGTGGTGCCGCCCGTGCCACCGGTCGTCCCCGTGCCGCCGGTCGTGCCGGTGCCGCCGGTCGTGCCGGTGCCACTGGTGCTGCCCGTGCCGCCGGTGGTGGTGCCGGTGTCGCCTTCGTCCGTGGTGGTGTCCCCGCCGGTGGCGGATGCGGCGGTGGCGACGGCCGTGGTGCCCGGGCCCGTGGTTCCGGCGGCCCAGCCGGTCTGGGCGCCGGCGGCGGCGAGGAGCACGATCAGCGCGGAAGCGATCGCGGCGCGGAGGGCGTTGCGGGGGGCGGCGGTGTGCGACATGGGGTGCTTCCTCTCGGTGGTGGCGGCCGGTAGCGGCTGACGACCACAAAGTTAGGAAGGGGCGGATTCACGGCACCGTCCGCTGCCTTATCACCCCGCTATCACGATCCGGCGCCCGCTGTCCCGTCGTGACAGCCGCACTCGCCGGCCGCCGGCGGAGGTCGGCGCGGGGGCCGCCGGGCGGCGTGTGAGGGGTTAGTGGCGGGATGGTTCCTGGATAGGCGGCGTGCCGACCATGGCCGGCAGACCTTCCTGACCCGACCAGCAGGAGCTGCACATGACGCACCGCCTTGCTTCTCAGGACACCGCCCCCTCCTCCGTCGCGCTCGGCGCCCTGATCCTCCGGCACCGGCTGCGCATCGGCCTGACACAGCGGGAGCTCGCGGACCTCTCCACCATCAGCGTCCGCGCCATACGCGACCTGGAGAAGGGGAAGGCGCAGCGGCCGAGAACCGACACGGTCCGGCTGATCGCCGACGGTCTGCGGCTCGGCCCCCGCGCCCGTGCGGCTCTCGAGGAGGCGGCCCAGCGCGGCCACCGAGGAGGTGTCCGGGCGGCCGTCGAGCGACCCGCGCCGCCCGTTCCCCTCCACCCGCTGATCGGGCGTGAGGCGGAGTGCGCCGCGGTGGTGCAGGAGCTCCGCTCGGGCGCCGAACGGCTGGTGACCGTCGTGGGGCTGAGCGGTGTGGGCAAGACCCGGCTCGTCCTGGAGGCCGCCGCGCGGCTGCACGACGCGGGTCTGGCCGTGCTGTGGCACTCCGCGCCCGGGACGGCCGTCGACTTCCTCCCCGGCGGTCAGGGCCCGTTCTCCGCGCTCGCGGCCGACTGCGCCGCCTTCCTGCGCGGCGAGGGGCGGGACGACGATCTGCCCGGCGGGCCGGCCGGGCTGCCCGGCGACCGCGGTGTCGTGCTCGTCCTCGACGGTGCCGACACGCACCTGTTCGACTTCCACCGGCTGGGCCGTCTGCTGCGGGAGCTGCCCGGGGTGCGTCTGCTGCTCACCGCCGACGAGCCGTGGAACGTCCCCGGCGAACGTCTCTTCCTGCTGTCACCGCTGGACGCTCCCGAGCCCTCCGCCGCAGGCCCCGCCGACACGGCCGCCTCCCGCTTCTTCCTGGACCAGTTGCGCCGGCTGCGCCCGGGGATCGTCCCCACCGAGCGGGCCCTCGCCGACGTGGCGTGGATCTGCCACCGCCTCGACGGCCATCCGATGTCGCTCGCGGCCGCCGCGTCCTGGCTGGCCGTCTACGACCTGCCCGCGCTGCGCGGGCTTCTGGAGTCGGACCCCTATCCGCTGCTCGCCCATCTGGCCGACGGCCCGGCCGGCTCCCGGCTCCAGGAACGGGTGGCGCGCACCGTGACGGGCCTGCCCGCGCCCTGCCGGGATCTGCTCGCCGGCCTGTGCCGTGAGGGGGACGGCGCCTTCCTGTTGGAGGACGTGGTCCGGCTGACCGGCCGTCCGCTGCCCGAGTGCGGCCGCATGCTGCGGGACCTGCTGGTCGGCGGCGTGGTCCGGTCCGTCGAGGAGGGAGCGCTGCCCGCCTTCCGGGTGCTGTGCGTGGTGCGCGCGGTCCTCGGGACGGCTGCCGTCGCGACTGCCGCCTGACTGCCGCGCGGCGGCCCGCTGCTGGCGCTCCCGCCGGAACAACTGCCGCTCGGCGCCCCGGACGGCGGGTTGTATGGCACTGCCTGCCCCTCCCCCGCCGTCCCTCACCAGGAGACCGCCATGTCGTCCGACGCGCCTGTCGCTCCCGTCCCGGCCGCCACCCGGTTGCCTCTCTCGGCGGCCCAGCGTGACATCTGGACGGCGCACGCCCTCGACCCGTCGGGCCTGAAGTACAACGTGGCCGAATGCCGGGAGATCCTCGGCCCGGTCGATCCCGGTCTGATGGCCACCGCCTGGCGCCGCCTCGCCGAGGAGGCGGACTTCCTGCGGACCCGCCGCTTCGAGGAGGACGGGGAGCAGGTCTGGCAGGTGGTCGACGCCGACGCCGGCCTGCTGGACCTGCCGTTCACCGACGTGAGCGGGGCGGCCGACCCGGAGGCGGAGGCGTGGCGGCTGGTCGACGAGATGATCAGCACCCCGTTCGCGCTGGACTCGGAGCCGCCGGTGCGCTGTGCGCTGATCCGGCTGGGTGCGGAGCGCCACTTCTACTTCTACGGCTTCCACCACCTGGTCGTGGACGGCGTCGGCGTCGGGCTCGCACTGACGCGGCTGGTGGAGCTGTACGAGCAGGCGGTGGCCGGCGAGCCGTGGGGTCCGTCCCCGTTCGGGCGGCTCTCCGACCTGCTGGCGGAGGACGCCGCGTTCCGCGGGTCGCGGGAGGCCGCCGCCGAGCGGGCGGCCTGGCGGGAGCACCTCGCCGGGGCGCCGGACGTCCCCCGCAGTCTGGTCCGGGGCGCCGGCCGGGCCACACCGGCCCACGGCGGTCTGCCCTTCGCCCGGCGCACCGTGCGGCTCTCCCCGGCCGACGCGGGCCGGCTGCGGGACGCGGCCCGCGCGCAGCGGGTCTCCTGGCCGGTCCTGCTGGTGTCGCTGCTCGCCGTGTACCTGCACCGGGTCACCGGGCAGGACGAGCTGGTGGTCGCCCTGCCGGTGACCGGCCGGACCACGCCGACGGCGCGCAGCACCCCCGGGATGATGTCGAACGTGGTGCCGCTGAGGCTGCGGGTGCGCCCCGACGAGCCGTTCGGCGCGCTGGTCCGCTCGGTCTCCGCTGAGGTCAAGCGCGGTCTGCGTGGCCAGCGGACCCGTTACGAGGACCTGTGCCGGGACGCCGGCGTCCTGGGGAGGGCGCGCGGACTGGCCACTCCGGTCGTCAACATCATGGGCTTCAACGCGGACCTCACGGTCTGCGGCAGCCCGACCGTCAACCACAACGTCAGCAACGGCCCGGTCGACGACCTCAGCATCGCCGTGTTCGACCTGGGGGCCGCGCACGGCATCCGGATCGACTTCGACACGCCGGTCGAGGGCGTGGACCCGGACGCCGTCGCCGCCCACCAGGACCGGTTCGCCGCGTTCCTGGCCACGGCCGCGGCACCTGCCGCCGGCGAGCTCGCCGGGCGCGTGACGTCCGATCTCGAGGTGCTGACCGAGGCGGAGCGCGGCCTGCTGCTCGGGAGGTGGGCCGGCGCCACCACCGAGCGGCAGGACACCACGCTGGTCGAGCAGTTCGGGAAGCAGGCGGAACGTTTCCCCGACCGGGTCGCGCTGATCGACGGAGACCGGCGGATCACCTACCGGGCGCTCGACGCGGCCGCCAACCGCTGGGCCCGGCACCTGCGCGAGAAGGGCCTGGGCCGCGGCGACCTGGCGGGCGTGCTGCTGGAGCGCGGCGCCGACTTCGCCACCGCCCTGATCGCCGTGCTCAAGACCGGCGCCGCCCATGTACTGCTCGACCCCGACTTCCCCGACGAGCGCCTCCGCTCCGCGGCCGGGGACGCCGGCATCAGCCACCTGGTGACGACGCCCCGGTTCGCGGGCCGCCTCGACGGTCCGTGGGCCGTCCACACGGAGGGTCCGCGGGACCTCGCCCATCTGGATGCGGGAGACCTGGGCGTCCCGCTCTCCCCCGACGACCCGGCGTGCCTGATGTTCACCTCCGGGTCGACCGGCCGGCCCAAGGGCATCCTGTCCTCCCACCGGAACCTGGTGGCCACCCTCGTCGACCAGCAGTACCTCCCGACCGGTCCGGACGAGGTGTTCCTGCAGTCGTCGCCGGTGTCCTGGGACGCGTTCAGCCTCGAGTTCTGGGGCCCGCTGCTGCACGGTGGGGCCGCCGTCCTGCAGCCGGGCCAGAAGCCGGAACCGACGCTGGTGAGCGAACTGTCGCGGCGTCACCGCGTCACCACGCTGCTGTTGTCGGCGAGCCTGTTCAACTACCTCGTCGACGAGCACCCGGAGACGTTCGAGAGCGTCGCCACCGCCTACACCGTCGGCGAGGCGGCCTCCCCGGCCCACGTGCACAAGCTGCAGCGGCTGAGGCCCGGCATCACCGTCGTCAACGGCTACGGCCCTGCCGAGGTCATGATCTATGCCACCACGCACACCGTCGAGCGCGGGCAGCGGCCGCACCCGTCCATCCCCATCGGGTCACCCCTGGCCGACAAGCCGCTGTACGTGCTCGACAGCAGGCTTCGGCTGTGCCCGCCGGGCGCCACCGGCGAACTTTACGTGGCGGGTGAAGGGCTGGCCCACGGCTACCTGGGCCGGTCGGACCTGACCGCCGCGCGTTTCGTGGCGAACCCGTACGGTCGGGCCGGCAGCCGTCTCTACCGCACCGGCGATCTCGTCCACTTCGACGCGGACGGCAACCTCCACTACGAAGGCCGCGCCGACGACCAGATCAAGATCCGCGGCTTCCGGGTGGAGCCCGGCGAAATCGAAGCCGCCCTCCTCACCCACCCCGCCGTCACCCAGGCCGTCGTCACCACCCACCAGGGCCGGCTCTGCGCCCACATCGTCACCGACACCCCCACCTCGGTCGACGCCGTCCGCGACCACCTGACCCGACGGCTACCCGACCACCTCGTCCCCA
>NZ_JBEOVU010000024.1:0-110144 GCF_040295685.1 Streptomyces sp. NPDC002734
GTCGACGCGGTCACCATCTGCGGCACCGACCTGCACATCCTCAAGGGCGACGTCCCCGCGGTGACGCCCGGCCGGATCCTAGGCCACGAGAGGGGCGGGCCCCTGAGGGGTCACCGGGCCGAAGAGCGGCACCGGTGGCCGTCGCGGCCACCGGCCCGGGCTCACGCCGCCCCGGCAGCCGTACGGTGGGAGCGGGGACGAGGCGAGGGCGCGCCGGTCGGCAGGAGCACGTGAAGGCGCTGCGGGCAGCGGTGCGGCCGCACGGCACACCATTGCGGCGACGAGGGCGAGGCCGGCGCCGGCCGGCAGGAGCGCGGTGAGGGCACGGCCCGGCAGCGGTGCGACCGCGCGGCACCGCGTCGCGGCGACGAGCGCGCCGAACACGGTGACGGTCACGTGGGGCCGCGGCGCCGCCCGGGGGCTCAGCCCCGGGCGGTGCGGGGCCCCGTGACGTCGGCGCCGAGGGAGGCGACCCGGTGGCGGAGCCCGCGGTCGGCGGTGACGACCAGGCACGACCGCCCGGGCCGCGCCGCGGCGACCAGGTCGACGACGAGGTCGTCCCCGCTGCCGCCCGCCGACTCCACCCGCACACCCGGCACCGACTCCACCCCGCGCGCCGCGCCCTCCACGACCAGGACGATCTCCACCGGCCCCGTCGTGTCGGGCAGCCCCGGCAGCCCCTGCGAGGCGAGCCGGTCGCGCAGCCGCTCCGCCGCGCCGCGCCGGTCCCGCCACCACCCGTCGGGCACCGAGCCGACCACGTTGGCGGCGTCGACGATCACCAGCAGCGGCAGGTCCTCATCCATGGGCCCAGCCTTCCAGACGCCCGGCCCGGCCGTCGGCTCCGGGGCGGCGGGGCGGCGGGACGGGAAGCGAAAGGGCCCCCGCCGAGTGGCGGAGGCCCTTTCGCGCGTCGCGCTACGCGCTACGCGCAGGTGTTACGCGGGAACCGACGCCACGCCCGGCGCCAGGAACCGCTTGCCGTTGACGCGCTCGGAGACGCCCTCACGGTCCAGGTACGGCGTGATGCCGCCCAGGTGGAAGGGCCAGCCCGCACCGGTGATCAGGCACAGGTCGATGTCCTGGGCCTCGGCGACGACGCCCTCGTCGAGCATCAGGCCGATCTCCTGGGCGACCGCGCCCAGGACCCGCTCGCGGACCTGCTCCTCGGACAGGACGGTGTCACCCTGCTGCAGGAGGGCGGCGACCTCCGGGTCCAGCTCCGGCTTGCCGGAGTCGTAGACGTAGAAGCCGCGCTTGCCGGCCTCGACGACCCGCTTGAGGTTGCCGGAGACGGTGAAGCGGTCCGGGAACGCGCGGTTGAGCGTCTCGGAGACGTGCAGGCCGATGGCGGGGCCGACCAGCTCCAGGAGCACCAGCGGGGACATCGGCAGGCCGAGCGGCTCGACCGCCTTCTCCGCCACGGCCACCGGGGTGCCCTCGTCGATCACGTTCTGCACCTCGCCCATGAAGCGGGTGAGGATGCGGTTGACGACGAACGCCGGGGCGTCCTTCACCAGCACCGCGGTCTTCCTCAGCTTGCGGGCGACGGCGAACGCCGTGGCCAGCGAGGCGTCGTCGGTCTGCTCGCCGCGGACGATCTCCAGCAGCGGCAGGACGGCGACCGGGTTGAAGAAGTGGAAGCCGACGACCCGCTCGGGGTTCTTCAGCTTCGACGCCATCTCGCTGATGGACAGCGAGGAGGTGTTGGTCGCCAGGATCGCGTGGGCCGGGGCGACCGCCTCGACCTCGGCGAACACCTGCTGCTTGACGCCCATCTCCTCGAAGACGGCCTCGATCACGAAGTCCGCGTCCGAGAAGCCCTCGGCCTTGTCCAGGACACCGGTGACCAGCGCCTTGAGGCGGTTGGCCTTGTCCTGGTTGATGCGGCCCTTGCCGAGCAGCTTGTCGATCTCGGAGTGGACGTAGCCCACACCCTTGTCGATCCGCGCCTGGTCGATGTCGGTCAGCACGACCGGCACCTCGAGGCGGCGCAGGAACAGCAGCGCCAGCTGCGAGGCCATCAGGCCGGCGCCGACGACGCCCACCTTGGTGACCGGGCGGGCCAGCGACTTGTCCGGCGCGCCGGCCGGGCGCTTGGCGCGCTTCTGCACCAGGTTGAAGGCGTACAGACCCGAGCGCAGCTCGTCGCCCATGATGAGGTCCGCGAGGGCCTCGTCCTCGGCGTCGTAGCCCGCCTGGAGGTCGCCGTCCTTGGCGTTGGCGATGATCTCCAGCGCGCGGTAGGCGGCCGGGGCCGCGCCGTGCACCTTGGAGTCGGCGACGAACCGGCCGCGCTCGACGGCCTGGTCCCAGCCCTCGCCGCGGTCGATCTCCGGGCGGTCGACGACGATCTCGCCCTTGAGGACGGCGGCCGTCCACACCAGCGACTGCTCGAGGAAGTCCGCGCCCTCGAACAGGGCGTCGGCGATGCCCAGTTCGAAGACCTGCTTGCCCTTGAGCTGGCGGTTCTGGCTGAGCGAGTTCTCGATGATCACCGAGACGGCCTTGTCCGCGCCGATCAGGTTCGGCAGCAGGGTGCAGCCGCCCCAGCCGGGGACCAGGCCGAGGAAGACCTCGGGGAGGGAGAACGCGGGCAGCGCGGCGGAGACCGTGCGGTAACGGCAGTGCAGACCGACCTCGACGCCGCCGCCCATGGCCGCGCCGTTGTAGTACGCGAAGGTCGGGACGGCCAGGGTGCCCAGACGCTTGAAGACGTCGTGGCCGCCCTTGCCGATCGCCACCGCGTGCTCGCGGTCCTTCAGCGCCTCGACGCCCTTGAGGTCGGCGCCGACGGCGAAGATGAACGGCTTGCCGGTGATGCCCACGCCGACGATCTCGCCGGCCGCGGTCTCACGCTCGACCTGGTCGATCGCCACGTCCAGCTTGGCCAGCGACTGCGGGCCGAAGGTGTTCGGCTTGGTGTGGTCGAAGCCGTTGTCCAGGGTGATCAGGGCGAAACGGCCCGCACCCAGGGGGAGGTCGAAGTGGCGCACGTGCGCCTCGGTGACGACCTCGTCGGGGAACAGCTCGGCCGCACCCTTCAGCAGTTCTGCGACGTTGCTCACTTGTCCCCCTCGAAGTTCGGGTTCTCCCAGATGACCGTGGCGCCCATGCCGAGGCCGACGCACATGGTGGTGAGGCCGTAGCGCACCTGCGGCTGCTCCTCGAACTGGCGGGCCAGCTGCGTCATCAGACGCACGCCGGAGGAGGCCAGCGGGTGACCGTAGGCGATGGCGCCGCCGTACTGGTTGACGCGGGCGTCGTCGTCGGCGATGCCGTAGTGCTCGAGGAAGGCGAGCACCTGGACGGCGAAGGCCTCGTTGATCTCGAACAGGCCGATGTCCCCGATGGACAGGCCGGCCTTGGCGAGGGCCTTCTCGGTGGCCGGGATCGGGCCGTAGCCCATGACCTCGGGCTCCACGCCGGCGAAGGCGTAGGAGACCAGGCGCATCTTGACCGGCAGGCCGTTCTCGGTGGCGAACTCCTCGGAGGCGAGGAGGGCCGCGGTGGCGCCGTCGTTCAGACCGGCGGCGTTGCCCGCGGTGACGCGGCCGTGGACGCGGAAGGGCGTCTTGAGGCCGGCCAGGTTCTCCAGCGTGGTGCCCGGGCGCATCGGCTCGTCGGCGGTGACCAGGCCGAAGCCGGTCTCGCCGGCGTCCGCGTTCGTGCGGCGGACCGAGATCGGGACCAGGTCCTGCTGGATCTTGCCGTTGGCGTACGCCTTGGCGGCCTTCTCCTGGGAGGCGACGGCGTACTTGTCCGCGCGCTCCTTGGTGATCGCCGGGTAGCGGTCGTGCAGGTTCTCGGCGGTCATGCCCATGAACAGGGCGGACTCGTCGACCAGCTTCTCGCTGACCAGCCGCGGGTTCGGGTCGACGCCCTCACCCATGGGGTGGCGGCCCATGTGCTCCACGCCACCGGCGATGACGGCGTCGTAGGCGCCGAAGGCGATGGAACCGGCGGTGGTGGTCACCGCGGTCATCGCGCCCGCGCACATGCGGTCGATGGAGTAGCCCGGGACGCTCTGCGGGAGACCCGCGAGGACACCGGCCGTGCGGCCCAGGGTCAGGCCCTGGTCGCCGATCTGGGTCGTCGCGGCGATCGCGACCTCGTCGATCTTCGCCGGGTCGAGGTT
Organism: Streptomyces sp. NPDC002734; assembly: GCF_040295685.1. NCBI lineage: Bacteria > Bacillati > Actinomycetota > Actinomycetes > Kitasatosporales > Streptomycetaceae > Streptomyces > Streptomyces sp. NPDC002734. The sequence continues at coordinate 4,139 of NZ_JBEOVU010000024.1, forward strand.
CGGGTTGCGGCGCAGCAGCTCCCGGATCGACTTCACGACGAGGTCGTCGGCGCGGGTCTCGTGGTAGATGCCCTTCGGGCCCGCCTTGCCGAACGGGGTACGGACGCCGTCGACGAAGACGACGTCCCTGACGGTACGAGGCACGATGGCTCTCCTCCAGGGGTGTGCGGACTGCGGCACTGCTGCGTGATGCTGCGGTGAGGGGCGCGGCTGAGCGCCCGCTCACCGGTCATGCTACTCGCGGGTAACCATTGTGCCCACCCCGGGAGCCCGACGCGTCGAACGTCACACCGCCGCGCCGCGTGCCGCGGGGTGCCGAGGCGGCGTGGGCGTGCCGTCCTGTGCGTACGCATCGGCCTGCGCCCACCCTCCCCCAAGCTCTCGGCTTCGCTCGAGCAGGGGGGACCCCCATCGCCCCAGCGGCACGATTGCCCGCAGGACGAACGGGCCCACTGCGCCTTCTGGGGGAGGGCGGGCGCAGGCGGCGCGTCCGCGCGTGAGCGCACGTCCGCGGGACGCCGGCCCGTGCCGCCCGGCAAGGGCTACTCCTTCGCGGCCAGCGCGGTGACCAGGAGGGGGGTGACCTGCTCGACCTGCCACGGGCGGGCGCCGTGGGCTGCGAGCGCGGCGGACACCGAGGCCTCGTCGGCCGCGGCGGGCGGCGCCCAGCAGACCCGCCGCACTGTGTCCGGCGCGATCAGGTTCTCCTGCGGCATCCGCAGCTCCTCCGCCCGCGCCGAGACCGCGGCCCGCGCCGCGGACAGCCGCGCGGCGGCCGCCGGGTCCTTGTCGGCCCAGGCCCGCGGCGGCGGAGGTCCCGCCACCGCCTGCCCGGGCAGCGGCAGCGCGCTCTCCGGCAGCGCCTTCGCCCGGTCGACGGCCGCCTGCCACTGCTCCAGCTGCCGTCGCCCGGTCCGGCTGTTGAACCCGCTCAGCGCGGACATCGCCTGCACGTCGGCCGGCAGCGCCAGCGCCGCCTCCACGATCGCGGCGTCGCCCAGCACCTTGCCCGGCGAGACGTCCCGCCGCCGCGCGATGCGGTCCCGCGTCTCCCACAGCTCGCGGACCACGGCCAGCTGCCGCCGCCGGCGCACCTTGTGCATGCCGGAGGTGCGTCGCCAGGGGTCCTTGCGCGGGGCCGGCGGGGGAGCGGAGGCGATCGCGTCGAACTCCTGCATCGCCCAGTCGAGCTTGCCCTGCCGCTCCAGCTCCTTCTCCAGCGCGTCGCGCAGGTCGACCAGCAGCTCCACGTCGAGCGCCGCGTACCGCAGCCACGGCTCCGGCAGCGGGCGCGTCGACCAGTCCACCGCGGAGTGGCCCTTCTCCAGCACGAAGCCGAGCACGTTCTCCACCATCGCGCCCAGTCCGACCCGGGGGAACCCGGCCAGCCGCCCGGCCAGCTCGGTGTCGAAGAGGCGGCCGGGGACCATGCCTATCTCCCGCAGGCACGGCAGGTCCTGGGTGGCGGCGTGCAGCACCCACTCGGCGTCGGCGATCGCCTCGCCCAGCGCGGTGAGGTCGGGGCAGGCGACCGGGTCGATCAGCGCGCTGCCGGCGCCGGCGCGGCGCAGCTGCACGAGGTAGGCGCTCTGTCCGTAGCGGTAGCCGGACGCCCGCTCGGCGTCGACGGCGACCGGGCCGGTCCCCGCGGCGAAGGCGGCGACGGTCGCCGCCAGGCCCTCCGCGTCGGCGATCACCGGCGGGATGCCCTCGCGGGGCTCCAGGAGGGGAACCGGCTCCGCCGCCCGGGAAGCAGATTCCCCGCCGGTTCCGCCGTCGTCCGGAGGGGCGCCTCCGGTGGTTCGCAGTGGGCTGTCTGCTGCGGTGTCATGGGCGTCGGTCACCTGTCAAGGGTATCTGTGTACCGCGCACATGCACCGCGCCCACCGAGGGAACGTTCCCTCGGTGGGCGCGATGTTCGAGCGTTCGGCCTGTTCAGTGGATGATGCCGGTGCGCAGGGCCACCGCGACCATGCCGGCCCGGTCGCCGGTGCCCAGCTTGCGGGCGATGCGTGCGAGGTGGCTCTTGACGGTCAGGGCGGACAGCCCCATGGAGACGCCGATCGCCTTGTTCGACTGGCCCTCCGCCACCAGCCGCAGGACCTCGACCTCACGGCCGGAGAGCTCGCGGTAGCCGCCCGGGTGGCTCGGGGAGCCCGGGGGACGGCGGTGCATGCGGTGGGCCCCGCCGAGCGGAGCGGCGCCCGGACGGCCGGGCAGGCCGATGTTGGTACGGGTGCCGGTGACGACATAGCCCTTGACGCCGCCGGCCAGGGCGTTGCGCACCGCGCCGATGTCGTCGGCGGCGGAGAGGGCCAGACCGTTGGGCCAGCCGGCGGCCCTGGTCTCGGACAGGAGGGTAAGGCCGGAACCATCCGGCAGGTGGACGTCCGCGACGCAGATGTCACGGGGGTTGCCGATGCGGGGACGAGCCTCCGCCACGGACGAGGCCTCGATCACGTCGCGTACTCCGAGCGCCCAGAGATGACGGGTCACGGTGGAGCGCACGCGCGGATCGGCCACGACGACCATCGCGGTGGGCTTGTTCGGGCGGTAGGCGACCAGGCTTGAGGGCTGCTCGAGGAGAACGGACACCAGGCCTCCTGGGTGGGGGACGGAGCCGGCTCACGGGGGATGAAGCCGGGACGGAAGAACCGTGCTTGCTAGGTCACTGTCTGCTTCGGCACCGGACGGGTCCGCCTTTAGGGAACGATCACGATTTGGTGAGGGGAAATCGGGGCAATTCGGACGCGCGATCGATCATCCGAAGAACGGCGCGAGTCGAACCCTGTCGACGGACGGTCAGGCGAGGTCGCAAAGTGTCCGTATCGACAAAACCGCAATCACAATGCGGCGAGGGCGGCCCGGGCGCGGCGGTCGCCGTCGCCGGGCCGCCCGGAAGAGGTCAGCGCTGGGGCCGGGGGCCGCGCCGCTGCGGCAGCGGGACCACGGGGGCGGCCGGCGCGGCGGAGGGGCCCTCGCCCGCCGACGTGCCCAGCGGGGGCAGGCCCGTGACCTGGGCCAGCAGGTCGCACCAGGCCGCCAGGTGCCCGGCGGTGTCCGGGACGCCGCCCAGGCCCTCGCGCGGAGTCCAGGAGGCGCGGATCTCGATCTGCGAGGCGGCCGGACGCTCCTCCAGGGCCCCGAAGTAGTGCGAACTCGCCCGGGTGACGGTGCCGCCGGCCTCCTGGTAGCCCAGGCCCCGGGCGTCCATCGCGCCGGTCAGCCACGACCAGGAGACCTCGGGGAGCAGCGGGTCGGCGGCCATCTCCGGCTCGTGCAGCTCCGCCCGGACGAGGGTGACCAGCCGGAAGGAGCCCCGCCAGGCCTCGTGCCCGTCGGGGTCGTGCAGCAGGATCAGGCGCCCGTCGGCCAGCTCGTCGCCGTCCTCGTCGAGCACCGCCGCCTCGAGGGCGTACGCGTAGGGCGCCAGCCGCCGCGGCGGCGTCACCGGCTCGAGTTCGATGCGCGGCCTCGGCCGCGCGGCCCGCAGGGCGTCGACGGCGGCCCGGAAGGGCAGTGGCGCAAAGGCGTCCGCATTCAGCTCCCGCTCCCCGTCCTTCCCGTCGCCCGCTCCGCCCGCACCGTCCGTCAGTCGTCCCTGAGCCGCAGCCATGCGCAGAAGATAAGGGGCGCGGAGCCCTGGCGACGTGAAGGACACCCCAGCGCGGGCGCCCGGACGGATCGCGCTGCGCGAACAGCCACGAGGTTTGCCGGACGGTCCCGCGTGATCACGCCCCGCCGCCCGCCCCGCCCGGGCGTGTCGCCCCCGCGCCGCGGCGGCGCCGCGACGGCCCGCGGCCGGTGGCCCGGGCGTCGTGGAGGCCGCCCCGGGGCGGTATCGCGGAGTCGGGTCCGGCGGACAGGACGGGCATGGGAGACTTTCCGCGTGAGTGCCATGGACAAGCCCGAGAACCCCGCCGTCGCCGATTCCGCCTTCCTCAGGGCGTGCCGCCGAGAGCCGGTGCCGCACACGCCGGTCTGGTTCATGCGACAGGCCGGGCGCTCGCTGCCCGAGTACCTGAAGGTGCGCGAGGGCATCCCGATGCTCGAGTCGTGCATGCGGCCGGAGCTGGTCACCGAGATCACCCTTCAGCCGGTCCGCCGGCACGGGGTCGACGCGGCCATCTACTTCAGCGACATCGTCGTCCCGCTCAAGGCCATCGGTCTCGACCTGGACATCAAGCCGGGCGTCGGCCCGGTGGTGGAGCAGCCGATCCGCACCCGCGCCGACCTCGAGCGGCTGCGCGACCTGACCCCCGAGGACGTCTCCTACGTCACCGAGGCGATCCGGATGCTGACCGCCGAGCTTGGCCCGACGCCGCTGATCGGCTTCGCCGGCGCGCCGTTCACCCTGGCGAGCTACCTGGTCGAGGGCGGCCCCTCCAAGAACCACGAGCACACCAAGGCGCTCATGTACGGCGACCCGCAGCTGTGGGCCGACCTGCTGGACCGCCTGGCCGACATCACCGCCGCCTTCCTCAAGGTGCAGATCGAGGCCGGCGCCTCCGCCGTGCAGCTCTTCGACTCCTGGGTGGGCGCGCTCGCCCCGGCCGACTACCGCCGCTCGGTGATGCCCGCCTCCCGCAAGGTCTTCGAGGCGGTCGCCCCCTACGACGTGCCGCGGATCCACTTCGGCGTCGGCACGGGCGAGCTGCTCGGCCTGATGGGCGAGGCCGGCGCGGACGTCGTCGGCGTCGACTGGCGGGTCCCGCTGGACGAGGCCGTCCGCCGGGTCGGCCCCGGCAAGGCGCTGCAGGGCAACCTGGACCCGGCCGTCCTCTTCTCCACCCGCGAGGCCGTGGAGTCGAAGGCGCGCGAGGTCCTGGACGCCGCCTCCGGCCTGGAGGGCCACATCTTCAACCTGGGCCACGGCGTCCTGCCCACCACGGACCCGGGCGCCCTGACCGCCCTCACCGAGTACGTCCACGAGCAGACGGCCCGCTGAGCCGAGCACCAACGCGGGCGGCGCCCCTCCCGGACCTCCGGGCGGGGCGCCGCCCGCTTTCGCCGTCGCGCCGCGGGAGCGCTCCCCGACCGCTGTGGCGGAGACCGCCCCTCAGCGCACCACCCGCTCGCGCAGGGCGCTGCGCCAGGCGGGGGCGGGGCCGTCCCCCTCGGCGGCGGCGGTGTTGTCGCGGTGGCCGCCGCGGCTGAGGAAGTCGGCCAGCGGAAGGGTCGCCGCGCCGACCGTGACGGCGTCGGGGCCCAGGCGTCCGAGCTCGATCCGCACCCGGCCCGCCGGGTGGCGCAGCGAGTAGGCCGTGGCGTGCCGGCGGACCGACGGCAGGAAGCGGGTGCCGAGCTGGAGGCCGGCCCAGCCGCCGATCAGGATGCGCTCCGGCTGGAAGAGGTTGACCAGGTCGGACAGGCCCGCGCCCAGGTACTCGGCGGTCTCCTCCAGCACCGCCAGGGCCACCGGGTCCGGCTCGCCGCCGCGCTCCGGGTAGGCCGCCGCCAGCAGCGCGGTCAGCGCGGTCTCCTCGTCGGCGCCCGCGGGCGGGCGTCCGCCCGCCTCCTGCCAGCGGGCCACCAGCGCCTCCGCGCCCGCGTAGGCCTCCAGGCAGCCGAGCGCCCCGCAGCGGCAGCGCCGCCCGCGCACCCGCACCGTCAGGTGGCCCCACTCCAGGGCCCGGCCGTGCTCCACGTCGTCGGCGACCAGGCAGGCGCCGACGCCCGAGCCGAACAGCACCACGACCGCGTCGCCGGCGCCCCGGCCCGCGCCGAACCACATCTCGGCCTGGCCCAGCGTCTTCGCGCCGTTGTCGATGAAGTACGGGACCCGCTCGGGGAGTCCGGCGCGCTCGCGCAGCAGCGCCTCCAGGGGGACGGCGTCCCAGCCGATGGTCTGCCCGTGCACCGTCGCACCCCGCTCCGCGTCCCGGGCGACGATGCCGGGCACGCCGATGCCGACGCCCAGCAGCCGCTCCGGCGCCAGGCCCGCGGTGGCGAGCACCTCGGCGACCGAGTCGCGGATGTGGCCGGTGACCACCTCCACGTCGTAGCGCTGCGGCTCCAGCGGCCGCTCGGCGCGGGAGACCTCGGCGAGCGAGAGGTCGAACAGCTCGACGCGGACCCGGGTCTCACCGACGTCCACGCCGATCAGGTGGCCGCTCTCCGGCACCACGCGCAGCAGCGTGCGGGGGCGGCCACCGTCGGAGTCGACACTGCCGGCCTCCTCCACCACGCCGTCGGCGATGAGTTCGGCGACCACGTTGCTGACCGAACCCGAGCTGAGTCCGGTGGCCGGACCGAGGTCGAAGCGGGTCAGCGGTCCGGCGAAGTACAACTGGCGCAGTACGGCCGCCCGGTTGCCCCGCCGCAGGTCACGCACCGTGCGTCCGTTCCGCGCCTTCATCCGGTTCCTTCCGTTCGTTTCCCCGAACGCAAGATACCTCTGCGCGACGCCTTGACGCGACCTTCTTACAGGTCTTAACTCACGCCGTGAATTAAGTCATGACGGTACGGGGGCCGTTCAGGTCCTCCGCCCGTCGACTCCCGGGGAAGGGACCTTCGTACTCATGCGCAGAATCCGAGCCGCGGCCGCCGGTGCGGTCACCGTCTCCCTGCTGGCCGCCGTCTCCGCCTGCGGCGGCGGTTCGGCGTCCGACGGCGGGTCCGGGGACTCGCCCGAGAAGCTCACCTACTGGGCCTCCAACCAGGGCCCCAGCATCGAGGCGGACAAGAAGATCCTCTCCGCCGAGATCGCCAAGTTCGAGAAGGAGACCGGGATCGACGTCGAGCTCGAGGTCGTCCCGTGGAGCGACCTGCTCAACCGCATCCTCGCCGCCACCACCTCCGGCCAGGGCCCGGACGTGCTCAACATCGGCAACACCTGGTCCGCCTCGCTCCAGGCGACGGGCGCGCTGCTGCCGTGGGACGCCAAGAACTTCGAGAAGATCGGCGGACGCGACCGGTTCGTGGAGTCGGCCATCGCCTCGGCCGGCGCGGAGGGCAAGGACCCGGCGGCCGTGCCGCTCTACTCCATGGCCTACACGCTCTACTGGAACAAGAAGATGTTCGCCGACGCCGGCGTCACCGAACCGCCCGCCACGTGGGACGAGATGGCCGAGATCGGCAAGAGGATCAGCGGCGACGGCAAGTGGGCGCTCGGCGCCGAGGGGTCCAACCTCTCGGAGAACATCCACCACGTCTTCACCTTCGGCCAGCAGCACGGAACGAACTTCTTCACCCCCGACGGCAAGCCCGACTTCACCTCCGACGCCGCCGTCGACGCCGTCAAGCAGTACGTCGACCTGATGGCCGATCACAAGATCATCGCGCCGGGCAACGCCGAGTACGCACAGAACCAGTCTCTCCAGGACTTCGCCAAGAACAAGACGGCGATGGTCATGTGGCAGAACGCCCAGACCGCCTTCGCCTCCCACGGGATGAAGGACGACGACTGGGGCGTCGCCCCGGTCCCGGTGCAGTCCGGCGACCCCGGCTCCGGCACCGGCGTCAACTCGATGGTGGCCGGCATCAACATGGCGGTCTTCAAGAACACCGACAACCTCGACGGCTCGCTGAAGTTCGTGAAGTTCATGACCAGCGACGCCGAGCAGAAGGCCCTGAACACCGCCTACGGCTCCATCCCGCCGGTCAAGGCCGCCCAGGAGGACCGCGCCTTCGACAGCCCGGCCCTGCGCATCGTCCGCGACACCCTCGCCAACAGCGCGGCCCCGCTGCCGCAGGTCCCCGCCGAGTCGCAGTTCGAGACGGCCGTCGGCACGGCCGTCAAGGAGCTCTTCGCGGAGGCCGCCGCCGGAAAGCCGGTCTCCAAGGACCTCGTCCGGGAGAAGCTCGCCAAGGCCCAGCAGCAGATGCCGCAGGGGTGACCTCGTCCATGACCGCGACACTCGCTCCCCCGAAGGGGAAGCGGGCGGCCCCCGGGGCGGCGCGCACACCGCGCCGCCCCGGACGGCTGCGCCGCGCCTCCCTGCCCTACCTGCTCCTGGTGCCCGCGCTGGCCCTCGAACTCCTGGTCCACCTGGTGCCGATGGTCTACGGACTGCTGATGAGCTTCAAGGAGCTCACGCAGTTCTACATCCGCGACTGGACCACCGCGCCCTGGAAGGGCCTGGACAACTACCGCGTCGCCGTCGACTTCGACACCCCCGTCGGCGCCGCGCTGCTCCACTCCTTCTGGGTCACCTGCCTGTTCACCGCGCTCTCGGTCGGCCTGTGCTGGCTGCTGGGCACCACCACCGCCGTGTACCTGCAGGAGTCCTTCCGCGGCCGCGGCCTGCTGCGCGGCCTCTTCCTGATCCCCTACGCGCTGCCCATGTACGCCGCCGTGATCACCTGGACGTTCATGTTCCAGCGGGACAACGGCCTGGTGAACCACGTCCTCGTCGACCAGCTCGGCCTGTTCGACGAACCGCCGTTCTGGCTGCTCGGCGACAACAGCTTCTGGGCCCTGCTGATCGTCTCGGTGTGGAAGGGCTGGCCCTTCGCCTTCCTGATCGTGATGGCCGGCCTGCAGACCGTGCCGCGCGAGCTCTACGAGGCCGCCGCCCTCGACGGCGCCGGCCGCTGGCAGCAGCTGCGCCGGATCACCCTGCCCTCGCTCAGCTCCGTCAACCAGGTGCTCGTCCTGGTGCTCTTCCTGTGGACCTTCAACGACTTCAACACGCCGTTCGTCCTCTTCGGGAAGTCCGCCCCGCACGCCGCCGACCTGGTCTCCATCCACATCTACCAGGCGTCCTTCGTCACCTGGAACTTCGGCACCGGCTCGGCCATGTCCGTCCTGCTGCTGCTCTTCCTGCTCGTCGTGACCGCCGTGTACCTGCTGATCACCTCACGCGGACGGAGGAGTGCCGATGGCTAGTGCCCCGCGGTCCCCGATGGCCGCGCCCCGCTCCTTCGTCTGGTCGCGGCGCGTCTTCCTCACCCTGCTCACCGTCTTCGTGGCGGTGCCGGTGTACGTGATGCTCTCCAGCTCGCTCAAGCCGCTGCAGGACGTCTCCGGCGAGTTCCGGTGGCTGCCCGGCGACCTCACGCTGAGCCCCTACGTCGACATCTGGTCGACCGTGCCGCTGGGCCGCTACTTCGTCAACTCGCTGGTCGTGGCCGGAGCGGCGACCGTCTGCTCGGTGGTGATCGCCGTGTTCGCCGCCTACGCGGTGAGCCGGTACGAGTTCCGCGGCAAGCGGATCTTCACCGTCACCGTGCTGTCGACGCAGATGTTCCCCGGCATCCTCTTCCTGCTGCCGCTGTTCCTCCTCTACGTCAACATCGGCAACGCCACCGGCGTCGCGCTGTTCGGCTCCCGGGGCGGCCTGATCCTCACCTACCTCACCTTCTCGCTGCCGTTCTCCATCTGGATGCTGATCGGCTACTTCGCCTCCGTGCCACGGGAGTTGGACGAGGCCGCGCTGGTCGACGGCTGCGGGCCGCTGGGCGCGCTGCTGCGGGTCGTGGTGCCGGCCGCGGTGCCGGGGATCGTCGCGGTCACCGTCTACGCGTTCATGACGGCCTGGAGCGAGGTGCTCTTCGCCTCGGTGATGACCAACGACACCACCCGCACCCTCGCGGTCGGCCTGCAGGCCTACTCCACGCAGAACGAGGTCTACTGGAACCAGATCATGGCCGCCTCCCTGGTGGTGAGCGTGCCGGTGGTCGCGGGCTTCCTGCTCCTCCAGCGCTACCTGGTCGCCGGCCTGACCGCCGGCGCCGTCAAGTGACGGGCCCGGCCCCCTCCGTGCCCGCGTACCGCGGCGTCCAGCGTGCCGCTGTTCCTCGTTACGTCCGAAAGGGAAACCTCGTGTCCATCGACTTCGCCGCGCTGCCCCGCGACTTCCTGTGGGGCACGGCCACATCGGCCTACCAGATCGAAGGCGCCGTCGCCGAGGACGGCCGCTCGCCGTCCATCTGGGACACCTACGCGCACACCCCGGGCCGCGTCGACAACGACGACAACGGCGACGTGGCCTGCGACCACTACCACCGCTGGCCCGAGGACGTCGCGCTGATGAAGGAGCTCGGCGCCAACGCCTACCGGCTCTCCGCCGCCTGGCCCCGGGTGGTGCCCGGCGGCGACGGGCCGGTCAACGAGCGCGGACTCGACTTCTACGACCGGCTGGTCGACGCCCTGCTGGAGGCCGGGATCACCCCCTCCGTCACCGTCTACCACTGGGACCTGCCGCAGGTGCTCCAGGACCGCGGCGGCTGGCCCGAGCGGGACACCGCCCACCACCTGGCCGCCTACGCCTCCGCCCTGGCGGGGCGGATCGGCGACCGGGTGCGGCACTGGACCACACTCAACGAGCCCCTCTGCTCGGCGTGGATCGGGCACCTCGAGGGCCGGATGGCCCCCGGCCTGACCGACCTGACGGCCGCCGTCCGCGCCTCCTACCACCTGCTGCTCGGCCACGGCCTGGCCGCCCAGGCGATCCGGGCCGCCGCACCCGGCGCCCAGGTCGGCATCGTCAACAACCTTTCCGAGATCCGGCCCGCCTCCGACAGCGCCGAGGACCTGGCCGCCGCCCGCCGGATGGACGGGCACACCAACCGCTGGTGGCTCGACCCGGTGCACGGCCGCGGCTTCCCCGAGGACATGCGTGAGGTCTACGGCGTCGAACTGCCCGAGCGGCCCGGCGACATGGAGATCATCGGCGCTCCCCTGGACTGGCTGGGCCTGAACTACTACTTCCCGATGACCGTCGCCGACGACCCCACCGCCCCCGCGCCCTTCGTCCGCGACGTCCGGCTGCCCGACGTGCCGCGCACCGGCATGGACTGGCAGGTGGACGCCGGCGGCATCGAGGGCCTGCTGCTGCGCCTCACCGAGGAGTACGGGGCCCGCGCGCTGTACGTCACCGAGAACGGCTCCAGCTACCCCGACGTGGTGCGTGAGGACGGCAGCGTGCGCGACCCGGAGCGGGCCGCCTACCTCGAGGGGCACCTGGCGGCCTGCGCCTCCGCGGCCCGCAAGGGCGCACCGCTGGCCGGCTACTTCGCCTGGTCGCTGCTGGACAACTTCGAGTGGGCCTACGGCTACGACAAGCGGTTCGGCCTGGTCCACGTCGACTACGCCACCCAGCGGCGCACCGTGAAGTCCAGCGGCCGGCGGTACGCGGAGATCGTCCGCGCCCACGCCGCCCAGGCCGACCAGGCCGCGGAGGGCGTCACCGGCTGACGGTCCCCGCCCCGTCGAGGCCCCCGGCGCCGCCACCCGCGCGCGCCGGGGGCCTCGTGCATCACCCACGCGGGCGGGTCCGGGGGAAGAGGGGAAGTCCGGGGGAGTACGGGGGATGCCGGCGCGGGTGCCGCGCCCGCCGGGCCGCCTCGCCGACACGCTGCCGCGCGGCGCCGGTCCGCGCCGGACGTGGGAAGGCCCCCCGGCCGGAGCCGGGGGGCCTTGGTCGGACCGTCGCGCGCCGGTGGGCGCCCGGCGGTCGTCACCGCGCTAGGGGAACCGGACGACCTTCGAGGGGACGGTGTCCGAGCCCGAGGTGGCCGAACCGGTGTCGTTGATGACGTGCCGGTACTGGCCCATGCCGCCGAGGGAGATCACCTGCAGGTGGTTCATGCTGATCCCCGGCTTCACCGGCACCTGGAACCCGTGGTGCTGCACGATCGACGGGTCGGAGGTGTAGTTGCAGTAGCTGCCGAGCGCCCAGGCCTCGTGGGTGTTCACCGAGTCCGCCACCTTGTAGGCGGCCCAGCCCACGATCCCGTCGTGGGTGATCGCGGCGGCGTTCGGCGCGTCGTACGCCTTCTCGTTCTGGAAGAAGATCGTGCGCCCGCGCTCGCCCTGCCACAGGACGTCGTACTTGTTGAAGTGCTCGACGAACAGTCCGGTGGTGAGGACGTCGTCGCCGTTGACGACCATGCCGTAGTCGGACCGGTTGGTCTCCCAGCCGACGCCCGCGCCGTGGTCCGCGCGCCAGATCCAGGTGTGGTCGACCACCACGTCGTCGCTGTTGATCACCACGCCGTTGGTGGCCAGGCCGGGGCCCGCGCCGCCGACGCGGATGAACACGTCCTGCATGGTGGTCGGGTTGGCGGCGTGGTCCGCGGAGGCGCCGGACGGGCCGATGCGCAGCAGCGTGTCGGACCTGGTGGACCCGGCGTCGACCAGGAAGCCCGCGAGCCGCACCCCGTCCACGTCGGCGACGTGCACGGCGTCCACCCCGTTGTCGGGGATGAACGTGGCCAGACCCAGGCCGAGCACCACCGTGTTCGCCCGCTCGATCTCGATCGGGCGGTCCAGGTGGTAGACGCCCGGGGTGACCAGCAGGTGCAGCCCCTGGGCGAGCGCGGCGTTGATGGTGGACGCGGTCGCGCCGGGCTTGACCACGTAGAACTGGTCCAGCGGCAGCGAGGTGCCCGCGTTGGCCGGCCAGGAGACGCCCCGCGCGTTGGTGCGCTTGGCGGGGACGAACACCTTGTAGGCGGAGCCGTCCTGGTACAGGAACGGCTTCTCACGGGAGATCGGCGTGGTGTCCATCGTGGTGTAGGGACCGGTGGCGAAGTTGCTCGCCGGAGCTCCCTGCACGCCGGTGAACGTCATGTTCCACACGCCGTTGGTCCAGCCGCCGACCGAGCTGTCCCGGGTGTACCACTGCTGCTGCGAGTACGGGCCGACCGTGCCGTCGATCTTGGAGTCGGCGATGTACCCGCCGGACGCCCAGCCGTAGCCGTTCGGGGCGAGGTTCAGCCCGCCCTTGACGTGGATGCGGCGGAACGGGGCCGCCTGGGCGACCGCCCAGCGGTTGGTGCCGTTGGACGGGGTGATGGCCAGGTTCTCCGCCGAACGCCAGAAGTTCTGGGTGGCGTTGCCGTTGAACCAGCCGGCGTCCACGGTGACGTCGCCGTTGATCTGGGTGTCGTCCGGGTTGAGGCCGAGACCGGAGATCGAGGTGTAGAAGCCGATCTGGGCGTTGATGTTGTTGTAGGTGCCCGGCTTCAGGAGGAACTGGTAGCGCCCCTCGCCGAACTGGTTGGACTCCTGCCGCGCGAAGACGTCGTCGAAGCGCTGCTGGAGGTTGGCCGTCGAGGGGTCCACGACGATCACGTTGGGCCCGAGGTCGCCGCCGCCGGTCACCGGCGGGACGCCGCCTCCGGAACCGGTGTGCACGGCCATCTCCCACAGTGAGTATCCGTAGGCGGTGGCGCGGGCGGTGCCGTTCATCCGGACGTAGCGGCCCGACCCGGCGACCTCGTAGGAGGCCTTGCCGCCGGTGGCGCCGGTGACGTTGCGCAGCGTCGTCCAGCTGCTGCCGTCGGACGAGACCTGGAGGGTGAAGTCGCGTGCGTACGCGGCCTCCCAGTCCAGGTCGATCCTGCACACGTCCTGGACGGAGCCCAGGTCGACGCGCAGCCACTGCGGGTCGGAGTGCGCGCTCGACCAGCGGGTGGTGCCGCTGCCGTCGAAGGCGGCGGAGGCGGCCAGGCCCGCGCTCTCGGAGGAGGATGCGGTGGCCGGCTTGTTCAGCGCCGCGTTCGCGGTGGAGCAGCCGGACGAGGTCCCGGTCGTCCCGAAGACCTGGAACTCCCAGAGCGAGACGCCCCATTGGGTGGCCCGGCGGTCGGCGTACACCCGCACGTGACGGGCGCTGCCGGAGACGTCGACGGTGTCGGTGCCGCCGTCGGAGCCGGTCACCTTGCGGGCGTCGGTCCAGGTCGAGCCGTCCTGGGAGAACTGGACGCGGTAGTCGGCCGCGTAGGCGGCCTCCCAGCGCAGCACCACCTGGCTGACCGTGGCGCTCGCGCCGAGGTCGACGCGCAGCCACTGGTTGTCGGAGGCCGCGGAGGACCACCGGGTGCCGGTGTCGCCGTCGACCGCGAGCCCGGCGGCGTACACCGCGCTCTCGGTGGACGACGCGGTGGCCGTGCGGCCCTGGGACAGGGGCACGTCGGCGGCCGCTGCCGCCGAGGCCGCGCCGTCCGCGGGAGCCGCGGGGGCGGCCGTCGCGGCGGGCGCGGGGAGGGCGAGCAGCGCCGCGACGGCGGCGAAGGCGACGCTTAAGGTTCTGAATCTCATACAGGGACTCCATGGGGGTGGAGGAGGGGGTGGAGCTGAGGGCACGACTTAATTCAGGGTTTGATTTAAGGGGTGACGGATCGGTCCGGCAAGCCCTCGCGCACGCATTCGCGCAACAAAAAACCGCCGCCGCCCCTCGGGGGCGGCGGCGGTCGCGGTCGGTCCGCGGGGGTCAGACCCCCACGGCCTGCGGGCTTCGCCGCTGGTCGGTCCCCGGAACGGGCTCGGACGCGTCGGAGCCGAGCGCCACGATCCGGTTCGCCTCGTCGACGTGCACCACGCGCGGCTTCATCGAGCGCGCCTCGGCGTCGTCCACCTGGGCGTAGCTGATGAGGATCACCAGATCGCCGGGCTGCACCAGGTGGGCGGCGGCGCCGTTGATCCCGATCACACCGGAGCCGCGCTCGCCCTCGATGGTGTACGTCTCGAGGCGGGCGCCGTTGGTGATGTCGACGATGTGGACGAGCTCGCCGGGCAGCAGGTCGGCGGCGTCCAGCAGGTCGGCGTCGACGGTCACCGATCCCACGTAGTGGAGATCGGCCTGGGTGACCGTGGCGCGGTGGATCTTGGATTTGAACATGGTGCGCAGCATGGAGGTACTCCGGTCCACTAGGCTCCCTGCCTGCGTTCTTGCAGGTCAAGGGCGATTCGTCCAGGGTACAACGGGTCGTGTGTTCGAGCAGGGTTCCGTGGGAATTCCGGGACCGATGCCTGGTGGGACGGCACTGTGACTTTCGGCGCAGTCGGCTCACGGCCCGGTGCCCCCCGAGGACCGACCGCCCCCGGCCCGTCGTGGGGTGGGGGCGGGCGACGCCGACCACGTACCGGCGGCGCCCCCCGTCCGGGGCGGCCTCCATCGCCGGAAAGCCGCGCCCGGCTCCCATTCACCGCTGGCCCGCGTGGAAAGTGGGCTTCGACGGGGAACACCGGGGCACCCTCAACTTCATGGCGAACGGGGGCACGAGCGACTGCACCTCACCGGCGCACCCGGACCCGTCGTGGCGCTCCCGGACGGAGGGGAAATGATGCGCATCGCCTCGGAGGGCAAAGGCTGGTGGATCCCGGAAGGGTGGGGCCCGTACCTCTTCTTCGGGTCTCTCGCCTGCGTGCTGGTCATCATCCTCTACTTCCGAAAGCGCCCGAGGTAGAGCTGTCCCTCACCGAACCTCGCCGGATGGGGTGGTGCAATGAGATTGCTGGCCGCAGCCTTTCTGACCGTCGGGACCGGACTGGCTGTCGTCCTGGGGGCGATGGAGGTGGATCGGGTCGTGATCCTCGTATCGACGGCACCGGTCATCGCCGTCGGCATCTTCTTGTGGCGGCGTGTGCGGTACGGACCTGAGGCGTGACGGTGACAACCGTCCTGCTGATCACATGCGCACCGGCGGTGGTGTGCTTGTTGTACGGATGGCGGTCTCCCTTCTGTTCGGTTTCGCTCTCGTGGGCTGGGCCGTCCTGCGGATTCCGCGTCGCCGCAACCGGTGATCGGGCGCTCGCGCCGGCGGGGTCGCGTCGAACGCCGTCCCGGGTCCGGGTCGTGGGGGAGTAGGGGGTGTGTCGGCCGGTCAGGACGAACGGGCGGCCGGCCCGCGGAGGTGCACCTGGGGCGGCGATGAGTTTCGGGAGGGTCCGGGGTCTGTCCGTCGGAGCACCGTCGCACCCGAACCTGGAGGAGCCTTGAAACTTCTGCTCACGTCCGCCGGCATCAAGAGCCCGAGCGTCGAGAACGCGCTGGTCGACCTGCTCGGCAAGCCGATCTCCGAGGCCTCCGCCCTCTGCGTCCCCACCGCGGCCTACGCCATGGCCGGCGGTCCTGGTAGCGCGTACCGCCTGATCACGGGGCGATCCGTCATGACCCTGTGCGAGTTGGGGTGGAAGTCGCTCGGAGTGCTGGAGCTCACCGCACTTCCGAGCATCGGCGAGGAGAACTGGGTCCCCCTGCTGGGGGAGACCGACGCCCTGCTGGTGGGAGGCGGCGACGCCCTGTACCTGTGTCACTGGATGCGGCGGTCCGGGCTGGCGGACCTCATGCCGTCCCTGCACGAGACGGTCTACGTCGGAGCGAGCGCCGGGAGCATGGTGCTGACCCCCGACATCGGGCGGGACTTCGTCGAGTCCTACAACTGGCAGCCACCCACCGGTGACAACAGCACACTGGGCGTCCTCGACTTCTCGATCTTTCCGCACCTGGACCACGTGAACCTGCCGGAGAACACCATGGCCGAGGCGGAGAAGTGGGCAGTCGGCCTTGCGGGCCCGGCGTACGCGATCGACGACGACACCGCCCTCAAGGTGACCGGTGACACCGTCGAGGTCGTCTCCGACGGGCACTGGAGGCACTTTCCGGGCCGGCGTGCGGCGTGGGGGTGACGCTGTCGGGGGACGCGCCCGGGCCGTACGTCGGGGCGTCATGAGGATCGTCAAGTACACCCATGCCTGTGTCCGGTTGGAGCACGAGGGGCGGACCCTGGTCGTCGACCCCGGGGTGTGGAGCGAACCGTCCGCGCTGAGCGGGGCGGACGCCGTGCTGGTGACCCACGAGCACGCCGACCACGTCGACGTCCTGCGCCTGGCCGGGCTCGGGGTGCCGGTGTACGCGCCCGCCGCCGCGGACCTCCCCGGCCTGGAGACGGTCCCGGTGTCCGCGGGGGAGGAGTTCACCGCCGCGGGGTTCCGCGTCAGGGCGGTCGGGGGACGGCACGCGTTCATCTACGGGGACCGGCCGGACTGCGCGAACCTCGGGTACGTCGTCGACCAGGAGCTCTACCACCCCGGCGACTCGCTGCACGTGCCGCAGGAGCCGGTCGACACGCTGCTGGTGCCCCTGCACGGGTCCTGGCTGCGGACCTCCGAGGCGATCGACTTCGTCAAGGCGGTCGCGCCACGGCGGGCCTTCGCGATCCACGACGCCCAGATCAACGAGCGGGGCCTCGCCGGCGCGAACGGCTGGCTCGCCGAGGAGACCGGTGACGTCTACCGCTACCTGAGGCCCGGCGAGTCCGCCTGATGGGCCGGGCGGTGGGACACGCCGCCCGTGACGGTCCGCCGCCCCCGCGCCGCGCGCCCGGCAGGTCACACTCGGCCTCATGCAGGCCGCGTACATCGAAGAGCTGGGTCCGCCCGACGTCATCCGGGTCGGGGAGCTGCCGCCGCCCCGGCCGGGACCCTGCGACGTCCTGGTCGACGTCGGGGCGACCGCGGTCGACCCGGTCGACACGTTCGTGCGCTCCGGGGCGTGGCGGACGCCGGTGCCCTTCCCGTTCGTGATCGGGCGTGACCTGGTCGGCACCGTCGCGGAGGCCGGGCCCGGCGCGCCCGGGTTCCGGCCGGGGGACCGGGTGTGGTGCAACAGCCTGGGGCACGGCGGGCGCCAGGGGGCCGCGGCGGAGCAGGCCGTGGTGGCCGCCGACCGCCTCTACCGCCTGCCCGAGGGCGCCGACGCGGTGGACGCCGTGGCCCTGGCCCATCCGGCGGCGACGGCCTACCTCGCACTGTTCACCCACGGGCGTCTGCGGGCCGGGGAGACGGTCTGCGTCCTCGGCGCCGCCGGGAACGTGGGCGGCGCCGCCGTCGTCATGGCCGCGCAGGCCGGGGCTCGGGTGGTGGCCGTCGCCTCGGACCGCGACGCCGCTTACTGCCGTGCCCTCGGGGCCCGGCACGTGGTCGACCGCCACGACCCCGACCTGCCCGCCCTGATCCGCGCCGCCGCGCCCGACGGGGTCGACCTGCACCTCGACACCTCCGGCCACAACGACCTCGAGGCGGCGGTGGCGCTCCTCGCGCCACGGGGACGGGTGGTGGTCATGGCCGGGCTCGGGACCCGGCCGGTGCTGCCGGTCGGGCCGCTCTACCTGCGCGGCGCATCGGTGACCGGTTTCGCCCTCTCCTACGCGCGGACCGACGAGCTCGCCGAGGCGGCCGCCTGCGTCAACCGGATGCTGACGGAGGACCTCCTGCGTCCCCGGGCCGTCGTGGTGCTGCCGCTCACCGCGACGGCCGAGGCGCACCGCAGACTGGAGCGGGGCGAGGTACGGGGCCGGCTGGTGCTGCGGGTGAGCGCCTCGGCGGACTGACGCGGGCGTCGACGGGGCGGTGCCCGCGCGGCGCCGCCCGCGCGGCGCCGCCCGCCGTCCGGTGCGGCTCACTCCTCGGCCGGTTCCCCGTGCGGAAGGTTCACGACGATCAGCACGACGCCGCTCATCAGGAAGACCCGGGTGGCGGCCTCCAGGCCGTTCCACTGCTCCGACTGCCACATGGCGAACCACTCGCCGCCGACGCCGATGAAGCCGGCGCCGAACAGCAGCATCGTCATGAGCAGCCCGTACGTGCTGACCCGCCGGGCCCGCGCGCGGCCGTCCCGCCGCAGCCACCGCCAGGCGCCGAGCAGCAGCACCAGCGCGGTGACGCTCTCCCAGGCGATGACCAGCACGTACGCGGCGTCCTGGAGCCGGGTGTCGGTGACGGCCCGCCACATCAGGTCGGGGTCCTCGAAGGTGGTGTCCATGGCGAGGACGTGGCGCACGAAGGCCTGGTTGGTGCCGAAGTCGGTGATGTTCCCGACGGCCACCAGGGTCATGTAGAGGGCGACGGTCCCGGTCAGCAGGGCCGCGGCGGTCGTCAGGGCGCGTGAGGTGGATGCCATGCCCGTTCCCTGCCCACCCGGGGACGGGGCCGCCCGTGCATATCGCGTCATCGTGCGGCGGGCGGGACCCCGGCGGGGTCACCGGATCCGCGTCCACCGGGACCCGCGTGGGCGCTCGGGGCCGTGGTGGTGCAGCAGCCAGTGGCCGAACAGCGCGCCGCCGTGGACGACGAAGCCCACGCCGATCAGCCAGGACTCCACCACCAGGACGATGCCGACGGCTCCGTAGCTGATCGCGTTGGTGACGATCAGCGGCGTGAACACGTAGTACGAGAACCCGCGCAGGCCGATCAGGCCGATCATCGTGCACAGGGCGCCGGGGAACAGGCGGCGCCAGACGATCTGGCCGCCGAGGAGGAAGTGCTGGCCCCACCAGAAGAACAGGGTGCCCAGCGCGGAGCTGATGGCGATCCGCACCCCACCGGGGAGTTCCCGGGTGAGGACCTCCTGGTACAGGTAGGCGGTCAGCGCGATCAGCCACACCCCTTGCCGCCACACGCGGTGCCAGGGCCCCGCGGGCAGACCCCAGATCCGCTCGTAGCCGTTCTGCACGCTGCCGCCGAAGGCCACGCCGAAGAGGGCCAGCGTGATGCCGCCGAGCACGCTGGTGGAGCCGACGACCTTCGGGGGTGGGCTGAAGATGTCCGTCAGGACGCGCGCCGACCGGTCCGGCAGCCCCATGCCGTCGGCCAGCCAGGAGGCGAAGCCGCCGCGGCCCAAGGGGTCGGCGGCGGCGATGACGATCAGCAGCGGGGCGAGGGTGACGAGGGCGAGGGTCGCGAACCCGAGCGCGCGGTGCATCAGCTCCAGGTCGCGGGCCTGGCGGATCAGGGCGTACGCCGCGAGCCGCCGCCACGCCCGGAGCAGCAGCCCCGGCTGCCCCCGGGTGGCCCTGGCCGTTCGTCGCCTCATACCCCGACCTTCCGTGACGAGCCGCCGCGGGACAAACCCGCCGGGGCAGCCGGGGGACCGGTCGCGTCCCCCGGGCCGCCCGCGCGGCGTGGCGCCGTGCGTCACCGGCGGCCGGTTCCGTCGGCGAGGGGCCCCGCCGCGGGACGCTCACCCCTCCCGCGCGGTCAGGGCGGCGCGGGAGCGGGCGCGCAGGCCCACGGCGACGGCGGCCGACCCCAGGAGGACCGCCACGATCCCCCCGGCGAAACCGTTGCCGGTGCCCGGGCCGTCGGCGGCCGTCGCCACGTGCAGCACCCCGAGCGCCACGCCCGTGACCCCCGCCACGACCGCCGCAACGGTGAGGCTCCGCGCCCGGGCGGCCTCCCCCCGGGCCGCCGTGCGCAGCGCCCACCAGCCCAGGACCAGGCCCACCGCCGCCGCCAGCAGCGCCAGGTTCGCCCCGGTCCGCCCGTCGCCGATGGCCCCGCCCGCGGGCGCCGCCGACCAGAGCTGTGCCGCGTCCGTGCCGTTCACCATGTCGTTCCCCTTTCGTCCGGCCCTGAGCATGTCGCCGGACCGGTGCTCGGGGCGTCCCCCGGACGCGGACATCACGACCTGCTCCGCGGGCCGCAGCCCGGCCCGCGGGTACCGCGGACGCGGTAGCCGGCCCTCGTCCGTGAGCCGGATCCGCACCGCCCGGGAGGTCACTAGGGTGCGGGCATGGCCCTGTGCGTGGAGAAGGGGCGGCTGCGCGTCCCGCCGGCCGCCGTGGACGCGATGACCGCCCTCGGCGCGGCGGCCCTGCTGATCGTCGGCGGCCTGTCCGAGGGCGCCCTGTCCGAGGGCGGCCTGTCCGAAGGCACGCTGTCCGGAGGCGACGGACGCCTCGGCGTGCCCGCCCTGGTGCTCCTCGGCTCCTGTGGCCTCGCGCTCGCCGCCCGGCGCCGCGCGCCCCTGGCTGTCCTGGTCGTCACCGCGCTGTGCGCGCTGGGATACCAGGCGGCCGGCGCCGAGGTGCTGGCCGTGCCCTACCTGGTCGCCGTGTACGGGGCGGTGCGGGCCGGCCGGCGTCCTTTCGCCCTGGCGGTCTCGGCGGTCCTGCTGGCCGCGCTGCACGTCTGCGCCCTGCTGCTGCGCGACGGACAGCCCGTCGCCGAGGTCCTCGCCCGGCCACGGCACGTCCTCGAACTGGCGTGGCTCGTCGCCGCCTTCGCCGCAGGGGAGGCCGTGCGTCAGGCGGAGCGGCGTGCGGACGAGGCCGAGCGGACCCGGGAGGAGACCGCCCGGCGCCGCGCGGACGAGGAACGGCTGCACATCGCACGGGAACTGCACGACGCGCTCACCCACCAGATATCGATCGTCAAGCTCCAGGCAGAGGTCGCCGTCCACGTGGCCCGGCGGCGGGGCGAGGAGGTGCCGCCCGCGCTGTCGGCGATCCAGGAGGCCGCGCGGGAGGCGAGCCGGGAGCTGCGGGCCACCCTGGAGGCGCTGCGGGACGACGACACCGCCCCGCCCCACGGCCTGGAACACCTCCCCGACCTGGTGGAACGGGCCCGGTCGGCCGGTGTCGGGGCGACCCTGCGGGTCGAGGGGGAGCGGCGGGACGTGCCGGCCGCGGTGGCCCGGACCGCCTACCGGATCGTCCAGGAGGCGCTCACCAACACCGCCCGCCACGCTGTCGGCGCGACCACGGCCGACGTCAGCGTCCGTCACGGGGCGGACCGGCTGACCGTCCGGATCGACGACGACGGCACGGCCGCCCCGCCCGCGGTCCCCGCCTCGGGGCTGGGGCTGCTCGGCATGCGTGAACGCGTCACCGCGCTCGGCGGCCGGCTCGACGCCCGGCCGCGCGACGGGGGCGGCTTCACGGTCCACGCCGAACTTCCCGTGGAGCCGGCGTCGTGATCCGTGTCCTGCTCGTCGACGACCAGCCGCTGATCCGCAGCGGATTCCGCGCCCTGCTGAGCCTGGAGACGGACATCGAGGTGGTCGCCGAGGCCGGCGACGGCGAGGAGGGCCTCGCCCTCGCCGCGCGGCACCTGCCCGACGTGATGCTGGTCGACATCCGGATGCCGGTCCTCGACGGCATCGCGACCACCCGCCGCGTCGCCGCCGACCCGGCACTGGCCGGGGTGCACGTCGTCGTCCTCAGCAACTACGGCATGGACGAGTACGTCCTGGACGCGCTGCGGGCCGGGGCCGCCGGGTTCCTGGTCAAGGACATCCTCCCCGACGACCTGGTGCACTCGGTGCGCGTGGCCGCGCGGGGCGAGGCGCTGCTCGCGCCGGCCCTGACCCGGCGGCTGATCGACCGCCACCTCGCCCAGCCGCCCCCCGCCGCCCCGGCCGCCGTGCTGGACCGGCTGACCGCCCGTGAACGCGAAGCCGTCACCCTCGTCGCGCGCGGCCTCTCCAACGACGAGATCGCCGCCCGCATGGTGATCAGCCCGCTGACCGCCAAGACACACGTCAACCGCGCCATGACCAAGCTCGACGTCCGCGACCGCGCCCAACTCGTCGTGCTGGCCTACGAGTCCGGCCTGGTCACGGTGGGCGGGACTACCGTCCGCCCCTCCGCCCCATGAAGACGCCCGCGACGATCGCCGCGAAGGCGATCACCAGCAGCACGACTCCGGCCGCACCGTGGGGAAACCAGAGCGCGGCCAGGGGCACGGTCCCTTCGTCGAGACGTGTCACCGCGTCAACTCCTTGTCGTCGAACGCAAGTTCAGGTGTGCCGCTAGGCGTCGGAGTGCCTTCGGCCCCGCAGGGCCAGGAACGTGCCGACCGCGAAGAGGACCCCCGTGACACCGAGGGTCACCCCGACCGCCGGTTCGACGAAGGCCACGATCACTCCCAGCACGGTCAGCACCGCGGAGGCGCAGACGCTCATCCACAGGGAGACGGTGATGACGGACTCGGGACCCGCGTTCCCGCCCTGGAGGGAATCCCCGCCGTCCGGAACGATGTGCATGGCTCCTGCCTCCTGACCGGTGGGCGCGTCACGAGGTGGCGGGTACCCCCGAGTCGGGGTCGAATGCCGCCCCGCCCCGTCCCGTCCCGGAACGCCGCGGAGGCGGTGGCCGCTCGGCCACCGCCTCCTGGGGTCCGGCCCGAGGGGGCCGGATGCCGGCCTACCGGACGCCGAGACCGGCGTCGTCGACCGCGTCCTTGCCCTCGGCCTTGAGAACCTTGTTCAGCGGGGCGAGGTCGTAGATGCCCTTCAGGCTCGGCTTCTCCAGCAGGCCGGCCTTCACCGCGTGCTGCGCCTGCGCGTCGAGCGTGGCGGCCAGCGGGTCGTCGAGGAAGGTGACGGACTTCCAGGCCGGGTCCAGGACTTCGGCCGGCAGGTCCTTGCCCGTCAGCTCCTTCAGCGCCGCGTTGGCGGAGGCCTTGGCCTCGTCCGGGTTGGCGTTGATCCACGCGTTGGTCTTCACCGAGCCGCGCAGCACCGCCTCGACGACGTCGGGGTGCTCGTCGAGGAACTTCTGCGACACGATGATGTTGGTGATGACGAACTGCTTGTCCGGCCACAGGTCCGACTCGTCGAGCAGCACCTTGCCGCCCTCGGCGACCAGCTTGGAGGCGGTCGGCTCGGGCACCCAGGCGCCGTCGATGGAACCGGACTTGTAGGCGTCCGGGGTGATCTTGTTGTCGGTGCGGAAGACGGAGACGTCGCCCTTGCCGCTCTCCGCGTCGACCTTCCACCCCTTCTCCGCGACCCAGTTGAGGAACGCGACGTCCTGGGTGTTGCCGAGCTGAGGCGTGGCGATCTTCTTGCCCTTGACGTCGTCCAGGGTCTTGATCTTGTCCGGGTTGACGACCAGCTTCACGCCGCCGGAGGCGGACCCGCTGATGACGCGCAGGCTCTTGCCGGCCGACTTGGTGTAGCCGTTGATGGACGGGGAGGGGCCGATCCAGCCGATGTCGATCGACCCGGCGTTGAGCGCCTCGATCTCCGACGGGCCGGCGTTGAAGGTGGACGCCTTGATCGTGGTGCCGCCGAGCTCCTTCTGGAGCAGGCCCTCCTGGACGCCCACCAGGGCCGTCGCGTGGGTGAGGTTCGGGAAGTAGCCGATCTTCACCTCGTCGGCGGAGAGCTTCTTCGCGTCCGCCGAGACCTTGGTCTCCTTGCTGTCGTCGGCGGCGTCGGAACCGTAGCCGCAGGCGGTGAGCAGGAGGGGGAGAGCGGTGAGGGCGGCGAGGGTGCGCAGGGCGCTGAGCGGTCTGACGGCAGACACGGAGGTGTCCTCTCGAGGAAGGGCTGGAACGCGTGGAACGCGGGAAGGCATGGCGGAACCCGGTGGGTACGCCGTTGTTCCGTCCACCGGGGCCCGTCGACGGCCGAAGGACCGTCAGGCGCCGGAGGACGGAGGAAGATGCACGGGTGGTGCGGACGCCCGGTGCGCGGCATGGGGCGCCGCCGTCCCGCGGGCCGGACCGCCGGGGCGGGCGGAACGGGGCGGTCGGCTCAGACGGAGCGACAGATGGCGCTCGAGGTGCGGCCGAGGTCGACGTGCCGGCGCGAGGTCAGGAGGAGGGACGACAGGGTGGCGCGGTCGAACGGACGCATGACACCCCTCACTTCGTTTCCTGGTCTTTCCTACCTGAATGCTGGGGATCGTGGCAGAAACCCGGCCGGGGACCAAGATGTGTTTCAGATCCCGGACAGCGGCTTCTCGGATGATGGGATCAGGCGGAACGTGCCGGTCCGGTCAGGGGTTCGTCCAGGCGTCCGGACGGTCGGCCAACTCCGTTACCTGCTGCGGCAGTTGTGACGCCGCGAGGTCGGCGAGCGACACGCCGTCCAGGATCTCGCGCACGTTGGCCCGCAGGGCGATCCACAGCGGGAGCAGGGAGGCGGCTGGGCCGGTGTAGGCGAGGTCCGGCGGGCGCACCCCCCGCACCGAGACCAGGGGGCCGTCCACGACGCGGATGACGTCGGCGACGCTGACGGAATCAGCGGGGCGGCGAGGCGGTAGCCGCCGTTGCCGCCCCGCCGGCTCGTCACCAGGCCGCCCCGGCGCATGTCGTTGAGGATGCCCTCGAGGAACTTGTGCGGGATGTCCTGGGCCTCGGCGATGGCCTCGGCCGTCACCGGGCCGTCGTCCCGCGAGGCGGCGAGCTGCAGTGCGGCCCGTACCGCGTAGTCCGCCCTGGCAGAGATGCGCATGGGTCCATTGTCCGTGGCGTGCGGGCCCGCCGGGCGAGGGGGTGGCGGACCAGGCGGGGCGTCCGGCGTGTGAGATCGGATTCCGGATGGCGGACACGCTCTTGATGCGCGTCACCGGTGGATACACAATGCGCCCATGGCCCCCTTCCTCGTCACCCGCCGCCACGTGGACCTTCTGCGTGTCGCCGGGATGCTGTGTCGGGCCGACCTCCCGTGCCGCGCCGTCCGCAGCTGACCGCGCGCACGACAATGCCGCGCTGAGGCGTTCTCCACGCCCGGCCGGCGCCCTTTCCCGTTCCGCCGTCCCGCGGTGACGGCGCGCCCTCGCGCGCCACCTCCTCCCCGTGCGGCGCCCGCCCGGCGTCGCGCTCACCCCTTCCCTCACAGAGGTGCTTCGCCATGCCCGTGCGCCCTGCCCCCGTCCTGCACTGGTTCCTGCCGACCGGCGGCGACGGCCGTGATCCCGGCGGCGTCACCGCCGTCCAGGCCCGCTCCCGGACCGCCACCCGCCGCCCCGCCGACCTGGGGTACCTGGCCCAGGTGGCCAGGGCCGCGGAGCGGGCCGGCTTCGACAAGCTGCTCACCCCGGTCGGCCTGGGCTGCGTGGACCCCTGGGTGCTGACGCCGGCCGTCGCCGCGGTCACCGAACGGATCGGCTTCCTCGTCGCCTTCCGGGCCGGCCTGACCGGCCCCACCCTGCTCGCCCAACAGGCCGACACCTTCCGCCGGTTGTTCGGGGACCGGATCGCGCTGAACGTGGTCACCGGCGGCGACCCGGCCGAGCAGCGGGCGTACGGCGACCACCTGCCCAAGGACGAGCGCTACGCCCGCACCGGCGAACTCATGCACGTCATACGCGAGTTGCTGGCCGGCAAGCCGGTCGACCACCAGGGCGAGCACGTGCGGGTGAGCGGAGCCCGGCTGGAGAACCCCACCCTCGCCGCCCCGGTGCCCCTCTACTTCGGCGGCGCGTCCCCGGCCGCCGAGGACGTCGCCGCCCGCCAGGCCGACGTCCAACTGCTGTGGGGCGAGCCCCCGGCTGCCGTCGCCGAGCGCGTCGAGCGGCTCCGCGGCAAGGCGGCCGCCGCCGGCCGGACCGTGCGGTTCGGGCTGCGGCTGCACGTGATCACCCGCGACACCGCCGCCGAGGCCTGGGCGGAGGCCGACCGCATCCTCGGCCGCCTGGACCCCGAGGCGATCCGCGCCACCCAGGAACGCTTCGCCCGCATGGACTCCACCGGCCAGGCCCGCATGACGGCCCTGCACGGCGGCACGGCCGAGAACCTGACCGTCGCGCCCAACCTGTGGGCGGGCATCGGACTGGTCCGCGAGGGCGCGGGCACCGCCCTGGTCGGCTCGCACGACGAGGTGGCCCGGCGCCTCTTCGAGTACCGCGAACTGGGCGTCGACGAGTTCGTCCTCTCCGGCTACCCCCACCTGGAGGAGGCCCTCCGGGTCGGCGAAGAGGTCGCCCCCCGGCTCCGCGCCCTCACCGAGGCCGCCCGATGACCCTCGTCGAGGAGACCCTGCCGGTGGCGCCGCCCGCCGACGAGCCGCCCGCGCGGCGGCGTCGCCCCGCGGTCCTGCGCTGGACCGCCCTGCGGCTGGTCGCCCTCGCGGTCCTCCTCGCCGCCTGGCAGGCGGTCGTCGTGGCGGGGCTGTGGCCGCGCGTCCTCGTGCCCTCCCCGGCCGAGGTGTGGAGCGCCTTCGTGGAGGCGTCGACCGTCCACGACGGCGTCCGCGGCCACAGCGGACACCTGCTCGCCGAGCACCTGGCGGTGTCGCTGCGCCGGATCGGCGTCGGCACCGGGTACGCGGCCCTCGTCGGCATCCCGCTCGGCCTGCTGATCGGCGTGGTCAAGCCGGTCGCCGTGGTGCTGGAGCCGGCGGTCACGTTCCTGCGGACGCTGCCGCCGCTGGCCTACCTCTCGCTGCTGGTCATCTGGTTCGGCATCGACGAGTCCCCGAAGATCTGGCTGCTCGTCGTCGCCGCGCTGCCGCCGATCGCGGCGGCGACCGCGGCGGCGGTGCGCGGCGTGCCGGGCGACCTGGTCGAGGCGGCCCGGACCCTCGGCTCGGGCCCGGTGACGCTGCTGCTGTCGGTGCGGCTGCCGGCCGCGCTTCCCGAGATCCTCACCGGCGTGCGGATCGCCCTCGGCGTCGCCTACACCTCGGTCGTCGCCGCCGAGACCGTCAACGGCGTGCCCGGCATCGGCGGCATGATCCGCGACGCCCAGCGCTACAACCAGACGGATGTCGTCATCGCCGGGATCATCGCCATCGGTCTCTCCGGAATCGTCCTGGACGCCGCCTTCCGCGGACTGGAGCGGCTGACGGTCCCCTGGCGAGGCCGCCGGTGAGCGCCCGCCCCGGGCCACCGCCCGCCTCCCGCCCCACCCCCGAGTCCCGCCCCGCGGCGCCTTTCCGCGCCGCCTCGCACGAAGGAACCGTCATGGCCCCGTTCGCCCGCCGCACCGCCCGCCGCACCCTCCTCCTCGCCTCCGCCACGGTGCTGACCGCTCTCGCCGCGACCGCCTGCGGAACGGGCGCCGACGACGGCGACGGCGCCGGGAGCGCCGGAAGGACCCAGGTGCGCATCGCCTACCAGGCGATACCCAACGCCGACCTCGTGGTGAAGAACCGGAAGCTGCTGGAGAAGGCGCTCCCGGACGCCGACGTGAAATGGGTGAAGTTCGACTCCGGCGCCGACGTCAACACCGCGGTGATCGCCGGATCCGTGGACCTCGGCCTGGCCGGATCCAGCGCCGTCGCCAAGGGCCTGTCGAAGCCGCTGAACATTCCGTACAAGGTCGTCTGGATCCACGACGTGATCGGTGACAACGAGGCCCTCGTCGCCAGGAAGGGCATCGGGTCCGTCGAGGAACTCAAGGGCAGGAAGGTGGCCGCCCCCTTCGGATCGACCACCCACTACTCCCTGCTGGCCGCGCTGGAGGAGGCCGGACTGGAGCAGTCCGACGTGAAGCTGGTCGACCTCCAGCCGCAGGACGCCCTCGCCGCCTGGCAGCGCGGCGACATCGACGCCGCCTACGTGTGGACGCCCACCCTCTCCGAACTCGCGAAGGACGGCACCGTCCTCGTCACCAGCCGCGAGATCGCCGAGCAGGGCAGGCCCACCGCCGACCTGGGCGTCGTCACCACCGCCTTCGCCGAACAGCACCCCGACGTCGTGGACGCCTGGCTCGCGGCGGAGAACCAGGCAGTCGAGCTCGCCAGGAAGAGCCCCGACGAGGCGGCCGCCGCCATCGGCGCCGAGCTCGGCCTGAGCGCGGAGGAGGCGAAGGAGCAGCTCGGCCAGCTGATGCTGCTCACCGCCGAGGAGCAGGCGGGAGCCGACCACCTCGGTGCGCCCGGGGCCCCGGGCGCACTGGCCGGCAGCCTCCACGACGCCGCCCGGTTCCTCAAGGCGCAGAAGGCCGTCGACGCGGTCCCCGCCCGCTCCGTCTTCGAGAAGGCCCTCGCGGTGGAGGAGCTGGCCCGTGTCACCGGCTGAGCCCGACATCCGCCTGCGCGAGGTCACCGTCCGCTACGGCACCCCGAGGAGTCCGGTCACCGCCGTCGCCGACGCCTCCCTCACCGTGCGGCCGGGGGAGTTCGTGGTGCTGGTCGGCCCGTCCGGGTGCGGCAAGACCACGCTGCTGCGGCTGGTCGCGGGCCTGGAGCGGCCCGCGGCGGGCACGGTGGAGGTCCGTCGCGCGACCGGCGTGGTCTTCCAGACGCCACGCCTCTTCCCCTGGCGCACGGTGGGCGGCAACCTCTCCTTCGCGCTCGCCCGCAAGGGGGTCGCCCGCGCCGGACGGGCCGCCAGGGTGGCGGAGCTGTTGTCGCTCGTCGGGCTGGCCGGCATGGCGGGGCGGCGCACGTGGGAACTGTCCGGCGGCCAGCAGCAGCGTGTCGCGATCGCCCGCGCGCTGGCCACCGAGCCGCAGATCCTGCTGATGGACGAGCCGTTCGCCGCCCTGGACGCGTTCACCCGGGAGCGGCTTCAGGAGGAACTGCGGACCCTGGCCGCGAGCACCGGCACGACCGTCCTGTTCGTGACGCACTCCGCGGAGGAGGCGGTGCTGCTCGGCTCGCGGGTCCTGGTGATGGCGGCCGGGCCGGGGCGGATCGTGGACGAGATGACGGTGCCGCTCCCGCGCGGGACCACCACGGACGCGGCCGCCCTGCGCGGCGACCCCCGCTTCGCCGCCCTGCGCGCCGAACTGGCCGCCGTCACCCGCGCCGCGACCGCCGCCTGACCCGATCCACACCCGGCCGAGGGGCGCCCGCCCCGTGGCCGGGCGTGGGGCCGGGCGTGGCGGTCACGGTTCCGGAGGCAGTGGGCACGGCAGGGAACCGCGACCGCGATGGTCACCAGGTCCGCCGGGCCTGCCGCCCGAAGGCGATCCGCGGCGGTTCCGGCGGCTGGGTGGTGCCGGGCCGCAGCGGCAGGGCCAGCAGCATGCCGGCCAGGAAGCCCGCCACATGGGCGAGGTAGGCGACGGTGCCGGCGCCCGCGACGCCGCCGCCGCCGGAGGAGTAGACGGCCTGCAGGGCGAACCACGCGCCCAGGACGATCCAGGCGGGCAGGCGGAGCGGGAGGAAGACGAGGAAGGGCACCAGGACCCAGACCCGGGCGCGGGGATAGAGCACCAGATAGGCGCCGAGGACCCCGGCCACCGCCCCGGAGGCGCCGATCAGCGGGGTGGCGGAGGCCGCGTTGAGCAGGGAGTAGGCGTAGGCCGCCGCGTAGCCGCAGACCAGGTAGAACAGGGCGAACCGCCAGTGGCCCATGCGGTCCTCGACGTTGTCGCCGAAGATCCACAGGAACAGCATGTTCCCCAGCAGGTGCAGCCAGCCGCCGCAGGAACATCGCGGACAGCACGCTGAGCTCCGGCGACTTCTCGTACCCCGGAGGCCGCACCACACAGCCCGCGCCCCCCGGGCCGACGCCGGTCTCACCCGTCGGCACCAGACGGGGCAGCCGGTGGTGGATCAGCTCCTGGGGGACGGCCGCGAACCGGTCCAGGAACGCCTCCAGACGGCAGAGTTCCGCCAGCGGCACGTTCCCGGTGAGCGACCCCGTGGTGCCGGGCGTCAGGAGGAACACGACGACGTTCGCGACGATCAGCGCGTACAGCACCCACGGGGTGCGTCGCGCCGGATTGAGGTCGTGCACCGGGATCACCACGGGATCAGGGGTGCCCGCCGTCCCGCAGTTCAGACGTGGTGCGCCCGCACCGCCGCGGCCGCCTTGCGGGCCGCCACCAGCACCGGGTCCCACACCGGGGAGAACGGCGGCGCGTACCCCAGGTCCAGGGCCGTCATCTGCTCCACCGTCATCCCGGCGGTCAGCGCCACCGCCGCCACGTCCACCCGCTTGGCGGCGCCCTCACGGCCCACGATCTGCACGCCGAGCAGCTTCCCGGTACGCACCTCGGCCAGCATCTTCACGGTCATCGACGACGCGCCCGGGTAGTAGCCGGCCCGGCTGGTCGACTCGATCGTGACGGCGTGGAAGCGCATCCCGGCGCGCAGCGCGTCCTTCTCCCGCAGCCCGGTGCGGGCGATCTCCAGGTCGCACACCTTGCTGACGGCCGTGCCCACCACGCCCGGGAAGGTGGCGTAACCGCCGCCGGCGTTGGCGCCGATGACCTGGCCGTGCTTGTTGGCGTGCGTGCCCAGGGCCACATGCTGCTGCTGGCCGGAGACCAGGTTGAGCACCTCCACGCAGTCCCCGCCGGCCCAGATGTTCCGGTGCCCGCGCACCCGCATGCCCAGGTCGGTGAGGAGGCCGCCGCTCACCCCGAGCGGGAGACCGGCGGCCCGCGCGAGGGTGGTCTCCGGCCGGACGCCGATGCCCAGCACCACCACGTCCGCCGGATACTCCCGGTCCCCGGCCCGCACGGCGCGGGCGCGGCCGTCCTCACCGGCGAGGACGGCGGTGACGTCCGTCTCGTTCACCATGGTGATGCCCAGGCCCTCCATGGCGGTGTGCACCTTGCGGCCCATGTCCGGATCGAGGGTGGACATCGGCTCCTTGCCGCGGTTGACCACCGTGACCTCGAAACCGTGGTTGATCAGCGCCTCGGCCATCTCGACGCCGATGTAACCGGCGCCCACCACCACCGCGCGCCGCCCGCCGGCCCGCTCCAGGGAGTCGATCAGCGCCCGGCCGTCGTCCAGGGTCTGCACGCCGTGCACGCCCGGCAGGTCGATGCCGGGCAGCGGGGGCCGCACCGGCGTGGCGCCGGTGGCGATCACCAGCTTGTCGTAGGAGGTCCAGGATTCCTCGCCGCTCTCCAGGTCACGGGCGCGGACCCGGCCGCCGTCGACGTCGAGTTCGGTGACCTCGGTGCGCATCCGCAGGTCGATGCCGCGTGCGCGGTGCTCGTCGGGCGAGCGGGCGATCAGCTCCTCGGGGTCGGAGACCGCCCCGCCCACCCAGTAGGGGATGCCGCAGGCCGAGTACGAGGAGAAGTGGCCCCGCTCGAAGGCGACGATCTCCAGCTCCTCGGTGCCCTTCATCCGGCGTGCCTGCGACGCGGCGGACATGCCCGCCGCGTCGCCGCCGATGACCACCAGTCGTTCCCGGTCCCGCCTCGCGCCGCTGCTCATGGGGCCCACGCTAGCGCCGTGGACGGGACCGGGGTCGCGCGGGCACCGCCCGAGCCGGTCACCGGCCGGTCTCAGGACCGGTGGGCGTGCTGCCCGTCGCCGGCCCCGCCCGCGGCGTCGCCGGCCTCGGCCGGTGCCCCGTCGGCCTCGCCACCGGCCTCGCCGGGGGTCTCGGCCGGTGCGTCGTCAGCGGTGCGGGAGCGTCCGCGCAGACCCCGCCACTGCTGGTCGTCCGCGGCGCGCGCACGGCGGCGCAGACGCAGCCACAGCCACAGCAGGGCGCCCAGCACCACGGCGAACGGCAGGACCGCGCCGACGACCAGGACGATCCAGTACAGGGTGGTGACGAAGGCGTCCCAGCCGCCCTCGAGGGCATCCAGCACGCCGGGGTCCTTGTCCTCCTCGTCCTCGTCCTCGGCGCGGTCGCTGTCGAAGAGGCTCAGGGTGACGGTCGCCAGCGAGGTCCGGTCCTTCAACGACGCCTGACGGGCCAGCAGCGAGTCCAGCTCGGCCTGCCGGGAGGAGAGTTCGCCCTCCAGGAGGACGACGTCCTCCAGTTCGGCCGCGTCGTCCATCAGCTTGCGCAGCCGGTCGACGGCGGCACGCTGCGACTTCACCCGGCTCTCCACGTCGACGACCTGGTCGGTGACGTCCTCGGCCTTCGAGGAGCGGTAGGTGACCCGGCCCGTGCCCTTGAGGTCCCGCATGACCTCGTCGTACTTCTCCGACGGGACGCGCAGCACGACCTCGGTGCTGTCGATGCGGCCGGACCCCGCGTACGTGTCGGACTCCTCCCGAGCCACGAAGCCGCCTGCCGTCTCGGCGACCGACCGGACCTCCGCCAGGGCGTCGGGGACGTCCTTGACGCGGACCGAGAGCTGGGCGGTGCGGATGATGTGCGAGGTCTCCAGCGCCGGGCCGGAGTCCTCGCTCCCGCCGCCCTTGCTTCCGTTGTCGCCCTTGCCCGAGGTGTCCGCGGCTCCCGCCCCGTCCGCCTGGGGCCCGTCCGCGCCGCGGACCTGGGACTTGGCGTCGGACTTCATGGCGCCGTCGTCGCCCCCGCCCCCCGCGCATCCGGCGAGGGCGAGCGAGGCGGCGAGGAGGATCGCTGCCGAAATTCTTGACTTGCGGACCATGGGTCCCCCGATACGAACATGCTGCTCGGCCTGTGCTGTCACTCCTCCGACGCCGGAGAGCCCCGCCGTGTTCGCCCCCGCAGGTCGCGATGCGGTCACGGTCCGGTCTCCGAACGGCAGGCCCCGTGGCCGCAGGCCGGGTGGGCGGGGCCGGACACCGGGTGAAACGGGCGGTTTGAGAGAGTGGACCCATGGCAACCGGTACCCACCACGGCTTGGGCCGTTCCCCGCACGTTCTCGTGGTCGGAGCCGGTGTCGCCGGCCTGGCCGCCGCCCACCGCCTGCTGCTGCGCGGCGCCACGGTGACAGTGGCCGAGGCCTCGGACCGCGTCGGGGGCAAGCTGCTGCCGGGCGAGATCGCCGGCGTCCGCGTCGACCTCGGCGCCGAGTCGCTCCTCGCCCGCCGCCCCGAAGCCGTGGAGCTCGCGAGGGAGGCCGGCCTCGCCGACGACCTCCAGCCCCCGGCCACCGCCACCGCGGCCCTGTGGACCCGCGGCGCGCTGCGTCCGATGCCCAAGGGTCACGTGATGGGCGTCCCCGGCACCGCCGACGCCCTTGCCGGGGTGCTCTCCGAGGAGGGCCTGCGCCGCGTCGGACAGGACGCCGAGCTGCCCCGCACCGAGGTCGGCGAGGACGTCGCCGTCGGGCGGTACGTGGCCGAGCGGCTGGGCCGCGAGGTCGTGGACCGCCTGATCGAACCGCTGCTCGGCGGGGTCTACGCGGGCGACGCCTACCAGATCTCGATGCGGGCCGCCGTGCCCCAGCTGTTCGAAGTGGCCCGCACCCACACCTCGTTGACCGAGGGTGTGCGCGCCCTCCAGGAGAAGACCGCGGCCAACCCGAACACCGGACCGGTCTTCGCCGGGATCGCCGGCGGCGTCGGCCGGCTCCCGCTCGCGGTCGCCGACGCCGCGCGCGCGCGCGGCGGCGAGATCCTGCTGAACGCCCCCGTCACCGGGCTGCGCCGGGACGCCGACGGCTGGCACGCCCTCGCCGGGGACCGCCCGCTGCGGGCCGACGCGGTCGTGGTCGCCGCCCCCGCGGCGGCCGCCGCCTCGGTGCTGCGCGAGGTCGCGCCCCGGGCCGCCGTCGAGCTGGACGGCGTCGAGTACGCGTCGATGGCGCTGATCACTCTCGCCTTCCGCCGCGCCGAGGCCGACGCCCAGCTGCCCGAGGGCAGCGGCTTCCTGGTGCCGCCGGTGGACGGCCGCACCATCAAGGCGTCCACCTTCGCCTCCCGCAAGTGGGGCTGGATCGCCGACGAGGACCCCGGCGTGCTGGTCGTGCGCACCTCGGTCGGCAGGTACCAGGACACCGCGATCCTGGGCCGTTCGGACCAAGAACTCGTCGAGGTCTCACGGCATGATCTGCACGAGGCCACCGGGCTGACCGCCGAGCCGATCGCGACCACGGTCACCCGGTGGGACGACGGCCTGCCACAGTATCCGGTGGGTCACCACACCCGGGTCGCCCGGATCCGGGAACACGTCGCGGCCGTCCCCGGCCTCGCCGTGTGCGGCGCCGCCTACGACGGGGTGGGGGTGCCCGCCACCATCGCGAGCGCCTACGCCGCCGTCGACGCACTGAGCACCGACCCGGTGCTCGGCCTCGGAACCGGAGAGTGAGAATAGGGTCATGAGTGACGAAGCTCCCGCCAAGATCCCCAACATCGGCAAGAAGGCGAAGGACCTCAACGAGGTCATCCGCTACACGCTGTGGTCCGTCTTCAAGCTGAAGGACGTGCTCCCCGAGGACCGGTCCGGCTACGCCGACGAGGTCCAGGAGCTGTTCGACCAGCTCGCCGCCAAGGACGTCACGATCCGCGGCACCTACGACCTCTCCGGCCTGCGTGCCGACGCCGACGTCATGATCTGGTGGCACGCCGAGACCGCCGACCAGCTGCAGGAGGCCTACAACCTCTTCCGCCGCACCCGGCTGGGCCGCGCGCTCGACCCGGTCTGGTCGAACATGGCCCTGCACCGTCCGGCCGAGTTCAACCGCTCGCACATCCCGGCCTTCCTCGCCGACGAGGAGGCCCGCGACTACGTCTGCGTCTACCCCTTCGTCCGCTCCTACGAGTGGTACGTGCTCCCCGACGAGGAGCGCCGCGCGATGCTCGCCGAGCACGGCAAGATGGCCCGCGGCTTCGCGGACGTCCGCGCCAACACGGTCGCCTCGTTCGCGCTGGGCGACTACGAGTGGCTGCTCGCCTTCGAGGCCAACGACCTGCACCGGATCGTCGACCTGATGCGCCACCTGCGGGCCTCCAAGGCGCGGCTGCACGTCCGCGAGGAGATCCCCTTCTACACCGGCCGCCGCAAGAGCGTGGCCGAGCTGGTGGAGAGCCTGGCCTGAGGCCTGCCCGGCAGCAGTGGTCCGGCCGACGGCGCCGGCGGTCCCCCCGACCGCCGGCGCCG
Source organism: Streptomyces sp. NPDC002734 (assembly GCF_040295685.1). Taxonomy (NCBI): domain Bacteria; kingdom Bacillati; phylum Actinomycetota; class Actinomycetes; order Kitasatosporales; family Streptomycetaceae; genus Streptomyces; species Streptomyces sp. NPDC002734. The sequence goes on from NZ_JBEOVU010000024.1 coordinate 39,005, forward strand.
TCGCCCGTCAGCCCCTTCTCGGCTTGCGCGGCCTGGTCCAGGCGCCGTGCGGCCGGTTCCGTGCCTGGGCCAGCACCGTCGCGTCCCACTCGCTCCTGCTCATGACGTCCCGTACTTCGGGCTCGACCACGGCCGTGGTCACCGGCCACGGGACCGCGGAAGCCCAGCCGACGACGGGCATGGTCTCGTCGTAGAGAGGGCGGAACCGCGCGGTGACGAGGGGCGGCATCCGGTACCGCAGGCCTCGCACGTGCTCCAGGAAACGGTCGGGGAGCACAACGTGGTGCGTCTCGACGTAGTGGGGGAAGTCCAGTCGCCAGAGCCAGGTTCCGTCCGTGACCGGCGACGAGCACCCCGCGGAGCGGCGGTGCGCCCTCCCTGTGACGACGTCGTGGCCACCCTCCATGACGTCGATCAGAACGTGCCCGGCGTCCAGGTAGGCCACCAGCTCCGCCTCGTCCGGCTCGCCGGTGTCCCGGATCGCCTCGTGCACGGACCCGTTCGGTTGCCCTGGGCGCCTGTCCAGTTCGTCGTAGAAGCCCAGCAGTCCCAGCACCACGTCTCCTTCGCCGTCGGCGTGCGAGGACAGTACTCGGCCCCCGGCACTAGGCCCCCGGTCGAGCGTCCGTCGGCGGGGAGGACGGGCGCGGCCGGGGCGCCGGGTGCGGTGCGCAGTCGGCGCGGCCGCCCGCGGGCAGGCGTCCGCGCAGCAGGTAGTCGAGCAGCCGGTCCTGCACGCAGGGGTTGCCGCCGCCCGCCAGGCCGTGCGAACCGGCTCTCCGTTCGGTCACCAGCACCGCCCCGGCCAGGCGGTCCCTCAGCTCCCGCGCACCCCGGTACGGGGCCGCCGCGTCCCGCTCCGCGGCCAGCACCAGCACCGGCGGCAGTTCGCCGGGGGCGGTGCGTACGTCCCGTGGGCGCCCTGCCGGCCCCTTCCAGTAGGCGCAGGGAAGGTGGGACCAGACGTGGTCCCAGGTCGCGAAGGGGGCGGTGCGGGCCAGGCGGGTGGCGTCGGCATCCCAGACCTTCCAGTCGGCGGGCCACGGCGCGTCGTTGCACTCCACCGCCGTACGCACCGCCCTCGTGTTCTCCGCCGCGGCCGCCCGGTCGGCCCGGGCGCCGGCGTCCGGGGGCGGGCCCGCCTGGGCGAGCAACTGCCGTGCGTCGCCGCGGGCGTGGTCGGCGAGGGCCCGCGCGCGGTGCGGCCAGAAGTCGTCGAAGTGTGCCGCGGTGACCATGGCCCGGTGCAACTGCCCCGGACCGACCGTCCCGCCGGCCGGCTCCTTCGCCAGCCGGGCGGCCACGCGCTCGTAGGCGCGTTCCACGGCCCCGGCGTCGGAGCCGAGGCCGTAGACGGCGTCGTGCCGCGCCACCCAGGCGCGGAAGTCCGCCCAGCGCGTCTCCACGGCCGCGGACCGGTCGAGGCTCGCCCGGTAGCCCAGGCGCGCCGGGTCCGGGTCGAGCGGGGAGTCCAGGACCATCCGGCGGACCCGGTGCGGGAACAGGTCGGCGTAGAGGGCGCCGAGGTAGCCGCCGTACGCGACGCCCAGGAAGGTCAGCCGGCGCTCGCCCAGCGCGGCCCGCAGGACTTCGAGGTCGCGGGCGTTGTCGAGCGAGGTGTGGTGGCGCAGCGCGGAACCCCCGCGGAGCGCGCAGGACGCGGCGTACTCGGCCGCCTCGGCGCGGCGCTCCTTCGTGAATCCCGCGGACGGGTGCGCGGGGGACCGGCGCGGACCGTCCGGGGCCTTCGCGGGATCGACGCAGTACAGGGGTCCCGACCGGCCCACGCCGCGCGGGGCGTAGCCGACCAGGTCGTAGGCCGCGGCGAGCTCCCACCACTCGGGCATCAGCGAGACGGCGGGGAAGGACATGCCGGAGACACCGGGCCCGCCGGGGTGGAACACCAGGGCGCCCTGGCGGGGGACGGGACGCGAACCGGCGCCGCCACCGGTCGCGAGGGTGCGGCTGACGGTGAGGCGGACGGCGGGGCCCGCGGGACGGGCGTAGTCCAGCGGCACGGTGACCGTCCCGCACTCGGCTCTGCCCGGCATCGCGTCCTGCCCGGTGCACCGGCCCCAGCGGATGCCCTCCTTCGCGGCCCGCGCGGCGGCCTCGGCCACCCCGCGTTCCGCTGCCGCGAGGCGCGGGGAGGCGGCCCCGCCGGGCGGTCGGGCGGAGTCCGGGTCCGGCGGCGGAGGCGGAGCGGCGGCGACGCCCAGCGAGGCCAGCGCCGAGACGACGGCGAACAGGACGATGCGGCGCATGAGGTGTCCCTTCGGGCGAAACGGTTCCTCCAGGGATGTTTCGCCCGCGACCCCGCCGGGGCAAGCCCGCCGCGCCGGGGCCCGCACGGCGGCCTCGGACGTGGCCGCCCCGCCGCCGAGGGGGCCTGTCCGGGCGGACGTCCGGGCGGGGCCACTACGGTCGAGCCGTGGAAGCGAACCGTGCGGAACCCGTGTGCCCGACCTGCGGCGGGCCGATGACCTGTACCGCGATGGTCCTCGCGCGGCGGGAGGAGGACGGGAAGCGCGTCTGCCGAGGCGTGTGGCAGTGCGCGGACCGTCACCTGTGGTGGAAGTGGAGCGATCGCCCGGGCGACCAGCTGGAGACCTGCCCCTACCCCCGCTTCGGGGCCTGACGTGGAAGTGGAACGGGGCCGCGTGCCCGCGCCGCCGGACAGGTTCTAGTCCTCCTCGGCGCGCGCGGCGAACGCGGCCCGCAGTCCCGGTTCCTCCACCGCTCCCGGGCCGCGCAGCGCGACGGCGGTCAGCGTGCGGGCCTCTCCGTCCTGGCCGTCCAGCCCGCGGCGCAGGGACAGCATCAGCCGGCGACCGGCGGGGGAGGCGCGCCGGGGGTAGGGGTACAGCTCCATACGGACCGTCAGCAGGCAGCCCAGCGCCAACGCGAGCGGCGCGGCGAACCAGGCCGCCGTGAGCCCCGCCGAGGGGCCGCCCTCCTCGCCCGGCAGCACCACCGCCACCGCGCCCAGGACGGCCACCGTCGTCGCCGCCCGGCGCACCCCCCGCACCCCGCCCGCGACGGTGCCCGCCCGCTCCGGCACGGCCAGCCCCGCCGTGACCAGCCGGTCCGCCAGGTCGCGCACCGCCTCGGCCGCTGCCGCGGCCGTGCGCACCAGGGCTATCCGCCGCTGGCCGCCGGGGCCTATCGCGGTCAGCACCGCGTCCTCCACCGCGTCACGGCCCTGCGGGTCGACGACCGTCGCCCAGCCGGTGTGGGCCAGCAGCAGGCGGCGTTCCCGGGCCATCGCCACCAGGGCCAGGTCGGCGACCCGGCCCGGCCCGCCGGCCAGGAACGCCGCCTCGTAGAGCGTCAGCGAGTCACGGTCGGCGCCTCGCCGTTCGACGGCCGCGGCGACGACCGCCGCACGGCACAGGCGCGCACAGGCCGCTCCCACGAGGACCCAGGCCGCCAGCAGGAGAAAGACCCAGAACATGCGGAGTTCCTATGTCACCGCAGGGGGGTCGCGCCATGGGTCGTTCACCATATGGACACACTTCTGCGGTCAACCGCCCAGCAGCACCCGCCGGGTGGCGCGCGCGACCCGGGCGGCGGGGGTGCGCGGCAGCGGCGCGGGACCCGACCGCTCGAGCCACCAGGCGCGCAACCGGTTGCGGCGGCGGGCGCTCTCCGGGCGGCCGGAGAGCAGCAGGTGCTCCGCGAAGTCCAGCGCGTCCCTGCGGTACCCGCCGCTCTGCGGCCGGCCGAGGGCGTAGCCCACGAACAGCGGGCGGTAGGAGTCGCCGAGGATGCGGGGGAGTTCGGGCGCGACCTTGGCCACGATCCCGGCCCGCTTGGCGGCCAGCGCCCTGGCCTGCACCCGGACCCGGGCCCGGTCGAACCCCTCCGGCACGGGACCGTCGGCCACCAGCGCGGAGAGCAGCGACGCCTGGGCCACGCCCACGCGCTGCCGGGTGCGGTCGGTCGCCGCGGTCACCGCCGGTCGGGCGCCCTCCGGAGCCGCCGCCGCTGTCGCTGCCGCGCCCGCGTCCCCGTCCCCGTCGGTGGCGGCACGGCCGCGGGCGACCGCCGCCCTGATCGACCCGAGCTCCCGCTCCAGCTCGGCGGGGTGCGGGAAGTCGTCGTCCCGCTCCAGGAGCACGCCCGGCGGACGGACCCGCGAGGCCAGGTCGGCCAGGATGTCCAGCACGGGCTCCGGCACCGGGTGCGCGTGGCTGTCGTGCCAGACCCCGTCCTTGAGCACGCCGCCCGCGACGTGCACGTAGGCGATCGCCTCCACCGGCAGGTCGGCCAGCGCCTTCGCCGCCTCCTCGCCCCGGTTGACCTGATTGGTGTACAGGTTGGCGACGTCGATCAGCAGCCGCACGCCGGTGCGCTCGGCCAGCTCGTACAGGAACTGGCCCTCCGTGAGCTCCTCACCCGGCCAGGCCAGCAGCGCGGCGATGTTCTCCACCGCGAGCGGCACCGGCAGCGCGTCCTGGGCGACGCGCACGTTCTCGCACAGCACGTCCAGCGCGTCGCGGGTGCGGGGCACCGGCAGCAGGTGCCCCGCCTCCAGCGCGGGGGAGGCGGTCAGCGCGCCGCCCGCGCGGACGAAGGCGATGTGCTCGGTCACCAGCGGAGCCTCCAGCAGCCGGGCACGCTCGGCGAGCGCCTCCAGCCGTGCGGCGTCCGGGCGTTCGGCGCCGCCCAGGCCCAGCGACACGCCGTGCGGCACCACCGTGACGCCCCGCTCGCGCAACCGGGTCAGCGAAGCGGGGAGGTGGCCCGGGCAGATGTTCTCCGCCACCACCTCGACCCAGTCGACCCCCGGCAACGCCTCCACGGCGTCCGCGATCTCCGGCCGCCAGCCGATACCCGTCCCCAGGTGCGTCATCGTCGCCCTCCCCCCGTCACCGTGTACATCCCCGTACGAGGGAGTCTTGGCCCCGCAGCGGGTGCCGCGAAGCGTGTCGGCGCGTATTCAGAGCTTGATTTGAGCTAACCGCGGGCCGCGCACGGGCTTCGGCCACGCGGGGGCGGCGCAGGGGTGTGGCGACGCGGGGCCCCGTGCGGGGGAGGTTCAGCCGCGCGCGGGCCGTACACCGGGCGGAAGGGCCCCGCCGGAGCCGCGCCACCACCGCCGTGGGAGCGCCGGCGTCAGCCGCTCCCGGGGGTACCGGGTGTGGGTCAGGAACGCCTCGACCATCTCCCGCGGCGGGCGGTGCGGCGGCGCCGCCATCAGCACCGCCTCGTCGCCGTCCGCCAGGGGCCGAGTCGCCGGAGGCGGTGCCACCAGGGCGACCTCGTCCCCGGACCGGAGCCGCAGCACCAGGCCCCGCAGGCCGTGCGCGTCCCCGGCAACGCTGCGCAGGCGCGCGTGCAGCACGTCCTGCGCGGGGGAGGACAGCCGCACGCGGGCCAGCAGGGTCCCGCGGGTGAACGCCTCCCAGCGGTCCGTCCCCAGACTCCGGAACGGCGGTTCCCGCCACGGTCGGAGCGCGTCCAGACGGTCCAGGAGACGGCGCAGGAAGTCGCGGACGGCCGGCTCGTCGTGCGGCTGCCAGGACAGGTCCGTCCGGCCGAGGTCCACGGCGAGGGCCTCCTCGATCCCGGCGTACTGCTCCGCCACAGGGAGGTCGTGGAAGGGCTGTTCCAGGATCGTCCGGCTGAGGCGCTCGACCTCCTCGTCGCCGAGTTCCCGGCTGAACTGCAGGCAGTACAGCACCGCTTGGAGCATTCCGGAGGAGCCCATGCGCCCAGTATGGCGGCGATCGGGGCGACCGGCGCCGTCAGCAGACGCGACGGCGGTACCCGTCCTCCCCGGCCGGCACCAGGTCCAGGTCCCGCAGCACCACCGACAGCCTCCCGCCCCACCGTTCGCAGGCGGCGGCGAAGCCGGAGGCCCGGTACTCCACGACGAACACCCGGTCGCCGTAGGCCTCCGCGTAGGCGCCGCACTCGTCGTACTGGCCGCACTCCTCGGCCACGGCGAAGTCGTACCCGAGGGCACGGGCCTTCGGGGCCAGGTCGACCGCGTTCTTCTGGGCGACCGCCAGACCGGCCGAGTGGGCGCGTTCCGCGACGAGTTCGGCGAACGCCAGGTTGTCGGCCGCCGTCAGGAGGCCGTCCGACCGCTCGTAGGAGTCGAGGTTGTCCGGCTCGACGGCCTGGTACCCGGCCGCGGCGCAGCCGTCGATCCACTCCCCGACGATCTTCGCCAGCCTCCGGCGCCTCTCCTGGGTCGAGGTGTCGAGCAGCACCTCGTCCCAGTCCTCGTCGACGACCAACTCGCCGTCGTGGTCCCGCAGGAGCAGGTCGGGGTGATGTTCCCGCCACCGGCCGAGGGCGTCCGGCTGCGCCTGGAAGGCGTTGACGTAGCAGACGTTGTAGAGCCCCGGCACGGGCTTCTCCGAGCGGTCGCGGACCAGGGCGCCCGCCGTGTCCGGCGGCGTGGAGGCGCCGCCGAGCTGGTAGTCGAACTCCACGCCCGGCCGCGGAGCGGCCGCCTTGCCCGGCGCCGCGTTCCGCCCGGTGCCGTCCGCGGTAGTGCACCCGGCGGTGGCCGCGAGGAGCGGGACGCACAGCAGGGCGACGGCCAGGGCGCCGCGCAGTCTGGCGGGGCGCCTCGGGCGGAAGGGCATGTTCAGCGCCCTCCGGGGGCGGTGGGCGGCATCGCGGTCAGGACCGGCGGAGCGCGGGGTGGTCGGCGATCACGGTGCACGAGCCGGGCGCGATCTCCGTGAAACCGGCGTCGCGCACCACGGGCAGGCCGGAGCGGAGCAGTTCGGCCCAGCGCTCGGCGGACGCGGTGCGCACGGAGAGGGCGAAGCCGGAGTCCCGCCAGGCCGCGCGGTCGGCGTCGCCCAGCTCCCACCAGGCGAGCTGGGCGGCGTGGCCGGTCTGGGCCATCGTCTTGCCCGCGGACATGTCCAGCCGCGGGTTGAGCCAGAGCACCGGGGCGGTGAGGTCGGCGGGCGGCGGGGGCTCCGGGTCGTCCAGGTCGGTGCCCGAGACCTGGAGCTTGGCGAGCTCCTTGGGCCAGCCGTCCAGGGGGATCGGCGGGTAGACGCGGACCTCGGCGCCGTGGCGGCCCCTCACCGTGATGCCGGGCAGGGTCTGCGCCTTGCGCCACTCGGCGCCCCGGGCACGGCGGACGACCTTGCGGATCCGGGCGTCCTGCCAGTCCTCCATCGCCTGCGCCCACTCCCCGTCGCCGGTCGCCCGGGGGTCGTCCAGCACCGTCAGCACGGCACGGGCCGAGGTCTCCAGCGCGTCGGTGCGGGCGGGGGGCTCCGTCTTCTCCAGCCGGACGACCAGGGGGAGCACGTACTGCGGCTTGTCGTCCCGGAGGTCGGCGACGAGGGCGAACGGCGAGGTGGTCACACCCCCAGTCTGCCAAAACGCCACCCGCGCCTCCCCGGGGGCCCGGCCGCCGGGGTCAGCCGGAAACCGGTCGTCCCCACCGTGACGCTCCCGTAGCGTGCGGATCCGCCTGCACGACGCCTACCGGCCGCTGGGCGTGGACGGCCTGGACGAGGACCGGCTCGCGCTGTACACCCTGGCCCAGCGGCTCTCGCTGACGGCGGGGCCGCTGCGGCTGCTCGACGGGCACTTCCCCGACCGGGCGTTCATGGCCGCCATCGCCGAGCACAACCTGCGGCAGACGCTGGAACTGCTCCGGGTCTGAGGTCTGGGTCCCCGGTGTCCGATGCGCGTGTCCGGGGCGGACCGGTGGACGGACGCGCTGCCCCGCGGGCGTGTGGGCACGGCGGCCCGCAACCCGCGGGGCAGGATCGCGCGGCGTCAGGCGGAGGACGAAGGATCCGTGCGGTGGCGCAGGGTCCGCCGGGGGAGGGGGCGGGTGGCCGGGCCCTGGAGGACGGAGCCGTCCGGGCCGAAGCGAGAGCCGTGGCAGGGACACTCCCACGCCCGCTCCGCCGCGTTGAAGTCCACCAGGCACCCCAGGTGCGTGCACCGCGCGGACACCGCGTGCAGCTCGCCCTCGTCGTCCCGGTGCACGGCGACGGACTCCCCGCCCACGCGGACCACCGCGCCGTCGCCGGGCTCGATGTCCTCCACCGGCGTCGCCCCGGTCACCGCCGCGAGGCGGTCGCCGACGAAGTGACGGGCGACCTTCGCCTGGGTCTTCAGGAACCGCGGGGCCTCCCGCAGCACCGGCGCCAGCCGCCGCGGGTCGTACAGCTCGGCCCACGGGCTGCTCCCGCCGTCGATCAGCGTCGCCAGCAGCCGGCCGGCCATGATGCCGCCGCTCATGCCCCAGCCGCGGAACCCGGTGGCCACCCAGAGGCCCCGGGCGCCGGGGTGCAGCGGCCCGACCAGCGGGACCGTGTCGGTCGCGTCGGTGTCCTGGGTGGCCCACCCGTACATCGGCTCGGTGCCGGGGAAGTTGGCCACCGCCCAGTCCGTGAGCCGCCGGAAGCACTCCTCCGGGTCCCCGGTGCCGGGCGTGATGTGCTCGCCGGTGACCAGCAGCAGCCGCTTGCCGGGCTCGTCGAGCGGCGCCGTCCGCACCGAGCGGGTGTTCTCCTCGGACGTGATGTACATGCCGTCCGGGTCGAGGGAGTCGGGCATCCTCCCCGCCACCACGAACTCGCGCCGCGGGGAGAGCCGCGAGAAGAGCAGGGCCCGGTCGAAGACGGGGTAGTGGGTGGCGACGACGACGTCCCGGGCCCGCACCACGTTCCCGGTGTCCGTCTCCAGGGTGTGCGGCTCGCCCTCGGTGAGGCCGGTGACGCGGGTGTTCTCCAGGATCAGCGCGCCCTGCGCGGCCAGGTCCGCGGCGAGGACGAGGAGGTAGTTCCGCGGGTGGAACTGGTACTGGCCCTCCACCCGGACGGCGCCGGCCACCTCGAACGGCAGCCCGGTCACCTGGGTGAAGATCGCCGGCAGGCCCGCCTCGCGGGCCGCCTCCGCCTCGGCCCGCACCTGGTCGGCCTGAGCGGGGTCGGTGACGTAGGAGTAGGCGTGGCGGGACTCCCAGTCGCAGTCGATGCCGAGTTCCTCGACCAGCGCCGCGGCGTGCTCGATCGCCTCGGTCTGCGACCGGGCGTACAGCCGGGCGCCGTCCGCGCCACGCGTCTTGCGCAGGTGGGCGTAGACCATGCCGTGCAGGGCGGTCAGCTTCGCGGTGGTGTACCCGGTGACGCCACCGGCCAGCCGGCCCGCCTCCAGCACGGCCACGGTCCGGCCGGCCCGCATCAGCTCGTGCGCCGTACTGATGCCGGCCATGCCCGCGCCGATCACGGCGACGTCCACGTCCACGTCGGAGGCCAGGGAGGGGTAGGACTCGTCGCCGGGAGCGGTCCGCATCCAGTACGACGGTCCGAGCGGAGGGTAGCGAGTGCTCATGCCGCGCCGGGTACCCCGAGCGCGGACGATCAGTGCAGCCCTCCTGCGCCCGGGGCCCGGCGCTCCGGCCCGGTCCTCCCGCCTCGCCCGCCCGGCGGGACCGCGCGGGCGGCGAGGCGGGAGGCGAGGCGGGCCCGTCAGGCGTCGACGAGCGGCTTGGCGTCCCGGGCCAGCGCCGTCAGCCGCGAGATGGCCCGGTAGTACTTCTTCCGGTACCCGCCGGCCAGCATCTCGTCGCTGAAGAGCCCGTCGAACGGCGCCCCGGAGGCCACCACCGGCACCTCCCGGTCGTACAGCCGGTCCGCGAGGACCACCAGGCGCAGCGCGGTGGACTGGTCCGGCACCGCGGACACCCCGGTGAGACAGACCGCGGCGAGGTCGTCCGTCAGCGCCCCGTAGCGGCTCGGGTGGACCCGCGAGAGGTGGTCGAGGAGCGCGGGGAACGCGTCGAGGGAGGCGCCCGGCGTGCGGTGCGCGACCCGCTCGACCTGCTCCTGGGAGAACGGCGCCGGTGCCTCGGGCAGGCCCCGGTGCCGGTAGTCCTCGCCGTCGATGCGCAGCGCGCGGAAGTGCGCCGACAGGCCCTGGATCTCGCGGAGGAAGTCCGCCGCGGCGAACCGGCCCTCGCCCAGCTTGCCCGGCAGCGTGTTGGAGGTGGCGGCCAGCGCGACCCCCGCCTCGACCAGCTTGCCCAGCAGGGTGGACACGAGCACGGTGTCGCCCGGGTCGTCCAGCTCGAACTCGTCGATGCACAGCAGGCGGTGGCCGGAGAGGGTCTTCACGGTCTGCTGGAAGCCCAGCGCGCCGACCAGGTTGGTCAGCTCCACGAAGGTGCCGAACGCCTTCAGCGACGGCTCCGCCGGGGTGGCGTGCCACAGCGAGGCCAGCAGGTGGGTCTTGCCGACGCCGTACCCGCCGTCCAGGTAGACGCCGCGGGGGCCGGCGGGGGCGGCCTGCTTCGCCCTGCCGCGCCCGAACAGCCGGCGCATCGCGCCGCCGCCGGAGTCCGCCGGCGGGCCGCCGAGGGTGGCGGCGAAACCCTCCAGGACGCGGACCGCCTCGCTCTGGCTGGGCTGGTTCGGGTCCGGGATGTACGTCCCGAAGCGGGCCTCGCCGAAGCGCGGCGGCGGCACCATCTCCGCCACCAGACGATCGGCGGGGACGAAGGGCTCACGGGCGCAGAGGGACTGCGGGGCCGTTTCGGCTATGGGTCCGCGACCGGCGGCGGAGGTGGAAGGAGACACGCTTCCCCATGTTAAGCGGCATGTCACACTGCGTGTCATGCGACGCCTGTTCCCTGTGACCCAAGAGACAGCCCCCGCCGCCCCGGCGGACCCGACGGATCCGGGCCGCGAGTGGACCCTCGACGAACTGGCCGACGCCTACGCCTACCCCACGCACGCCACCGACCCGCAGTGCGGCCCCGGAGCCCGCGAGCCGTGGCTGCGCGCCAACATGGTCTCCAGCCTCGACGGCGCGGCCCAGCACGACGGCCGCTCGCACCCCATCTCCAGCGCCACGGACATGCGGATCTTCGGCACGCTGCGGGCGCTGGCCGACGTGATCGTGGTCGGCGCGCAGACGGTCCGGCAGGAGGGCTACCGGCCCGCCCGGGCCCGCAAGGAGTTCGCCGCCCGCCGGGAGGCCGCGGGCCAGGGCCCGGCCCCCGCCATCGCCGTCGTCTCGGCGAGCCTGGAGCTGGACCTCTCGCTCCCCCTCTTCACCTCGCCGCTGGTACCCACCCTGATCCTCACCGGCGCCGCCGCCGACCCCGGCCGGGTCGCCGCCGCCGAGAAGGCCGGCGCCCGGGTGGTCGTCGCGGGCGACGGCATGGGCGTCGACCCGGCGCGGGCCGTGCACGCGCTCGCCGGTCTCGGTCACACCCGGCTGCTCACCGAGGGCGGTCCGCGGCTGCTGGGGCAGCTGATCTCCGCGGGCGTGCTGGACGAGCTGTGCCTGACCCTCTCCCCGACCCTGACCGCCGGGGACGCCCAGCGCATCGCGGGCGGCCCGTCGGTCGCCGTGCCGCACCGCTTCGTGCTCGGCTCGCTGCTGGAGGAGGACGGTTTCCTCTTCAGCCGCTACCACCGGAGCTGAGGCCGGTCCTCTGGAGCTGAGGCCGGCCCCCTGGAGGTGAGGCCGGGCCGCCTGGAGGTGAGGCCGGGCCGCCTGGAGGGGCGGGACGGGCTCCGAGCAGGGCGTACGGGCCCGGTCGGCCGGGATTGAGGCGGGCGATCGGTGGAACATGGAGATCCCCCAGGTCCGGCCGGTCCGGCGCGGCCGAGGAATTGCGTAGGTCCGGACCGCGGCGAGGGGGCAGGATGGTTTCAGCAGCGGCCCACGACGGCGCTGCCGGCCACGGACGACAGCGGGCCCCTCAGGTCCGTGAACGGAAGAGAAGGGGCGCCCACGTGTTCACGAGCGTACTGATGATCGAGAAGGCCCTGACCTCGGCCGACGTCGAGTTCGTCACCACGCTGCACGGCGACGAGCCGGTCGCCTTCCACGTCATGCTCCAGCCGCGCGGCGACCAGGCCGACCGGCTGCTGCGCGCCATCGACGACATCGCCCTCGGCGCGCTGGACGAGGCGGCCCGGGAGTCCGCCAAGCCGGAGGGCAAGGACGCCGCCGAGCAGGGCCGCCAGGCCCTCGACATCTCCCTGGTGGCGCTGCGCGCCGCCGGCAGCGACGCGGAGGGGCGGCTGGTCGAGGAACACCCGCTGGACGCGCTGAGAGCGGTCGTCGAGGAGGTCGGCGCGGACGAGGTGATCGTGCTGACCGACCCGCACTACGTCGAGGAGTTCTTCCACCGCGACTGGGCCTCCCGGGCCCGCCACAAGGTGGGCGTGCCGGTGCTCAAGCTCTTCTCGCACAGCAGGACCCAGGGCCAGACCCCCGCCTGACCGCCCGCCCGGACCGGCCGTCGGTGGCCGTCGACGGTCGCCGTCGGCCGCCTGCGGCCGTCCGCGGCCGGATCCACCCGATCGGCCCGACGCGACGAGGCCGCCCGGGGCGGGGAGGGGCCGCCCCGGTGCGGCCGCGCCGGGGCCCCGGCGGGCGCGGTACTAGGCTGTGGGCGGACACGACCGCACCACCGCAGGGGAGACACGCATGGCACCCGGCCTGCCCACCGCCATGGACCGACCGCACTTCATCGGCATCGGCGGCGCCGGTATGTCGGGCATCGCGAAGATCCTCGCCCAGCGGGGCGCCAAGGTCGCCGGCAGCGACGCCAAGGACTCCGCCACCGCCGACGCGCTGCGCTCCCTGGGCGCCACCGTCCACATCGGGCACGACGCCGCGCACCTGGCCGACGACGCCAGCTGCGTGGTGGTCTCCTCCGCCATCCGCGAGGACAACCCGGAGCTGGCCCGCGCCGCCGAGCTGGGCATCCCCGTCGTCCACCGTTCGGACGCGCTGGCCCGGGTGATGGACGGCCTGCGGCCCATCGCCGTCGCAGGCACCCACGGCAAGACCACCACCACCTCCATGCTGGCGGTCTCCCTGGGCGCCCTCGGCCTCGACCCGTCGTACGCCATCGGCGGCGACCTCGACCTGCCGGGCTCCAACGCCGCCCACGGCTCGGGCGAGATCTTCGTCGCCGAGGCCGACGAGTCGGACCGCAGCTTCCACAAGTACGCGCCCGAGGTCGCCATCGTCCTCAACGTGGAGCTCGACCACCACGCCAACTACGCGTCGATCGAGGAGATCTACGACTCCTTCCGGATCTTCGCCGGGAAGATCGTCCCCGGCGGCACGCTGGTGATCTCCGCCGACCACGAGGGCGCCCGCGAGCTCACCGCGCGCCTGGAGGGAACCGGCATCCGCACGGTCACCTACGGCGAGTCCCTGGACGCCGACGTCCGCATCGGCGCCGTCGTCGCCAAGGGCCTCACCAGCGACGTCACCGTCCAGATCGACGACGCCCCGCTCACCTTCACGGTCTCGGTGCCCGGCCGCCACTACGCCCACAACGCGGTCGCCGCCCTCGCCGCGGGCGTCGCGCTGGGCATCCCGGCCGAGGAGCTCGCGCCCGCCATCGCCGCCTACACGGGCGTCAAGCGGCGCCTGCAGCTCAAGGGCGAGGCCGCCGGCGTCCAGGTGATCGACTCCTACGCCCACCACCCGACCGAGATGAACGCCGACCTCGAGGCCATGCGCGCCGGGCTCCCCGAGGGCGGCCGGATACTGGTCCTCTTCCAGCCGCACCTGTTCTCCCGCACCCAGGAGCTCGGCACCGAGATGGGTGTGGCGCTGGCCCTCGCCGACGCCTCCGTCGTCCTCGACATCTACCCGGCCCGCGAGGACCCGATCCCGGGCGTCACCAGCGAGCTGGTCATCGACGCCGCCCGGGAGACCGGCGCCGACGTCACCGCCGTCCACGACAAGGCCGAAGCGCCCGCCGTGGTCGCGGGAATGGCCAGGCCCGGCGATCTCGTTCTCACCATGGGAGCGGGCGACGTCACCGACCTCGGCCCGCTGATCCTGGACCGTCTCGCACAGCAGAACCGGTAAGGGAAGGCGCACACCATGGCCTACGAGATAGAGAAGTCCGACGAGCAGTGGCGCGCGGAGCTCAGCCCGGAGGAGTACGCCGTCCTGCGCCAGGCCGGCACCGAGCGCCCCTTCACCGGTGAGTACACCGACACGAAGGCGAAGGGCGTCTACTCCTGCCGCGCCTGCGGGGCCGAGCTCTTCACCTCGGGGACCAAGTTCGAGTCGCACTGCGGCTGGCCGTCCTTCTACGACCCGAAGGACACCGACGCGGTCGAGCTGATCCAGGACACCTCCCTGGGGATGGTCCGCACCGAGGTCCGCTGCGCCCGCTGCGGCTCCCACCTGGGCCACGTCTTCGAGGGCGAGGGCTACCCGACGCCCACCGACCAGCGGTACTGCATCAACTCGATCTCGCTGCGGATGGAGCCGGCGCAGGACTGAGCCGTCCTCGTCCCTCCGCAGCCCGGGCCCCGGTCGCACGTCGGCCGGGGCCCGGTGCGTCGTCTGCGTCGCCATGGAGGAACAGTTCACGGGGTGGACGCGGTGATCGTCGCCGCGGAGGCCGAGGCACGCCCGCGGGATCAGCGCAGCAGCGTGTCGAGGAACGGGCTGGACATCACGTGGTGGGGGTCGAGCCGCTCCAGGGTCGTGACGGCCTCGTCCCAGCCGGGGCCGCCCCCGGCGCGCAGGGAGGCGGGGACGGTGCGGGCGAGGACGTCCGGGTCGGACCACGCGGCGGTGTCGGTGTACGCCCAGCCCTTGGACCACTCCACCCGGACCGTCGCCCTGTCCGCGTCCAGGGCGAACAGGAACCGCTCGAGCTCCCGGAGGAAGCGGTGCAGGCCGGGTGTGGCCGGCAGGGACAGGACGTCGATCCACACGGCGGTGTCGACGTCCGGCCGGTCGGGGCGCGGGCGCACGGCGGACAGCAGGGGTGACCGCGCGCCCGGTACGCCGCACGCGGACGGGTCCTCCAGGCCGGTCACGCGGATCTCCACCTGGCCGTTGACCGGGTACTCGCCGCGCGCCGCGTACTCGGCGAGCAGCGTGCGGTAGAAGTCGGCGAACCGGCTGACCACCCACTGCAGATCGGCGCGGCGGACGAGGACGGCATAACCGTTGGCCGTCTCGCGCAGCGTCGTGGGCCGGATGTACTGCAACAGGTTGCGGGAGGCGCCCCACAGGTCCGACCGCAGCCCGCCCGCCAGCAGGTGGGTGAGGACGTCACCGGTCAGCACGTCCCGCACGAGGTCGCCGGAGAGCAGGACGTCGGTGAGATCACCGGTCAGCGCCACCTTGGCGAGCAGGTACTGCACCTGGCCGAAGAGCGGCGCGCTCGCCCAGGCCCCCGAGACCAGGGACCCGGCCAGCCGGGCCACCGGCTCGGGGAGGGAGTCGGAGAACGGGTAGTTGTACGGCTCGTCGACCGCGCGTGAGCCCAGCGGCCGTCGCGGCGCGACGCTCCAGACCTTCAGCCACGGCTTGTCGGTGAAGGCGAACCAGATCGCCTCCGCCCGACCGGTCCGGTCGACGAAGTCGGCCAGGGTCCGCTTCCCGGCCGCGTCGGCGGGGGCGGCGAACAGTTCGGCGGCCGGGATGTCCAGGAGGGACCGGCAGCGCAGGTTCCGGTCGGCGCCCACGCGCAGGACGGCCTCGGTGACGAGCGAGCGGCCGAGGTGGACGAGGAGCGCGTCGCAGTCGGGTTCCGCCCGGCCGACGGTCCGCAGCAGGTAGCGGCCGGCGTCCTCGTCCCAGACGACCGCGGTCAGTTCGGTGACCAGGTTGCTCAGCGAGCCGTAGCCGTGGCCGGGCGGCGTGCTCTCGCCGACGGCGGGGACGGCCGTACCGTGCCCGCCGATGGCGAGCGCGCCGCCGACCGACAGCTGCCCGGGCGCCGGCGCGGCGGTGACGCCGTGACCGGCCGCGCCGGCGAACGCGAGCAGGTCCTCCAGCGTGGCCCCGGTCTGGACCCGGATCTCCGCCGAGCCGTCGGCGGCCCGCCGCTCCAGCGACATGGCGGTGAGGTGCGCCGTGGTGTCCAGCAGGACGACCCGGGTCGCGGCCGGTGTGCCGTCGGCCACCGTGAGCGGGGCCCAGCCGTGCCGTTTGCCTTGCGCGCGTACCGTCCAGCCCGCACCGTGCGCCCAGTTGACGATGTCGAGCACGTCCTGCGGGTGGCGCGGAGCGCACGTCCACAACTGGTCGGTGCGGATCTCGCCGACCCAGTTCTCGTAGACGCGTCGGTAGAGCTCGGGACCGGCCGGAAAACCCGGTGGCGGTGGGGGTGCGTCGGCGGCGTACGCACCTCCCGGGCGGACCAGTCCGCGCAGCAGCCACGCCCCGCCGCCCGCGGCGGCCGACGACGCGAGCAGTCGGCGCCGCGACAGCCCAGCGCCGTCACCCGAAGATCCATCCGCCATGCCGGAGACCTCCCCTGTCCTGCCGGACCCGGCCGTGCCTGGCCGGCGCCGGTCGGGTGCACACGCTATCCGCCGACGGACGGGGGGTGCGGGGACCTTCGCGGTTCTCTCACACGGTGACCACCGTGTCCCGCGACGGTGCGCGTGGGGCGGTCGCGCTCGAGGCCGCCCGCACGGCGGAGCGGCGGATATCCTGGGGTGATGGTGGAGAGAACAGGTGACGGGTCGCAGACCGACGGACGCTCCACCCGCTGGGACGAGCACCGGGCCCAGCGCCAGGGCGAGTTGGTGGACGGCGCGGTCGCGCTCATCGAGGAGGAGGGCGCGCACTTCCGCATGCAGCGCCTGGCCGAGCGGATGGGCCTGCCCCGGTCCGTGCTCTACCGGCACTTCAAGGACCGCGCGTCGCTGGACGAGCTGATCCGCCGACGGGTGGTGGAGTCCTTCGTGCAGCGCATGGAGCCCACGCTCTCCTTCGACGGCACGATCGAGGAGTCGGTCCACCGCGTCGTGGGCGCCCATCTGGACTGGGTGCTGCAGCACCCGCGTCTGTACGCCTACATGGGCGTCGCCGAGCACGACATGGGGGACGGCTCCCTGGTCGCGGACACCAAGTCGGCCATCGCGCTGAAGCTGGGCGAGCGGTTCGGCGACGTGCTGAAGGCCCTCGGGGTGCCCCAGGCGCCGATCCGGTCGGTCGCGGTCGGGATCGTGGGCTTCGTGGACTCCGCGGTCAACCATTGGAAGCGCGACCCCGAGCCCGAGCAGTCGGAGGACGAGCTGCGCGCGATGCTCTGCCGGTCGGTCTGGGCGATCCTGGACTCGACGCTGCGGAGCCTGGGCGTGGAGCTGTCGCCGCAGCAGCGTGTGTCGGACCTCGAGCGGCTCCCGGCCACCCACGGCTGACCGGGCCGACTCCGCCGGCCGGGGCCGGCCGGCGGAGAAGGAACGGCCGCGTGCAGTCAGGCGGTCATGGTCACGGCCGCGACGCCCGTCGCCGCGCGCCGCAGGGACGCGGTGTCGGTGAACTTCACCCGGGGCCGGCCCTGGGCCTCCCCCTCCGCGCGCTCCGCGCGGTCGATCGCCCGCCAGGCCGCCAGGTCCAGGGCGTCCGGCGGCACGGGCGCGCCCGGCGCCGGCGGGGTGAGGCGGCCCGCGGCGAAGTCGTCGAGGAGCGACTCGACCGTCTCGTGGGCGCAGGTCTTGTTCGTGCCGATGAAGCCGGTCGGGCCGCGCTTGATCCAGCCCGCGACGTAGACCCCGAGCTCGACCCGGCCCGCCCGGTGCGGGACGGTCGCGCTGTCCTCGTCGAACGGCAGACCGGGGACGGGCCTGGCGCGGTAGCCGACGGCGCGCAGGACCAGGCCGGTCTCCAGGGTCTCGGTCTCCCCGGTGGGCCGGGCCCGGACGGTGCCGTCGTCGTCGGTGTGCAGCGTCGTCGAGGTGATCTCCAGGGCCCGCACCCGGCCCTCGCCGGTGATCCGCACCGGGCCGGCCAGGAAGCGCAGCACGATGCGGCGGCGGCCCTCGACCGGTGTGCGGGCGGCCAGCTCGGACAGCAGACGGGTCTTCTCGTCGGTGTCGGGCGCCAGATCGTCGGGCCAGCCCTCGACGCTCACGTCGACATCCTCGAGGGCGGACAGCGCGATGAGTTCGGGCACGGTGAACGCGGCCTGGGCGGGCCCGCGCCGGCCGAGGAGGACGACCTCGCGGATCCTGCTGTCCCGGAGCGCCGCGAGCGCGTGGTCGGAGATGTCGGTCCGGGCCAGGGCCTCGGGGTCGGCGGTGAGGATGCGGGCGACGTCGAGGGAGACGTTGCCGTTGCCGACGACGACCGCGCGTTCGGTGTCGAGACGGTGGTCGTCGCGTGCGTGGTCGGGGTGGCCGTTGTACCAGGCGACGAAGTCCGTGGCGGAGACGCTGCCGGGCAGGTCCTCGCCCTCGATGCCCAAGCGCCTGTCGGTCGCGGCGCCGACCGCGTAGATCACCGCGTGGTGGGCGCGCAGCAGGTCGGCGTGGGCGAGGTCGGTGCCGATCTCCACCCCGAGGCGGTAGCTGAAGCCGGGCTGGGACTCGATGGTCCGGAAGAGCTCGGTGACCTGCTTGGTGTCCTGGTGGTCCGGCGCGACACCGGCCCGCGCGAGACCGTACGGGGTGGGGAGCCGGTCGTGGACGGTCACGCGGACACCCGGGTGGCGCAGGAGTTCGTCGGCGGCGAACAGGCCGGCCGGACCGGCGCCCACGACGGCCACGGACAACTCGCCCGCCGGGAGGGTTCGTTGCCGGGGGACGACGTACATGGGCGCGCGGTCGGCGTGCGGATTCTCCTTGTAGTAGGAGGCGTTCAGCTCGACGAACGGCAACTCCGCGTCTCCGAGCGCGGTGTGCGGCTTGAGCGCGTCCACCGGGCAGGCGGTCGTGCAGGCGCCGCAGTCCACACAGGTGCGCGGATCGACGTACAGCATCTCGGCGGTCGCGAAGCCGGGCTCGCCCGGTGCGGGGTGGATGCAGTTGACCGGGCAGGCCAGGACGCACGAGGCGTCGGCGCAGCAGGATCGGGTGACGACGTACGGCACGGCGGGCGGGTCTCCGTTCGGGCGTTCAGGGGGAGGCGGTGCGGGCGCGGCGACGGGGCGGAGGTCGCCCCGGGGTGGGGCCGGCGGCCCGGACCGGCCTAGTCGGTGAGCGGGGCCGGCTCGCCGCGGAAGCGGGCCGGGCGGCCGTCGATGCGCAGGGCCCGCCACAGCGGGCGGGAGACCTTGTTCATCAGGCCCAGCTCCTCGGCGAGCATCCGCACGTCGGAGAAGAGCTCCCGGAGCATCTTCCGTCCGGCCTCGGACTTCCAGAAGACGTCCCTGATCACCCAGTCCGGGATGCCGGCCAGTGCGGCGGACTTCTTGTCGGGGATCATGATGACGTCGCACAGGACGCGCATGATCACCGGGAAGAGGACCGAGAGGGCGCCGCGACGGGCCTTGCCGAAGCGCGGGACGCGCAGCCGCAGGAACTCGTGGGCGAAGGAGATGTGCCGGGCCTCCTCGGCGATGTGGATCTGCATGATCCGCTGCGGGAGGGGGTGCACCGGCTCCCCGCTACGGAGGGCGCCCTTCTGCAGGTGGTCGATGGGCTCCTCGCCGGCCAGGATGCCGGTGAAGAACGCCTCGGGGTACAGGGAGCCGAGCAGCGGCAGGACCCGGCTGAGCCGGCGGAACCAGCGCTTGCCGCCCGCGGTGTCCACGCCGGTGCGGTTGACCAGCTCCTGGAACATCTGCGTGTGGTGGGTCTCCTCGGTGATCTCGTGCGTGAGATACCGGAACTCCTCGTTCTGGTTGCCCAGTTGGTAGACGTAGTCCAGTGCCCCGCGCATGAGCAGGTTCTCGAACTGCATCCCGACCTTGGCGATGACCGCCCAGCGCCAGATCCCGATGCGGATCTGGGTCTCCAGCGGCTGCTCCCGGTACCAGGGGTGGGCGCCCAGGGCGTCCGCGGAGGTGAGCACCCAGCGGGGGTCGCCCGCGTCCACGGCGAACTCGGGGTCGTCCCAGTCGATGTCGGTGAACGGATTGAAGTTGACGTTGACGGACCCCTCGGACAAGGTCCGCAGGCGCTCGTCGTAGGCCTTCCTGGTCAGGTTCGCGGTCATCTTCGTCCCTCGGTTGTCGGCCGGGCTGCCCCGGAGGCGGGGCGGGTGGGGGATGCGGGGGGTCGTCGGTGCGGTGGTGCGAGGTGCTGCCGGGTGCGGTGGTGCGAGGTGCGGTCGTGCGAGGTGCTGCCGGGTGCGGTGGTGCGAGGGCTGCCGGGTGGGCTGCCATGCCGCCGGGTGGTCAGGCGGCGCGGGCCGCTTCCCGGGCGCCCGCCTTCTCGAAGCGCAGCGGCGCGTCGTCCATCGGGGCGTCCCGGAGCATGGCGCGGTCGCGGTAGTAGTTGTTCCACAGCCGCCACGGGGCGCGGGTGCCCTGGCGCGGCATGACCGCGTCGGCGCGGGTGATGTAGCCGCTGGTCAGGGCCTCGCCCATGACGGAGAACTCCGAACGGTCGCCGTCGGAGGCCACCGGGCTGGCGATGTCGTGCCCGTGCCGGCGCATGTGGGCCAGCAGGCGGGCGGTCCAGTCGGCCGCGAGGTCCGCCTTCAGCGTCCAGGAGGCGTTGGTGTAGCCGATGACGAGGGACATGTTGGGTACCCCCTCGAGCATGACGGCCTTGTAGAGGACACGGTTCCTGACGTCCACCGGGACGCCGTCGACGGTCACGTCCATGCCGCCCATGAGGCGGACGTTCAGGCCCGTCGCGGTGACGACGATGTCGGCCCGGAGTTCCTCACCGGACTTCAGGCGGATGCCGTCGGCGGTGAAGGTGTCGATGTGGTCGGTGGCGACGGACGCCTTGCCGCTCCTGAGCACCTTGAACAGGTCGCCGCCGGGGACGACGCACAGCCGCTGGTCCCAGGGGTTGTACGCGGGGCTGAAGTGACGCATGTCGACGCCCTTGCCGGCCTGGGCCCGGACAAGACCGAGCAGCGCCTTGCGGGCCAGGCGGGGGAACCTGCGGCAGAAGGCGTAACTCCCGCGCTGCAAGGCGATGTTGCGGGCCCGGACGGCCTTGTACGTCAGCCCGGCGGGGGCGCGCAGCTTCTGCAGGACCGCGGTCAGCGGGTCCACCTCGGGCAGGGCCAGGACGTAGGTGGGGGAGCGCTGGAGCATGGTGACGCTCGCGGCGGTGTCGGCCATCGCGGGCAGCAGCGTGATGGCGGTGGCGCCGGAGCCGATGACGACCACGTGCTTGCCGCTGTGGTCGAGGTCCTCCGGCCACTGCTGGGGGTGGACGAGGGCGCCCCGGTAGTCGGCCTCGCCGGGGAACTCGGGGCGGTAGGGCTGGTCGTAGTCGTAGTAGCCGGTCGCGCCGACGAGATAGCCGGCGCTGTACGACTCGCGTTCCCCGGTGGCCTCGTCCTCCACCTCGACGCTCCAACGTCCCGTGTCACGCGAGAAGTCGGCGCTGATCGCGCGGCGGCCGAAGCGGATGCGCTCCACGATGCCGGCGTCGGCCGCGGCGTCCTCGACGTACTGCCGGATCCGCGCGCCGTCGGCCAGGATGCGGGCGTCGCGCCACGGGCGGAAGCCGAAACCGAAGGTGGGCATGTCGGAGTCCGACCGGATCCCGGGGTACCGGAAGAGGTCCCACGTCCCGCCGACGCGGGCGCGGCGCTCCAGCACGAGGAGCGAGCTGTCGGGGTTGTCGCGCAGGACGTGGTGTGCGGCGCTGATGCCGGATATGCCGGCGCCGACGACCAGGACGTCGACGTGCTGCTGCTCCATCGTGGGGGCCTCGCTCTCGCTCGGGAGCCCTGGGGGGACAGGGCGGACAGGCAACGCCGCTGGAGGCGTCGGCGGTTGACCGGGCGCGCGGCTCTGCGGCTCTCGTACGCGGTACTCGCAATTTACCTGCGACGCGCTGTTTCAGATACCGCTGGTAACGTGATGGAGGTCACATTGCGCGAGTGGTCGTGGACCGGGGGAGAGGCTGGGCGATGTGTTTCCGGGCGCGGGGTCAGGCCTGGCCCGGGAGCCGGACGTGTGCGAGCTTGTCGGGGTTGCGGACGAGCCGGATCGCGCTGACGGCGCCGTCCTCGGCCAGCTCGCAGCAGGCGACGAGGTCCGGGCGGTCGCCCGAGCTGATGAGCAGCGCCGGGCTGCCGTTGACCAGCACCGGGTGCACGCCGGGGTCGGGGAGAGGCTTGGCCATGACCGCCGTCAGCCAGCGCGCGACCTTGTCCGCGCCGTGCAGCGGACGCAGCGCGGCGCGGACCTTTCCGCCGCCGTCGGACCAGGCGGTCACGTCGGGGGCCAGCATGGCCATCACCCGGTTGACGTCTCCGCCGAGGCAGGCGGCGAGGAACTCGTCGGTGACCTTGCGCCGCAGCTCGGCGGGCGCGTCGTAACGGGGCCGGCGGTCCCGCACGTGGCCGCGGGCCCGGCTGCCGACCTGGCGGACCGAGGCCTCGCTGCGCTCCAGCATCCCGGCGATCTCGCGGTACCCGAAGCCGAACACCTCCTTGAGGACGAACACCGCCCGCTCGAGGGGCGACAGCGTCTCCAGCACCACCAGCATCGCCAGCGAGACCGCCTCCGCCCGCTCGACCCCGCCACCGGCGTCTTCCGGCGCGGTCACCAGCGGTTCGGGCAGCCAGGGGCCCACGTACGACTCACGCCGGGCGGCGGCCGACCGCGCGCGCGTGATGCAGAGGTTGGTGACGATCCGGCAGAGGTAGGCGCGCGGCTGCTCGACCGTGCCGGTGTCGACGCCGCTCCACCGCAGCCAGGCGTCCTGCAGGACGTCCTCTGCGTCGGCGACGCTGCTCAGCATCCGGTAGGCGATGCCGAACAGCGTCGGCCGGTGTTCCTGGAAGGTCTCCAACGCCGTCACGTGCGCGACGGTACCGCGCACCGGTCCGCGAAGCCCTGACCGGTGAGGCCGAAGGCGCTGTTCATCCGGGAGCGCAGGTTCTCCACCGCGACCATCGCGGTGAGCTCGACGAACGCCGGCTCGCCGAGCCGCTCGAGCAGCCGGGCCGCCAGCTCGTCGGTCACGGCCGGGGGAGTCGCCGACATCGCCTCGGCGTACTCCAGGACATCCTGCTCCGCCTCCGTGAACACCCCGGGGTGCTCGCGCCAGGACGGCACGGCGTGCAGCTTGGCGCTCGGCAGCCCTTCGTCGCGCGCCTCCCAGTACCCGAAGTCGGTGCACCAGGAGCAGCCGATCAAGTGGGAGGAGGCCATCACGGCGAGGATCTTCAGCTGCGGGTCGAGCTTGTTCCACCTGGCGAGCGACAGCTCGAGCCGGATGTCGGTCAGCGTCACCCGGCGGTGGTGGGCCATCGCCCGGACGGGGTCGAGGACCTCGCCGTAGGTGCGCCGGGAGTACCACTCGCTGATCCGGTACAGCAGGGTGCGTGGCGGGTCGAGCGAGATGCGGGCCATGGTGATCGCCTCCGGGTCGGGAAGGTGCCTTCACCCGGGAGGACCAGGCAGCCCGCCCGTATGTGACATCCGGACCTCCGGGCATCCGGACCTTCAGGCATCCGGGCATCCGGACATCCGGCGGACGCGGCCCGTGCCGCCCCACCCGGACCGGGTGACTGCTACGTTGCGGCACGGCACGGCACGGCACGGCACGGCTTGGTGGCGAGGGGGGAGGGGCGATGGACGTCCTCGGGGTCGACGCCTGCGGCAAGCAGGGATGGGTGGGCGTCACGCTCACCGACGGCGCGTACGCGGGCACCCTGGTCGACCTCCGCCTGGAGAGACTGGTCGAGCGCGCGGGCGAGGTGGCCGCCGTCGCGGTGGACATGCCGCTGGGCCTGGTCGAGAAGGGCTGGCGCGCCGCGGACCTCGCGGCCAGGGCGCTGCTCGGGCCGCGGCGCGCCAGCCTGTTCCTCGCCGCGCCGAGGACGGCGTGGCAGGAGCAGCACTACACCGCGGCCGCCGACCGCTGCCAGGAGCTCACCGGCAACCGCCTCACCCAGCAGGCGTGGGCGCTGAAGCCGAAGCTCCTGGAGGCGCGGGAGTGCTGGCTGCGGGACGAGCGGCTGCACGAGGTCCACCCCGAACTGTCCTTCCGCGCGCTGGCCGACGGGGTGCCGCTCGCCCACACCAAGAAGACCTGGCGCGGCCAGAACCAGCGGCGCGCCCTGCTGGCCGAGGCCGGCCTGGTGCTCCCGGACACGATCGGCGAGGCGGACCGCGTCCCCGTCGACGACGTGCTCGACGCCACGGCGGCGGCCTGGTCGGCACACCGCGTCGCCCTCGGGACGGCCCGGCGGCTGCCGGAGACCCCGGAACGCGACGCGGAGGGACCCCGCCCGGTCGAGATCCGCTACTGACGGGACCCGGGGGTCGCCTCCGTCAGGGGCCCGAGAGGGCCCGGTCAGCGCAGCAACGCGGTCGTGAACGTCTCGCGGTGGTTGGACAGCCAGGCATGGAGGCGGTCCCAGCGCTCCCAGCCGCCGCGCTCCGCCAGCGCTTCGACGAAGACCCGGTCACCATCGGCCACGCGGCGGGCCACGAAGGTCCGGCAGACATCCGTGGCCTGCTCGACGACGGCGGGCAGCTCGGCTCGCTCCCGCGGGGAGAGGCCGTAGCCGTCGGCGAGGACCCGAAGCCGTGCGGGCGCGTCCAGGCCGCGGGGGTAGTACGCGGCCGCCGACGTGGGATCGAGCATCGGCACCCAGTACCGGGCGGTCATCGCGAGGTCCCAGAGCGGGCGGCCCGGAGCGGCCATGTCGAAGTCGATCAGCGCGGCCGCACGGCCCTCCCGGAGGACGACGTTCTCCGGGCACACGTCGTTGTGGCACAACACCGTTCCGCCCTCCGGGTCGGCCAGGTCGTGGGGCCACTCGGCACGGGGGTCGACCCCGACGGCCGCGCCGGCCTCGTGCAGGCGCCGCACCAGGGCGCCCACCGAGGCAAGGACGGTCCTCGACATCGCCCGTTCCGGGAACGGTGGCAGGGCCACGTCGCCGGGGAGGAAGGTCAACTGCTCGCGGCCGTCGGCGGTGAGGGCGACGGGGGTCGGCGCGGCGTCGAAGCCGTGGTCCTTCAGCGCGCGGAGATACGCGTGCAGGGCGGGTGCGTTGCGCGGCGCGGGGCGGTCGACCACCGTGTCACGGCGGAAGACAGCCCCGGCGTTCGCCATTCCGCCGACCAGCGCCTCGTCCTCGGCCGTCATGGCGGTCAGGCTACCCGGCGCGGACCACTTCCCGGGTGGTCCGGTCGCCGCGGAGGTGGCGCATCGTGACGGCAGGCGCGGCGGTCTGCCCGGCCGGGCGTCGCGCGTGCGGTCCGCTCCGCGACGAGGTGCGGCCGACGGTCCGTGCCGTCGGCCGCCCGGTGGACCGTCAGCCGAAGAGGCCGTCGATCACCCCTTCGACCGCCTCCTCGACGATCTCCTCGGCCGTCTCCTCCACGATCTCCTCGACGAAGTCCCCGAAGATGTCGTCCATGAACTGTCCCCTCTGTCGGCGTGACGGTGCCCGTCGCCGTTCGAGTCGGCCACGGGCCCGGGCATCCTCTCAACTGCGCCTGCCTGCGCGCCAGTTCACAATGGATCTTCTTCGGGACGGAAACGGGTTGGCGTGGGCCGGCGGGCGGTTGCTACCCTCGCGGAGGCCGTGCGAGAGAACGAGGAGGTGGTACCCGTGAACGCTGTATCGACATGGGTGCTCCCCTCCGGGGTCACGGCCGGGCGATAGGTCGTCCGGGAGCGCCGTTTCCACGAGCACTCCCGAAAGGCACGACCGTGCGCTTCACTTCCGAACAGCACCTCGACGACGGCGTCATCGAGCGTGAATTCACCCTCGGCGAGATTCCCGGCACCCTGTGGACGCCCGGCGCCGCGTCCGGCTCCGCGCCTGCCCCGCTGGTCCTGATGGCCCACAACAACGGCCTGCCCAAGGCCGATGCCCGGCTGGTGGCCCGGGCCCGGTACACGGCGGCGCGCGGGTACGCGGTGGCGAGTATCGACGCCGCCGGGTGCGGTGACCGTCCCCGCACAGCCGCCCAGGACCAGGCCCGCGCCGAGCTGCGGAGGGCGATGCAGGCCGGCGAGCCGGTCGACGAGATCTTCGAATCCTTCATCGGCCCGCTGGTCGAGACCGCGGCGCCCGAATGGCGGACCGCGCTCGACGCTCTCCTCGAGCTGCCGGGCGTCACCGGCCCGGTCGGGTACTCCGGCGGATGGGCCGCCCTCGGCATCCGGCTGGCGGTGACCGAGCCGCGCATCGCGGCCGCGGGCTTCTTCGCCGGGGGCTACGTGCCCCGCGCCCAGCGTGAGGAGGCCCGCCAGGTCACCGTCCCGCTGCTGTTCCTGCTGCAGTGGGACGACGAGGGCAACCCCCGGCAGCGGGCCCTCGACCTGTTCGACGCCTTCGGCAGCAAGGAGAAGACGCTGCACGCGAACCTCGGGGGCCACACCGGCACCCCGTGGTTCGAGCTGGAGGACGGCTGCCGGTTCTTCGACCGGCACCTGAGGCAGCAACGGTCCTGACGTAGGACCGCGAGCCGGTCGCGCGCGACGCCACCGTCCCCGGCGGCGACCGGCTCGGCCCCCCCTTCCGGCCCGGCTCCGCCGGGCTTGGCCGGGCCCAGCCCGGTCCGGACCGACGTAAGTCGCTGTCGGGGACGGTGCTGTGCCTCTAGGGTTCCGCCATGCGACCCGACGGCGAGGAGCACCTCCGTACGACCGCCGGCACGGGGCCGGCTCCGCTCCGGCGGATCGGTGTACCGCGCTCGCGCCGTGCCCTGGTCGTGGGTGCGGTGCTGGTGGTGGCCTCGGAGGCCGTGCTGCTGGGCGGCCCCCGGCCCGGTGACCACCCGCCGTCGCGGGTCTGCTGGGACGGGCTGGCCCTGCACGCCGACGTGGACGCGGACGGCCGGGAGGACCGGGTGGTCGACGGCGGGGCGGACGGAAGGGCCGCCGTCCTCTTCACCGAGGGCGACAGCGATCGGGACACACCGGTCACCGTGGACGAGGCCCGCGGCTTCTGGCAGAAGCTCAGGGGCGCGCTGCGCAAGGGCATGGCGACCCGCGGGGCGTTCGGCGACTTCGACGGCGACGGCTACCTCGACCTGGCGCTCTTCTACAGCCAACGGGACGCCGGCGACTCCACGAACAGCGTCATGCCCGCGCACGAGGTGCGCTACGGACCCCTGGCCCGTGACCTGAGCGGTAGCCGCACCCGCCCGGTCCGCATGCCGTACGACTCCTTCGTGGAGGGGGTGCGCACGGCCGACGGCGACCATGACGGCCGTGCCGAACTGCACGTGTTCCAGTCCCGCGGCGACGGGGCGCGCTCCGAGTACGTGGGGCGTCAGCGTGACGGCGGTGTGAGCGTGAGCCGTCAGGAGGTCGCGGCGTGGGGGAGCGGCGAGTGGCGGTCGCTGCCCTGGACGGGCCTGGCGGACTTCGGGATGTGCGCGGGCTGACCCCGTCCGGGCCTCGGGCGGGCGACACCGCACGGCCGGGCGGCGCGGTGACCGGGGTCACCGCGCCGCCCGGACCGGCGCCGGTCAGCTCGTGGTGCAGGAGACCGTCGGCCAGGTGCTGCTGCCGTTCTTCATGATCGTCATGCCCCAGTTGTTGCCGCTGCCGTTGGGGGTGGCCACCAGGGTCTGCGCGTCGGGGTAGGTGGCGTTGACGTTCCAGGTGGTGGCGACCCTCTGCGGGGACGGGACCCGCACGGTCACCTTCCACGTGTTCGAGCCGGAGACCGCGACGTTGAGGTTGTACCGGTCGCTCCAGGAGGAGCCGGCCGAGAGCGTCGCGGTGCAGCTGCCGCTCGGGGGAGGCGTGGTGCCGCCGCCGGGGGGCGGGGTCGTGCCGCCGCCCGACCCGTCGGGTGCCACGGCGCGGCCCGTCGACGGGGAGATCATGCCGGAGCACAGCCCCTTGCTCGACAGGGTCTGCGCGATCCGCGGGATGGCCGCGAGGGTGTTGGCCGGCCAGTCGTGCATCAGGATGACCTGCCCGTTGGTCAGCCGGCCGGCCGCCTGGACGATGGCGTCCGTGCTCGCGTTGTTCCAGTCCTGCGAGTCGACGTCCCACAGGACCTCGGTCAGGCCGTACTTGGCCTCCACCGACTTGAGGGTCGCGTTGGTTTCGCCGTAGGGCGGCCGGAACAGCTTCGGGGTGCCGCCGCCGGCGTTGGCGATCGCCTGCTGGGTCCGCGAGATCTGCGAGTCCATGTCCGACTGGGACAACTGGGTCATGTGGGGGTGGTCCCAGCTGTGGTTGGCGACCCACATGCCGGCGTCGACCTGGGCGCGGACCTGCGAGCTGTAGGAGGTCGCGTACTGGCCCTGGTTGAACATCGTGGCCCGTAAGCCGTTCTGCTTCAGGGCGTTGAGGAGTTGGGACGTCTGGTTGGACGGCCCGTCGTCGAAGGTGAGGCCGACGTAGCCGTTGCAGGCGGCCGCCCGCTCGGGGGCCGCCTGGGAGGGGCCGGCGGCGAGCGTGGTGGTGGCCGCCGCGGCCAGGGCGAGGGCGACGAGCGAGCCCGCCGCGGAGCGGAGCCGCGACGTGGAGGGCCGTGACCTGGGACTGCTTGCGGGAACACGAACGAGACGCATGGGGGTTGTCCCTTTCTCCGTGGGGGAGGGCAGCCGGGACCTGTGGCCCGGCGCGGAGGAGCGGCCCGGCAAGGGCGCCGCACTCGCCGCGCCGCACCGGACCACCGACAGTGTGAACCGTCGCGCGCCGGGATTGTCAACGCTTTCGGCGTGGGATTCGAAAGCTTCGGATCGTTCAAGTGGCCTTGTCCGCAACAACGTTGCTGGTGAGAGCGCCGGGTGCGGCGTGCTGTCGGCGTGAAGTCGGAAAGGATGGCCGTATGCGGCGCCGGCCGGGAAGAATTGGCTCGAATGTTTCGAACCGATCGGGCGCCGCATCCGTGCCGCCCCTCCGGTCAGAGCACGTGGGCCGCGTACCGCTCCACCACCTCCGTGAGCACCTCGGCGCCGTCCCGCGCCCACAGGCCCTCGTTGAAGATCTCCACCTCGATCGGCCCGGCGTAGCCGGCGGCGTCGACCAGCTCGCGCAGGCCGCGCATGTCCACGCTGCCGTCGCCGAGTTGGCCGCGGCCGAGCAGCACGCCGGCGGGCAGCGGGGTCACCCAGTCGGCGACCTGGAAGGCGGCGATCCGGCCGCCGTCCGGACCGGCCGCTCCCGCCCGCCGGATCCGTTCGGCGACCGTGTCGTCCCACCAGACGTGGTACGCGTCGACGACCACGCCCACCTCCTCGACGGGGAAGCGCTCGGCGAGGTCCAGGGCCTGGCCGAGGGTGGAGACCACGCAGCGGTCCGAGGCGAACATCGGGTGCAGCGGCTCGACCGCCAGGCGCACCCCGCGTTCGCGGGCGTAGGGGGCCAGTTCGCCCAGCGCGTCCGCGACGCGCTCGCGTGCCCCGCGCAGGTCGCGGTCCCCGTCGGGCAGTCCGCCCGAGACCAGCACCAGGGTGGACGTCGCGAGAGCGGCCGCCTCGTCGATCGCCGCCCGGTTGTCGTCCAGGGCGGCGGCGCGCGCGCCCGGGTCGGTCGCGGTGAGGAAGCCGCCGCGGCACAGGCTGGTGACGGTCAGTCCCGCCTCCCTCACCAGCCGCGCCGCCCGCTGCACGCCGTACTCCTGGACGGGGGCGCGCCACAGGCCGACCCGCGTCACGCCCGCCCTGCGGCAGCCCTCCGCCAGTTCGGGCAGGGACCACTGCTTGACGGTCTCCTGGTTGAGGCTGAACCGGGAGAGGGCGGCGTCCGTGTTCGTACCCGGGGCGGTCATCGGTCCACCCCGTACACCGCGAGGAGGTTCCGCATGCGGGTCTCGGCGAGCGCAGGGTCGGGGAACAGGCCCAGCCGGTCCGCGAGTTCGTACGCGCGGGCCAGGTGCGGGAGCGAGCGGGCCGACTGCAGCCCGCCGACCATCGTGAAGTGGTCCTGGTGACCCGAGAGCCAGGCCAGGAACACCACGCCCGTCTTGTAGAACCGGGTGGGCGGGGCGAACAGGTGCCGGGCCAGCTCCACCGTCGGGTCGAGGAGGGCCCGGAAGCCCGCCGCGTCACCGGTGTCCAGGATCCGCACCGCCCGCGCGGCCAGCGGCGCCAGCGGGTCGAAGACGCCGAGCAGCGCGTGGCTGAAGCCCCGTTCGTCGCCCGCGATCAGCTCCGGGTAGTGGAAGTCGTCGCCGGTGTAGCAGCACACCCCCTCCGGCAGCCGCCGCCGCAGCGCGACCTCCCGGCCGGCGTCCAGCAGGGAGACCTTGACGCCGTCGACCTTGTCCGGGTGGGCGGCGACCACCTCCAGGAAGGCCTCGGTGGCCCCGTCCAGGTCGTCGCCGCCCGACCAGTAGCCCTCCAGCGCCGGGTCGAACATCGGGCCCAGCCAGTGCAGCACCACCGGTTCCGACGCCTGCCGCAGCAGCGCCTCGTACACCTCCAGGTAGTCGTCCGGACCCTTCGCCACGGCGGCCAGCGCCCGCGACGCCATCAGGACCGCCTGCGCCCCCGCCTCCTCGACGACCGCCAGCTGCTCCTCGTACGCGGCCCGCACGTCGGCGAGGCCGAGGCGAGGCGACGCGCCGGGGGCGGCGAGCTGGTCGGTGCCCACGCCGCAGGCGACGTGCCCGCCGACCGCCCGCGCCTCGGCGGCGCTGCGGCGGATCAGCTCCCGGGCGCCCGCCCAGTCCAGGCCCATGCCGCGCTGCGCGGTGTCCATGGCCTCGGCGACGCCCAGGCCGTGCGCCCACAGGTGGCGGCGGAAGGCGAGGGTGGCGTCCCAGTCGACGGCGGCCGGGCCGTCCGGAGTGGTGTCGGCGTAGGGGTCGGCGACCACGTGGGCCGCCGCGAGGACGGTGCGGGAGAGCAGTGGTGGGCCGTCGGCCGAGAGGTCCGTGGGCGCGGTGCGGGGCGTGTAAGGGGTGGTCCCGCCGTCCGGGCGGGGCAGCATGATCGTCACAGGGTCAGCTCCGGAACGTCGAGGCGGCGGCCCTCGGCCGAGGACCGCAGGCCGAGTTCGGCGAGCTGCACGCCGCGCGCGCCCGCCAGCAGGTCCCAGGCGTACGGCTCGTCGAGGACCACGTGGCGCAGGAACAGCTCCCACTGGGCCTTGAAGCCGTTCTCGAACGCGGCCCCCGGCGGCAGGTTGTCCGGCACCTCCTGCCACTGGTCGCGGAAGGACTCGGTGACCGGCAGGTCCGGGTTCCACACCGGCTTGGGCGTGGCGGAGCGGTGCTGGACGCGGCAGCCGCGCAGCCCCGCGACGGCGGAGCCGTGCGTGCCGTCGACCTGGAACTCGACCAGCTCGTCGCGGTGGACCCGCACCGCCCAGGAGGAGTTGATCTGGGCGACGGCCCCGCCCGCCAGCTGGAAGACGCCGTACGCGGCGTCGTCGGCGGTCGCCGGGTAGGGCTTGCCGCTCTCGTCCCAGCGCCGCGGGAGGTGCGTGGTGGCGAGGGCCTGTACCGAGGTGACCCGGCCGAACAGCTCGTGCAGCACGTACTCCCAGTGCGGGAACATGTCGGAGACGATCCCGCCGCCGTCCTCGGCACGGTAGTTCCAGCTCGGGCGCTGCGCCTGCTGCCAGTCGCCCTCGAAGACCCAGTAGCCGAACTCCCCACGGACCGACAGGATCTCGCCGAAGAAGCCGCCGTCGACGAGCCGCTTCAGCTTCAGCAGGCCCGGCAGGAAGATCTTGTCCTGGACGACGCCGTGCCGGACTCCGGCGTCGCGCGCCAGCCGGGCCAGTTCCAGCGCTCCCTCCAGCGAGGTGGCGGTGGGCTTCTCCACGTACAGGTGCTTGCCGGCGGCGACGGCCCGGCGGACGGCGTCGACGCGGGCGGTGGTGACCTGCGCGTCGAAGTAGACGTCGACGGTCGGGTCGGCGAGGACGGCGTCGAGGTCGGTGGACCACTCGGTCAGGCCGTGCCGGTCGGCGATCTCGCGCAGCGCGTGCTCCCGGCGGCCGACCAGGACCGGCTCGGGCCACAGCACCGTGCCGTCGCCGAGGGGGAGGCCGCCCTGCTCGCGCAGGGCGAGGATCGAGCGGACCAGGTGCTGGCGGTATCCCATCCGCCCGGTGACGCCGTTCATCGCGATGCGCACCGTTCTGCGTGTCATGTGCTCTCCTCCGTTGTCGGGCGGGCCCGTTGCGGGACCGGCGGTTCACGTCACCGGGGCGCCGGTCCGCCGGCGGACCCGTGCGGCGGGGCGCCGGGGGCCGAGGTTCCCCGGGCGGCCTGCCGACCGATGGCCGGTGTGCCGTGCCCCGGAGTGCTGAGGGCCGGGTGACCTGACCGCCGGAGCCCGGGGTGCCGAGCGGCCCGAGCAGCCTCGGGTGGCTCTGCGGTGGCCGGCCACCGGGCCCGTGGTGCTGGGGGCCGGTGACCGGGACGGCCGGGGCCGCCGTTCGTGGGCCGCCCGTGCCGAGCCGCCCGGCGCGGGTTGCGGGAACGCGTGGGGCCGGTGACGGGCACCACGGAAAGCGCGCCGTAGAAAGCGCTTTCTACGACGTACGCTAGCGACCGCGCGCGGCCACGTACAGACCGTCGCGGTCACCTGGCTCGGATCGGGCGCCTCGCGCCGCGCCCGGGGCGGCGAGGATGGGACCATCGCGGGGAGCCGGGCGGGGCGGCGCGCCGGCCCGCTCCTCGTCGTCCCCCACGACCCGCCGCCTGGAGGGCCCCCATGTCAGTGACCCTGTCGGACGTGGCGAACCGCGCCAAGGTCTCGCCCGCCACGGTCTCCCGCGTGCTCAACGGCAACTACCCCGTGGCTGCCGCGACCAGGGAACGCGTGCTGCGCGCGGTGGACGAGCTGGACTACGTGCTCAACGGCCCGGCGAGCGCCCTGGCGGCCTCCACCTCGGACCTCGTCGGCATCCTCGTCAACGACATCGCCGACCCGTTCTTCGGCATCATGGCCTCGGCCGCCCAGGCCGAGATGGGGTGCCGGGACGGCGACGGAACCGGCCGGGCGGGCGGCGAGAAACTCGCCGTCGTCTGCAACACCGGCGGCGCCCCGGACCGCGAACTGACCTACCTCACCCTCCTCCAACGCCAGCGCGCCGCGGCCGTCGTGCTCACCGGCGACACCGTCGACGACCCGGCCCACGGGGCGGCGGTCGCGGCGAAACTGGCACGGCTGGCGGAGGCGGGGACCCGCGTCGTGCTGTGCGGCCGGCCGCCGCTGACCACCCACCCCGACGCCGTCCTCGCCGCGCTCCCGTTCGACAACCGGGGCGGCGGCCGGGCCCTCACCGCGCACCTGCTGGAGCTCGGCCACCGGCGCATCGGCTACGCCGCGGGTCCGGCCGAGCGCACCACCACGCGCCACCGGCTGGAAGGACACCGCGAGGCGCTGGCCGCAGCGGGCCTCGGCGGCGACCCAGCCGGTCGGGGGCTCACCGTGCACGGTCCCTACGGCCGGCGGACCGGCTACGAGGCCGCGCGGGAACTGCTGCGACGCGAGCCCGGCCTGACGGCGGTCGTCGCGGCCAACGACACGGTGGCCCTCGGCGTCTGCGCCGCCCTGCGCGAGGCGGGACTACGGGTGCCGGAGGACGTCTCGGTGGCCGGCTTCGACGACCTGCCGTTCAGCGCGGACGCCGTGCCCGCCCTGACGACCGTGCGGCTGCCGCTTCAGGAGGCGGGTGCGCGGGCGGGGCGGCTGGCGCTGGGAACGGAGAAGCCACCGCCAGGGAGGGTGGCCGAGGTCGCCGCCGAACTCGTCGTCCGCGCCTCGACGGGGGCGCCCCGCACGGGGTGACGGAACGCCGCGCGACGGGCCCGAGGCCGGGGTGGGGCGGCGCGGCGCTCGCGGGGCGCGGGCGGTGTCGCGCGGCGCGGGTCAGTGCGGCCAGATCGGCGGGTTGGTGGTGAAGTGCCCGCCGAGCAGGCCCTGTTCGGGCCTGGAGCGGTCGAGCTCGCCCTGCTCGGCGATGAGCTTCGCCGCGTACGGCTCGGAGTCGTCCCGCGGCTCGTACCCGAGCGCCCGCGCCGAGGAGAGGTCCCACCACAGACGGGTGTTGGCGGAACTCCCGTAGACGACGGTGTGGCCGACGTCCTCGGCGGTCAGCGCCGCGTGGAAGAGCCGCGCGGCGTCGGCCGGGCTCATCCAGATCGACAGCATCCGCACCGTCGTGGGCTCGGGGAAGCAGGAGCCGATGCGGACGGACACCGTCTCCAGACCGTGCCGGTCCCAGTAGAGCTGTGCCAGGTCCTCGTCGAACGCCTTGGAGAGACCGTAGAAGGTGTCGGGGCGGCGCGGGGTGTCCACCGGGATCAGCGGTTCGCCCTCTGCCGGGGCGGGGGTGTAGCCGACGGCGTGGTTGCTGGAGGCGAGGACGACGCGCCCGACGCCCTGCTCGCGGACCGCCTCGTAGAGGTGGTAGGTGCCCTCGATGTTGGCGCGCAGGATCTTCTCGAAGGACGCCTCCAGCGAGATGCCCGCGAGGTGGAGGACGGCGTCCACGCCGCGCACCGCCTCGCGCAGCGCCGCCCGGTCGGCCAGGTCCGCGGTGATCACCTCCTCGGTGTCCCGCGCCCGCTCCACGGGCATGACGTCGAACAGTCGCAGGCTGTACCCGTAGGAGGGAAGCAACTCCCGCATCAGGGTGCCGAGTCCGCCCGCCGCGCCGGTGAGCAGGAGGGTGCGGGGAGCGGGCATGGCGTTTCTCCTCGGGTCTGGCGGACGGGAGCGGACGGTGCGTGGCTCGGATCGGATCCGCATCCGTGGACGGTGTTCAGGTTCGTGCGCACGCTAAGGAGGTGTCCGACGCGGCGTCAAGTGTGCGTTTACGCGTCTTGACCGGGATTGGCGGCTGCCCTAGCGTGACCAGCGTTCAGAAATGTAAACGACAGTCAGATCTGTGACCACCCGCACGTGCGCGCTTCACCTGCACACCGGCGCGTCGCCGTCCGCAGTCCAGGGAGTCCCGTGACCACGACCTCACCCCCGCTCAGCGCCCGGCTCGACGGCGTGCTGTTCTTCCCCGTCACCGCGTACGGGCCCGACGGGTCCGTCGACACCGACGCGTTGCGCGCGCACGTGCGCGACGGCATCGACGCCGGCGCCGCGGCCGTCTTCGCGTGCTGCGGCACCGGCGAGTTCCACGCCCTGACGCTGGAGGAGTTCCGGCTCTGCGTCGCCGCGGCCGTCGCCGAGGCGGCGGGGCGGGTGCCGGTCTTCGCGGGCGCCGGTTACGGCACCGCGCTCGCCGTCCAGTACGCCCGCGCCGCCGAGGAGGCGGGCGCCGACGGACTGCTCGCCATGCCCCCCTACCTGGTCGTCGCGGACCAGGAGGGGCTGTTGGCGCACTACACCGCCCTCGCGGACTCCACCGGCCTCGACGTCATCGTCTACCAGCGTGACAACGCGGTGTTCGCCCCGCAGACGGTGGCCCGGCTGGCCCGCCACCCGCGGATCGTCGGCCTGAAGGACGGCCTCGGCGACCTCGACCTCGTGCAGCGGATCGTCAGCGCCGTACGCACCGAACTGCCCGGCTCCGACTTCCTGTACTTCAACGGGCTTCCCACGGCCGAGCTCACCGCGCTCGCCTACCGGGGCGTCGGCGTCACGCTCTACTCCTCCGCGGCCTTCTGCTTCGCCCCGGAGATCGCCGTCGCCTTCCACCGGGCGCTCACCACCGGCGACGACGCGACCGCCGACCGCCTCATCGACGGCTTCTACCGTCCCCTGGTCGAACTGCGCTCCCGGGGACGCGGCTACGCCGTCTCCCTCGTCAAGGCGGGCGTGCGGCTGCGCGGCGGGAAGGTCGGCGAGGTGCGTCCGCCGCTGAGCGAACCGGCCGCCGAACACGTCGAGGAACTCGGTCGCATCGTCGAGCGCGGGTACGCGCTGCTGCCCGAAGGGGGTGCGGCGTGAGGGCCTCCGCCTTCCTGTACCCCTGGGACGTCGTCGGCGACCCGAAGGCCGCCGCCCGCACCGCCGCGATCGGCGTGCGGCAGGTGACACTCGCCTCCGCCTACCACTCCACGCGCGCGGTGACGCCCCGGCATCCCGCCCACCGGATCGTCACCGCCGAGCACGCCGCGGTGCTCTACCCGCCCGACGCCGGGCGCTGGGAGGGCCGTGAACTGCGGCCCTACCCGGCGGGCGACTGGGCGCCGGCCGGGAAGGACCCCTTCGGGCAGGCCGCCGCGGCGCTCGCCGACGCCGGCCTGGAGGTGCACAGTTGGGTGGTGCTCGCCCACAACTCGCGGCTGGGGGCCGAGCATCCGGACATCGGCGTGGTCAACGCCTACGGGGACCGCTACCCGTGGGCCCCGTGCATCGCCCGGCCCGCGGTGCGTGAGTACCTCGCCTCCCTCGCCGCCGAGGCGGCCGTCCGTCCCGGTGCGGCGGGCACCGAACTGGAGTCCTGCGGCTGGTACGGCTTCGCGCACCTGCACGCCCACGACAAGGTGGGCGGGGTGGTGCTCGGCGACGCGACCCAGTACCTGATGTCGCTGTGCTTCTGCCCCGACTGCCGTGACGGGTACGCCGGCCAGGGGTGGGACGCCCGTGAACTGGCGGCGCACGTACGGCGCGCGCTGGAACCCGTGTGGGCGGTGGGCGGTTCGCAGGCCACCGGGTGGCCGGCCGTGGAGAGACTGCTCGGCTCCGGCCCCGCCGCGGCCACCCTCGCCTGGCGCGTCCAGGCCGCGCGCGCCCTGCAGGAGGCCACCGTCGAGGCGGTGCGGGCCGCCGCGCCGCCCGGCTTCCGGGTCCTGCTGCACGCCGACCCGGCGCCGTACCGCTGCGGGGCCAACGCGGGGGTCGACGCGGGGCACGTGCTGGGTCTCGCGGACGGTGTCGTCCTGCCCTGCACGGGGATGGCCGCGGCCCGCGAAGCGGTCCTCGGGCCCTTCGGACCTCACCGGCGAGAGGGCGCCGTGCTGGCGGCCAACTTCACGGTGGTCTCCGGTATGGGCGGCAGCCCGGGCACGCTCGCCGCGGACGCCGCCCACGCGGCCTCGCTGGGCGCCACGGAACTGCGCCTCTACCACGCGGGCCTCGCCTCCGACCCGGACCTGCGGGTCGTCACGGAACAGCTCGCCGAACTCGGCCGACCCGACGCGTAACTCGCCGGCGCCCCCGGCCCGAGGGCGCCGGCCCCCGCCGCTCGGGGCGCTTTGCCGTGCCTGAGCTCAGCTGTCGGGCCTGAACCCGACTGCCGCGCACGAGCCCGTTTGCCGTGCCTGAGCCGGGCGCCGTTCCTGAGTCCGATCGCCGCCATTGAATACGACCGCCGTCCCGGAGCCCGGCGGCCGCCCCTGGACCCAAGTGCCGTGAGCCCGGCCGCCGCCCGGCCCTCACGCGGCTGTCCGGCCCCGCGCGCCCTCACGCGGCCGGAGCGCCGTCGCCGCCTGCCGCGGGCCCGACGAGGCCGGCCCGCATCGCACACCTCCGGTGCCCGTGGCGACCCGCCACGGGCACCGGGGTCACCGCCGGCCGGCCAGGCGGTCGCGCACGACGGCGTCGCAGTCCTCGGCGCCGGACTCGGCCCGCGTGAAGTTCTGCACGTCCACCACCCGGCCCTCCTGCCCGGCCTCGGCCAGTGTCCTCTCGACGTCCGCGACGTACGCGGCGCACTCGGCGCTGACAGGTCCCCCGGGCTCCCGCGAGGCGGGCGCCGGGACCGGTGCCGGGGAGGCTTCGAGCGCGAGGGTGACGACAAGACTCGCCCCGCACAGGACCGCCCACACGGCGACCAGGACGCGGTGGTTCTTCCAGGCCGGCGGGTGCATCCCGACATCCTACGGGCACCCCGTGCGGCACAACTCCCTCCGGAAACACGGGATTTCCTCGTCCGAAGCGTTGACGGAACACAGCCACGGCCCTAGCTTCGTCGCGTCGTACTTCGTACGTCATATATGAGACGCGATACGTCGGATACGAAAGAGAGCCCATGGCCTTCGCCGCCCCCGCTCCCATCCCCTCGCGCACCCAGTACGTGCTGGACGCGATCAAGCACGGCATCCTGACCGGGCAGCTCGTGCCCGGTCAGGCGCTGGTGGAGGCCGAGCTCGCCGCACGGTTCGGGGTGTCCAAGACGCCGGTGCGCGAGGCGCTCAAGACGCTGGCCGGCACCGGGCTCGTGGTGATGAGCCAGTACAAGGGCGTCACCGTGCGCGAGGTGGACGCGGCCATGGCCCACCAGGTGTACGACGTCCGCCTGCTGCTCGAGCCGGAGGCGCTGCGGCGCACCATCGCCCGCCAGGCGTCCCTGGATGTCGCGGCGGACGCGCTGGTGCGGGCCGACGAGGCCGAGGACAACGCCCAACGCAGCCTCGCCAACCGGGAGTTCCACCGCGCCCTGTACGTGCCCTGCGGCAACCCGCTGCTCGCCCGGATGCTCGACGAGGTCCGCGACCAGGCCGCGCTCGTCTCCGCGGTGGTGTGGGGCGCCATCCCCTCCTGGGAGCGGGAGGCCGCCGAGCACCGGGAGATCCTGCGGCTGGCCCGGGCCGGCGACGCGGACGGCGCGGCCCGCGCCCTGCACGACCACATCGCCTCCTTCGTCCACCGGGCCTTCCCCGATGAGGAGGCCGCCATGTGACAGAACCCGGTCGGGCCCAGCAGACGCAGGTGCACGGACATCGTCACGGAGAAGAAAGGGCGGCCTCGATGGCGCACGCGGACCACACTCCTCTCAGGGCAGCACTGGCCGACGTCGTCGCGATCCCCGCGACGCCGTTCGACGCCGACGGCGGTCTCGACCTCGCCGCGCACCGGGTGCTGCTGCGCCGCCTGCTGGACGCGGGCGTGCGCACCCTCACCCCGAACGGCAACACCGGGGAGTTCTACACGCTGACCCCCCAGGAGCGGCGCACCGTCACCGAGGTGACGGTGGAGGAGGCGGGGGACCGGGCGACGATCGTCGTCGGCGTCGGCCACGACGTGCCGGCCGCCGTGGCCGCCGCCGTCCACGCCCGGGAGGCCGGAGCGCGGATGGTCATGGTCCATCAGCCCGTCCACCCCTACGTCTCGCGCGAGGGCTGGATCGCCTATCACCGCGCGGTCGCCGAGGCCGTGCCGGAACTGGGCGTCGTCCCCTACATCCGCAACCCGCACCTGGACGGCGGGGCCCTCGCCGAACTGGGCGCGCGCTGCCCCAACGTGGTCGGCGTGAAGTACGCGGTGCCGGACGCCGCGCACTTCGCCGCCTTCGCCCGCGACGCGGGCCTGGAGCGCTTCGTGTGGGTGGCCGGCCTCGCCGAGCTGTACGCGCCGGCCTACTGGTCCGGCGGGGCCACCGGATTCACCTCGGGGCTGGTCAACGTCGCCCCCGAGCTGTCCCTCGCGATGCTGGACGCCCTGCGCGGCGGTGACCTGCCGGCCGCCATGGAGGTGTGGGAGAGGGTCCGGCCGTTCGAGGAACTGCGCGCCGACCGGCAGTCCGCGGACAACGTGAGCGTCGTCAAGGAGGCCCTCGCCGCGCTGGGCCTGTGCCGGCGCGACGTCCGCCCGCCCAGCCACGAGATCACCGAGGAGCGCCGCGCCGCGGTGGCCGCCCTGCTGAAGGGGTGGGGGATATGACCGACCACACCGCCGCCCCGCACGCCGCCGCCCCGAGTCCCGACGCCCCGCATCCTGACGCCCCGCGCCCCGAGGCGCCGAGCCCCGCCACCCGGCGTCCGGAGGATCTGCGCAGCCACCGCTGGTACGGCGACTCCGTCTCCGCGGGCTCGTCGGGTCTGCGTACCTTCAGTCACCGCGCCCGCACCCGCCAGCTCGGGTACCTGCCCGAGGAGCACCTCGGCAAGCCCGTCGTCGCGGTCCTCAACACCTGGTCCGACATCAACCCCTGCCACGTCCACCTTCGCGAACGCGCCCAGGCGGTCAAGCGCGGGGTGTGGCAGGCGGGCGGCTTCCCGCTGGAGTTCCCGGTCTCCACGCTCTCGGAGACCTTCCAGAAGCCGACCCCCATGCTCTACCGCAACCTCCTCGCCATGGAGACCGAGGAACTGCTGCGCTCCTACCCGGTGGACGGGGCCGTGCTCCTCGGCGGCTGCGACAAGACCACGCCCGCCCTGCTGATGGGCGCCGCCAGCGCCGGCCTGCCCGCCGTGTTCGTGCCGGCCGGACCCATGCTGCCGGGCCACTGGCGCAAGGAGGTCCTCGGCAGCGGCACCGACATGTGGAAGTACTGGGACCAGCGGCGCGCCGGTGAGATCGGCGACGGCGAACTCTCCGAGCTGGAGAACGGACTGGCCCGCTCGCCCGGCCACTGCATGACCATGGGCACCGCCTCCACCCTCACCGCAGCCGCCGAGGTGCTCGGCATGACGATGCCCGGCGCCTCGTCCATCCCCGCCGTGGACTCGGGCCACGAGCGGATGGCCGCGGCCGCCGGCGCCCGCATCGTCGGCATGGTGTGGCAGGACGTCACCCCGTCGAAGATCCTCACCCGGGAGGCGTACGAGGACGCGGTGGCCACCGTCCTCGCGCTCGGCGGCTCCACCAACGCCGTCATCCACCTGATCGCCATGGCCGGCCGCTCCGGCGTCACCCTCACCCTCGACGACTTCGACCGCATCGCCCGCACCGTGCCGGTCCTCGCCAACCTGCGGCCCGGCGGCGCGTACCTCATGGAGGACTTCCACTTCGCGGGCGGCCTGCCCGGCTTCCTCTCGCGCCTCACCGACGTCCTCCACCTGGACCGGCCCACCGCCGCCCACCCCACACTGCGCGCCCAGCTCGAAGGCGCCCTCGTCCACGACGACGAGGTCATCCGCCCGCGCGAGCGGCCGCTGGCCGACGAGGGCGGCGTCGCCGTCCTGCGCGGCAACCTCTGCCCCGACGGCGCGGTGATCAAGCACATCGCCGCCGAGCCCCACCTGCTGCGGCACACCGGCCCGGCCGTCGTCTTCGACGACTACCGCACCATGCAGCGCACCATCGACGACCCCGCGCTCGGCATCACCGCCGACCACGTCCTGGTGCTGCGCAACGCGGGACCGCAGGGCGGGCCCGGCATGCCGGAGTACGGGATGCTGCCCATCCCCGAGTACCTCCTCAAGGAGGGCGTGCGGGACATGGTGCGGATCTCCGACGCCCGGATGAGCGGCACCAGTTACGGCGCCTGCGTGCTGCACGTGGCGCCCGAGTCGCACGTCGGCGGCCCGCTGGCCCTGGTGCGCACCGGCGACCTGATCACCCTCGACGTCCCGGCCCGCGCCCTGCGCCTGGAGGTCGACGAGGCCGAACTGGAGCGCCGCCGCGCCGCCTGGACGGCTCCCGCGCAGCGGTGGGAACGCGGCTACGGCGCGCTGTACCAGGAACAGATCACCCAGGCCGACACCGGCTGCGACTTCGCCTTCCTCGCCCGCCCGGGCAAGGTGCCCGAACCCTACGCCGGCTGAACCGCCGCCGGCCGGCCGTGCCCCGCGCCCCGGCCGGCGGCGCACCACCACCACCACCCACCGCGTCCGCCTCCGCGCCCGGACCGGCGCACGCCGTGGAGCAAGCGCTTTCTGCCGACCTCGTCGGCCCACCCCGCCGCCCTCCGGACCCCGGAGCGGGCCCGGCTCCCCGTACGACACGCACCACCGTGAACGAAACGGAGACAGAGGTCATGGCCCCAGCAGCCCCCGCCGCCACCGCGGCGAAGACACCGGGCAGGACGTCCCGGGGCGCGCCCGGACGACGACGCGGGAACGGCACCAGCACCCCGCGCCGCCTTCCCTACCTGCTGATCGCCCCCGCCGGGCTGCTCATGCTGGGCTTCATCGCGTACCC
Organism: Streptomyces sp. NPDC002734; assembly: GCF_040295685.1. Classification (NCBI taxonomy): domain Bacteria; kingdom Bacillati; phylum Actinomycetota; class Actinomycetes; order Kitasatosporales; family Streptomycetaceae; genus Streptomyces; species Streptomyces sp. NPDC002734. Next base: position 80,532 of record NZ_JBEOVU010000024.1, read on the forward strand.
GGTGCTCAGCGTCTTCTACTACAGCCTCCAGCACTACAACGTCACCAAGCCCTGGCGCGACGGCTTCGCCGGCTTCGACAACTTCACCCGGATCCTCACCGACGACCCGCTCTTCCGCGACTCCCTGGTGTTCAGCGCCCAATGGGTCGTCACCGAGGTCTCGCTCCAGCTGGTCCTCGGCCTGGCGCTGGCCCTGCTGGTCAACCAGACCTTCGTCGGACGCGCCCTGGCCCGCGCCATGGTCTTCTCCCCGTGGGCCGTCTCCGGGGTGCTGACCACCACCATCTGGATGCTGCTCTACAACCCCTCGACCGGGGTGAGCCGCTACCTGGCGGACGCCGGGATCGGCGCCTACGGCACCTCCGTGCTGTCCGACACCGACACCGTCTTCTGGGCCGTGGTCGTCACCGAACTCTGGCGCGGGGTCCCCTTCTTCGCGATCCTCATCCTCGCCGACCTGCAGTCCGTGCCCAAGGACCTGTATGAGGCGGCGTCGGTCGACGGCGCCGGCCGGCTGCGGCAGTTCGTGCACATCACGCTGCCGCACCTGAAGGACGCCATCATCCTCTCCACGCTGCTGCGTGCCGTGTGGGAGTTCAACAACGTCGACCTCCTCTACACCCTGACCGGCGGCGGCCCCGCGGGCGTCACCACCACGCTCCCGCTGTACGTCGCCAACACGGGCATCGAGGGCCACGACTTCGGGTACGCCTCCGCGTTGACCACCGTGGCCTTCGTGATCCTCCTGTTCTGCTCCATCCTCTACCTGCGTCTGAGCAAGTTCGGAGGCGACTCCCGGTGACCGCCGCACTCGCCGAGACGGGCGACCGCCGCACGGCACCCCCGGCCGGCACCCCCGCGATCCCGCACACCCCGCGCCGCACGCGCCGCCACCGCGCCTTCGACGAGGCGCCGCGCTGGCAGATCTACCTGCCGCTCGGGCTCTACCTGCTCTTCACCCTGGTGCCGTTCTACTGGATGCTGCTCTTCGCGCTGCGGCCCGCCGGATCCACCTCGCTGGTGCCCTGGCCGATCACCTTCGAGCACTTCGAGAAGGTCTGGAACGAGCGCAGCTTCGGCGTCTTCTTCCAGAACAGCATGCTGGTCGGCGTGGCCACCCTGGTCACCACCACCGTGATCGCCCTGTCCGGCGGCTACGCGCTGGCCCGGTTCGACTTCCGGGTGAAGAACGCCTTCATGCTGGCACTGCTGTGCTCGCAGTTCATCCCGGGCGCGCTCATGCTGGTCCCGCTCTTCGAGATCTTCCGCAACCTGCGGATGATCAACTCGCTGGAGAGCGTGATCATCGCCGAGACGGTCTTCCAGCTCCCGCTGTCCATCATCCTGATCAGCGGCTTCATCAAGAACGTGCCGGTCTCCCTGGAGGAGGCCGCCTGGGTCGACGGCTGCTCACGACTGCGGGCCTTCCGCGCCGTCGTCCTGCCGCTGCTGCGGCCGGGGCTGATCGCGGTCGGCTCCTTCGCCTTCGTGCACAGCTGGAACCACTTCCTGTTTGCCCTGATGTTCCTCAGCGAGCAGGACAAGCAGACCATCCCGGTCGGCCTCAACACCCTGATCGGCGCGGACAGCGTGGACCTCGGAGCGCTCGCCGCCGGCGGAGTGATCGCCGCCGTCCCCGTCGTCATCGTCTTCGCCTTCATCCAGAAGTGGCTGATCACAGGCTTCAGCGCGGGCGCCGTCAAGGGCTGACCCGCCGCCACCCGCCCCTCGTCGCCCACTGAGCCGCCCGCTCCGCTTCCCCGACCTTCCTTCTTCCCCCCGTCCGTGCGTACTCCCGAGGAGGCCCGCACCATGAGCGCCCCGCACCCGACCCCGCCGCCGCTGCCCCTGGTGCTCGCCGGCGCGCGCGGCCACGGCCGCCGGCACCTGGACAACATCCGCCGCCTGGAGGGCGCCGGAAGGGCACGGCTGGCCGGAGTCTGCGACCTCACCCCACTCACCGACGCCGAGCTGGCCGGCTTCGCCTCCCGGCCCGAGCAGTCGGCCGACTTCGCCGCTCTCCTGGAGACCACCGGCGCCCGCGTCGCCGTCGTCTGCACCCCCCTGCAGACGCACGCCGAGCTCGCCACCACGGCCGCCGCGCGCGGGGTGCACCTCCTGCTGGAGAAGCCGCCCGCCGCCTCCTGGGCCGCCCACCGGCGGGTCCAGGACGCGGTGCGCGCGGCCGGCACCGTCTGCCAGATCGGCTTCCAGACCCTCGGCTCGCACGCCGTGCCCGCCGTCCGCGAGCTGATCTCCGCCGGCGCGATCGGCCGGGTCAGGGGGATCTCCGCGGCCGGGGCCTGGGTCCGCGACACCGCCTACTGGGGCCGCGCCCCCTGGGCCGGCCGGCGCCGTCTCGGCCCCGTCGACGTCGTCGACGGCGTGCTCACCAACCCGCTGGCCCACGCAGTCTCCACCGCCCTCGCCCTCGCGGACGCCGAACGCGCCGAGGACGTCACCGGCATCGAGACGGAACTGCTGCGCGCCAACGACATCGAGGCCGACGACACCTCCTGCGTCCGCGTCACCACCACGCACGGGACGGACGTCGTCGTCGCCGCGACGCTGTGCGCGGAGCGGGCCGGCGAACCGTACGTCCTCGTCCACGGCGAGAGCGGCCGGATCACCTTCTGGTACAAGGAGGACCGGGTGCTCCTCCAGCGCGCCGGACACGGTCCCGAGGAGCACGTCCACGGCCGCACCGACCTGCTGGAGAACCTCCTCGACCACCTCGCGGACGGCACGGAGCTGCTCGCCCCGCCCGCCCGCTCCGGCGCCTTCATGCGCGTCCTGGAGGCGGTCCGCACCGCCCCCGACCCCCGCCCGCTGCCGCCCCACGCCTGGCGCACCGCGCACGACACCCCCGCGCCACGGCGGGTGGTGCCCGGCGTCGACGGCCTGGTCGCCGCCTGCGCCGACACCCTGCGCCTGTTCTCCGAGACCGGCGCCGAACCCTGGGCGGCGCCGGCCGCCTCCGCCGGAACGAGGACCTCATGACCGTGCCCCGGGACGCCTCCGCCGTGGAGGTCCTCGCCGACCTGCGCTGCGCCGGGCGGAGGGTCGCCCGCTACGCCGTCCGCCCCGACCTGGACCCGCGGCTCTCGCCCCGCCCCTACCTCCACCCGGTGACCACCCTCGCCGGCGTCGTCGTCACCGAGGAACTGCCCGCCGACCACCTCCACCACCTCGGCGCGGGCGTGGCCGTGCCCGACGTCGACGGCCACAGCTTCTGGGGCGGCCGCACCTTCGTCCGCGACCGCGGCCCGGTGCTGCTCGACAACCACGGCGTCCAGCGCCACACGGGCTGGCACCGCAAGCAGGACGGCCGCATCGAGGAGGACCTCGTCTGGGAGGCGGGCGGCGCCGCGCTGCTGCGTGAGCGGCGCAGCGTCACGGCCACCGCCCTCACCGACCGCGCCTGGGCGCTCGGCCTGACCTTCGCGCTCACCCCGGCGGGCGAGCCCGTCACCATCGGCAGCCCCGCCACCAACGGCCGCCCCGGCGCGGGCTACGGGGGCTTCTTCTGGCGCGCCCCCAAGGAGGCCGGCGCCCCCGCCGTCCTCACCCCGGACGCCGACGGCGAGGAGGCCGTCCACGGCCGGAGCGCCGACTGGCTCGCCCTCGCCGGAGACGGCTGGACCCTGGTCCTCGCCGGCGCCGACGAGGACACCCGCCGTGACCCCTGGTTCGTGCGGACCGCCGAGTACCCGGGCGTCGGCTCGTCCCTCGCCTGGTCGCACCCGGTCACCCTCGGGGCCGGGCAGACCCTCGTACGCCGGGTGGCCGTCGTCGTCGCCGACGGCCGCCTCGACCGGGACGCGGCCGGCGACCTCGCGAAGCGCGCGAAGGAGGCGGTCACGCCGTGAACGCCCCCTCCACGAACCGGCCGTGGACCGCCGACCTCGGCGACGGCACCTACCGCAACCCGGTCCTGAACGCCGACTGGTCCGACCCCGACGTGATCCGCGTCGGCGACGACTACCACCTCACCGCCTCCAGCTTCGGCCGCGCCCCCGGCCTGCCCCTGCTGCACTCCCGCGACCTGGTCAACTGGACCCTCGTCGGGCACGCCCTCGACAGGCTCACGCCGCACGAGGACTTCGCCGTGCCCCGCCCGGACCGCGGCGTGTGGGCCCCGGCGCTGCGGCACCACGCGGGCCGCTTCTGGATCTTCTGGGGCGACCCCGACCAGGGCGTCCTCCAGATCAACGCGCCACGGATCGACGGCCCTTGGACCACCCCGCACCTGATGAAGCCGGGCAAGGGGCTGATCGACGCCTGCCCGCTGTGGGACGAGGAGACCGGCGAGGCCTATCTGGTGCACGGCTGGGCCAGGACCCGCGCCGGGGTGAAGAACCGTCTCACCGGCCACCGGATGAGCCCCGACGGACTCACCCTCCTCGACGAGGGCGCGCTCCTCGTCGACGGCGACCTGCTGCCCGGCTGGTTCACCCTGGAAGGCCCCAAGCTCTACCGCCACGACGGCTGGTTCTGGATCCTCGCCCCCGCCGGGTCGGTGGAGACCGGCTGGCAGGGCGCCTTCCGCGCGCGGTCCTTCCACGGCCCGTACGAGGAGAAGGTCGTCCTGGAGCAGGGCGGCACCGACGTCAACGGCCCCCACCAGGGCGGCTGGGTGCGCACCCCGCAGGGGGAGGACTGGTTCCTGCACTTCCAGTCCCGCGGCGCGCACGGCAGGGTCGTCCACCTCCAGCCGATGCGCTGGACCACCGACGAACAGGGGCTGCCCTGGCCGGTGCTGGGCGACGACGGCACGCCCGTCGCCGTCCACCGCAAGCCGCAGGCGCCGCCGCAGCCGGTGGCCGCGCCCGCCACCGACGACGACTTCGCGGGCGGCAGGTTCGGTCTCCAGTGGCAGTGGGCGGCCGACCCCGGGGAGGGGTGGACGACCCCGCACGGCGGCGACGGGCTGCGGCTGACCTGCGTCCGCACCGGCCGGGTCGACGACCTGCGTTCGCTGGGCCACCTGCTGACCCAGCGGATGCCCGCGGAGACCTTCACCGCAGAGGTGGACCTCCGCCTCGATGGGGTGGCGACGGGCGCCCGGGCCGGCCTCGCGGTCGTCGGGGACGCCTACGCCTGGATCGGGCTGGAGCGTGCCGCCGACGGCACGGTCCGCCTCGTCCACCGGTTCGCCGAGGACACCGCTTCCCGGGAGCGGGACGCGGCGCGCGCCCGGGACGCGCCCGGTGGAAGGGCCCGGCTGCGCGTCGAGGTGTCCCCGGGCGCCCGGTGCCGCTTCCTCGCCGACACCGGCGACGGCACCGGACTCCAGGCCTCGGGCCAGGTGTTCGCCGCCGCGTCCTGGGGCTGGACCGGGGCCCTGCTCGCCCTGTTCGCCGCCGCGCCACCGGGGACCGACGCGGCGGGCACCGGCGACGTGGGGACCGGCGCTGCGGGCACCGGAAGCTTCACCCGCTACCGCACCACCGCCTGACCCCACCGGTACCGGGGCGCGACCCGGCACCGGCCGCACGAATCCGCACCGACCGGCGGAGCCGAGCACCACCACCGGGCATCGCACCACGCACCGCATCACCGCATCACTGAGGAACCCCTCCCACGAGAGAAGAGCCGACCATGCGAGCGACGAACCACCGGAACCGGAGAACGACCGCAGCCGTGGCGCTGGCCGCGGTGTTCGCCCTGACCGCCACCGCCTGCGGCGACGACGGCAGCGCGGACGGCGGCGACGAGGGCTCCGGCAAGGGCACGATCACCTTCTGGGACAACAACGGCGGTGTCCGCACCCCCGTCTGGGAGAAGATCATCGCCGAGTTCGAGAAGAAGAACCCGGACATCGACGTCAAGTACGTGCCGATTCCCATCACCGACGTGCAGTCGAAGTACGACACGGCCATCGCCGGCGGTGGCCTGCCCGACGTCGGCGGCGTCGGCACCGCGTACCTGGCCAACATGGTCGCTCAGGACGCCCTGGAGCCGGTCGGCGACCGGCTCCAGGGGAGCGCGCTGAAGGGCAAGCTCTCCGAGCAGATGGCCGAGAGCGTCCGGTCGGCCGGCGGACGCGGCGACGAGATGTACTCCGTGCCGACCAGCGCCAACCAGGGCACCCTCTGGTACCGCACCGACCTGTTCGAGGCGGCCGGCGCCGAACCGCCCACCAGCTGGGACCGGTTCTACGAGGCCGCCGAGAAGCTCACCGACGCGAAGAAGAACAAGTTCGGCTTCACCATCCGCGGCGGCGCCGGCTCGGTCGCCCAGGCGCTCGACATGATGTACGCCCAGTCCGGCATCGACACCTTCTGGAACGGCGACAAGACCACCGTCAACGACCCGAAGAACGTCGAGGCGCTCGAGAAGTACATCGGCCTCTACAAGAAGGCGACGCCCGAGGCCGACCTCAACAACGACTTCGCCAAGATGGTCGCCCAGTTCGGCCAGGGCGACATCGGCATGCTGCAGCACAACCTCGGCTCCTACGGCGACCACGTGAAGGCGTTCGGCAAGGACAAGGTCGAGGGCATCCCGCTGCCCCCGTCCGCCGAGGGCAGCCCGCGCACCATCGTCTCCAACCCGGTCGACGGGCTCGGCCTGTTCAAGAGCAGCAAGAACAAGACGGCCGCCTGGAAGTTCATCGAGTTCGCCGCGTCCCACGAGATGAACAGCCTCTGGAACCAGGAGGCCGGCTCCATCCCCGCCAACACCGAGGCGTCCGGCGACACCTGGGTCAACGAGGTGAAGCCGGTCAAGGCGGCCATGGAGTCCCTCAACGACCCCGGCACCAAGGTCGTCCAGCTGCCGTACTACCTGCCCGACTGGAACAACATCAGCAAGGCCGACACCGAGCCGGACTTCCAGAAGCTGCTGCTCGGTGAGATCAGCGCGAAGGAGTTCACGGACAAGCTCGCCGGCCTGCTCAACGACGCCCAGGCGGAGTGGAAGCAGCAGCAGTGACAGCGCGGCGGCGGCGGGGCGTGACCTCACCCCCGCCCCGCCACCGCTCCTGCCACCGCCGGCGCCGCCCCTCGCGCCCGGGCGCGGGCACCACCCCCGCGCCCGGTGCCCGGGCCTCCACCCGGCGCACCCCCACCGGCCGAACGGACCACCACACCTCGCTCAACTCCCCTCCTCAGGAGCCGCAATGCGCAGTCAGTCACGTCCAGCACGTCCAGCACGTCCAGCACGTCCAGCACGTCCCGCACGCCTCGCCAGAGCGGCCGTCGTCGGTTGCACCGCGCTGACCCTGGCCGTGACGTCGGCGGGGACCGCCGGCGCCGCGCCGGGCGACCCCGCCCGCCAAGCCCTCCCGCAGCACGACGGCTGGGCTGCCGCCGACGGCGGCACCACCGGCGGGGCCGCCGCCCGCCGCGCGCACGTGTACACCGTCGACACCTGGGCCGAACTCAAGGCCGCCGTCGGCAACGGGGACGCCACCCCCAGGATCATCCGGGTCGCGGGCACGCTCGACGCCAACAGCGACGCCTCGGGCAGGCCGCTGAGCTGCGCCGACTACGCGACGGACGGTTACTCCCTGGAGGGCTACCTCGCCGCCTACGACCCCGCCACCTGGGGGAAGGCCGACCCCTCGGGGCCGCAGGAGGAGGCGCGCCTGGCCTCCGCGGCGCGCCAGGCCGCGCAGATCCGGCTGAACCTCGGGTCGAACACCACCCTCGTGGGCGTCGGCGACCACGCCAGGCTGCTGGGCGCCAACGTCCAGGTGCGCGACGTGGACAACGTGATCGTCCGCAACCTCACCTTCGAGGACACCTTCGACTGCTTCCCCCAGTGGGACCCCACCGACGGGGCCGAGGGCAACTGGAACTCCGAGTACGACAGCCTGGTGGTGTACGGCTCCACCCACGTGTGGGCCGACCACAACACCTTCACCGACGGCCGCCGGCCCGACGCCGCCCAACCCCGCTACTACGGGCGGGAGTTCCAGCAGCACGACGGCCAGCTCGACGTGGTGCGCGGCGCCGACCTGGTCACCGTCTCCTGGAACGTCTTCGCGGACCACAGCAAGACCATCCTGATCGGCAACAGCGACAGCGCGACCGCCACCGACCAGGGGAAGCTGCGCGTCACCCTGCACCACAACCTGTTCCGGGACACCGGGGAGCGCACCCCGCGTGTGCGGTTCGGCCAGGTCGACGTCTACAACAACCACCACCTGGTCAAGGACCCGGCGGTCTTCGGCTACGCCTACGGCGTGGGCAAGGAGTCGGCGATCCACGCGGAGAAGAACCACTTCACCCTCCCCGCGTCCGTCCCGGCCGGCGCGATCCTGCACAAGTGGAGCGAGGCGCCGATCACGGCGGAGGACAACTTCGTCAACGGCGCGGAGGTCGACCTGATCGCGCGGTACAACGCCGAGCACCCGGACGCCGTCCTGCGGCGCGACGCGGGCTGGAGCCCGGAACTGCGCGCCCGGGTCGACGAGACCGGTGACGTGCCGGGGTTCGTCGCCCGGTGGGCCGGGGCGGGGCAGCTCGACGAGTGCGAGCCGCACGAACTCTGACGCCGCCCCTGATCCCGCGTGGGCTCCGTGCACCCGCGGTCCCCGGGCGGCCCGAGGTCATGGGGCCCCGTGGGCTACGCAGCACGCCCCGGGGGGTTCCGCGCCGCCCACCCGGGGGCTGCGCGCCACGCGCCCGGGTGCTTCGCGTCAGGCCCCCGGAGGGAGGGCTCCGCGCAATGCCCCCGGGCGCGTCGGAGTTCAGAGCCGGCGGGTGGCCAGGGTGAGCCGGTCGCGGGCGTCGAACAGGGCGTCCACGATCGACTGCTCGTGGGAGCCGGTGAGCCGGGCCACCGGCACCGAGCAGCTGATCGCGTCGCGGGCCGGGGTGCGCTGGGGGACCGCCACACCGAAGCAGCGCAGCCCCAGCGTGTTCTCCTCCCGGTCCACCGCGAACCCCCGCTCGCGCACCTGGTGCAGTTCCTCGATCAGCTGCTCCCGGTCGGTGATGGTGTGCTCGGTCAGCGCGGGCAGCGTCTGCGGCAGCAGCTCGCGCACCTGCTCGTCGGTGCGGGTGGCCAGCAGCGCCTTGCCGAGCGAGGTGGAGTGCGCCGGCAGGCGGCGGCCGACCCGGGTGAAGGGCCGCAGGTAGTGCTGGGACTGACGGGTGGCCAGGTACACCACGTTGGTGCCGTCGAGCCGGGCGAGGTGGATGGTCTCCGTGGTGTCGTCGGAGAGCCGGTCCAGGGTCGGCCGCGCCGCCGCCACCACCTCGTCCCCGTCGATGTACGAGGTACCGACCAGCAGCGCCCGCACCCCGATCCCGTAGCGCGTGCCGGTCGCGTCCGTCTCCACCCAGCCCAGCTCCACCAGGGTGCGCAGCAGCATGTACAGGCTGGACTTCGGGTACCCGACCGCCTCCTGCACCGCCGCGAGGCTGTGCATGCCGGGGAGCTGGGCGAAGTACTCCAGCAACTCCACGGTCCGCACCGCGGACTTGACCTGTGCGCCACCCGTCTCGGCAGTCGACATGCCTCTTGACCCCTTCGAAAGCCCGCAAATAGAGTTCCTGACATTCATACACAGGAACGTCGTTCAGAATAGCGAACGCACACCGGTCGGCCCCGGTCGTCGCGGCGGACCGGCACACCGGCAGGAACCGGAGGACCCCCACCGTGACCGCAGCACCAGTCTGGAGCGTCGATCCCCGAACCGGGAAGCGCCGGGAGCAGGTCGCCCAGGAGGCCGCGCCCGAGGACGTGGACCGCGCCGTACGCGCCGCCCACGGCGCCCGCGCGGCCCTGGCCGAACGCCCGGTGCGCGCCGCCCTGCTGCGCACCGCCGCCCGCCTGCTGGACGAGGCGCAGGACGAGGTGGTTGCGACGGCCGACGCGGAGACCGCCCTCGGCGCGCCCCGCCTCACCGGCGAACTGGCGCGTACGACGGCACAGTTGCGCGCCTTCGCCGACATCGTCGAGGAGGGCGGCTTCCTCGACGTGCACATCGACCACGCCGACGCCACCCGCACCCCGCCGTGGCCCGACCTGCGGCGCTGGAAGGTGCCGCTGGGCGTCGTCGCCGTCTACAGCGCGAGCAACTTCCCGCTCGCCTTCTCGGTGCCCGGCGGCGACACCGCGAGCGCCCTCGCCGCGGGCTGCCCCGTCGTCGTCAAGGCCCACCCGGACCACCCGGCCACCTCCGAGCTGTGCGCCTCGCTGCTGCGCCGGGCCGCCGCCCAGGAGGGTCTGCCGGAGGACGTCGTCGTCCTCGTCCACGGCTTCGACGCCGGCGTCGCGCTCGTCGGGCACCCGCTGGTCGCCGCCGCCGGTTTCACCGGCTCGGTGCGCGGCGGCAGGGCGCTGTACGACGCCGCGGCCGCCCGGCCAACCCCCATCCCCTTCCACGGCGAACTCGGCAGCCTCAACCCGGTCCTGGTCACCGAGGCGGCAGCGGCCGAGCGGGGTGAGGAGATCGGGTCCGGGCTCGCCGCGTCGATGACCCTGGGCACGGGCCAGTTCTGCACCAAGCCGGGCTTCGCACTGATCCCCGAGGGAGCGGCGGGCGACGGCCTGGTCAAGGCGCTCACCGAGGCGGTCGCCGGCGCCCGGGGCGGCGTGATGCTCGACCACCGGATGCGCGAGGCGTTCCTCGCCGGGGCCGCCGAGCGGGCCGCGCTCCCCGACGTCGAGGCGCCGGTGGCCCCCGGCCCGGACGGCGACCACGGCGTCGCGGCGGGCTTCCTGACCGTCCCGGCGAGCCGGCTGGCCTCGGGGAACACCCACGAGGCCCTTCTGGAGGAGTGCTTCGGCCCGGTCACCGTCGTCGCCCGCTACGGGAGCGAGGACGAGGCGATCACCGTCCTGCGTGCCCTGCCCGGGAACCTCACCGCGACCCTCCATCTCGGCGCCGACGAGGCGGCCGGCGCGGACGGCCGGGGCGCCGCCCTGCTCGCGCTGCTCACACCGCTGGCCGGCCGCGTCCTGGTCGACGGCTGGCCCACCGGCGTCGCCGTCGCCCCCGCCCAGCAGCACGGCGGCCCCTACCCGGCCACCACCTCCACCTCCTCCTCGGTCGGCGGCACGGCGATCGAGCGCTGGCTGCGACCGGTCACCTACCAGTCCACGCCGCAGGCGCTGCTTCCCCCGGAACTCCACGACGACAACCCGCTGGGCCTGCCGCGCCGGGTGAACGGCCGCCCCGAGACGGGCAGTTCGCACCCCGTGCCCCGCGCCGACGCCGACCCCGGCCGTGACGCGACCGCCGACGGCGCCTCGGGGGCCTGACGGCTGCCCCCGCCCTTCCTGTGACCACCACCCGCGGCCCGGCTCCCGTACGGAGCCGGGCCGTCGGCCGTCCTGCGACGGGACCGCGGCGGCGGTACCCCGGACGCGGCGCGCCGCCGGCCGCCCCCGTGAAGGGACGGCCGACGGCGCGGGTGGATGGAGCGGCGGCGCGGAGGAACGGGTCAGCGGGTGACGACCGTGTCGGCGACCGCCTCGCCGTCGGACGCGGGCGGCTCGCCCTCGAACTTCGCCTCCAGGGCCAGGCGTTCGGCCTCGGTCGGGTCGCTGTTCAGGGAGTCGATCAGCGCGTCGCGCGCCGCGCTGCCCTGCGGACGGACGAACCCGACGACCACGTACAGGGTCAGCGAGGTGAGCACCGGCAGACCGACGTTCATGGTCTGCGTGGCGTCCTCCACGCCCCAGTACAGGAAGGCCCACACCGACAGGCCGCCCGCCCAGGAGGTGATCGCGGCGACCGGTCCATGCCGCCGGAACCACGGAAGCAGACCGAGCATCAGCGGGATGGAGATCGGCCCCATCGTGGCGGCGACGATGCTCACCACCACCGTCATGATGAAGCCCTTCGGGTCGGCGAACAGCGCGAAGGTCATACTGACCGTCACGAACGCGACCGTGGTGATCCGGGCGAACGTCAGCTGCCCCGCCTGGGTGAAGCGCCGCACCCGCGGCACCAGCACCGGCGCGAGGTCACGGGTGATCACGGCCGTGATGACGTTGGAGTCGGAGGCCACCATGGCCATCGTGTGCGAGAAGAACCCGGCGAGCAGCAGTCCGATCACGCCGGTCGGCAGCAGCGCCTGGGCGAGCATGATGTAGGACTGCTCGCCGTTCTCGATGCCGGGCACCACCAGCGGGGCCGCGATCATCGGCACGAAGAGGATGAACGGCCACACGATCCACAGCGCGCTGGAGAGCAGCGCCGACCGCCTGGCCCGGGAGCCCGACGGCGCCGCCATGTAGCGCTGCGCCAGGTTCCACATGCCGCCGTTGTACTCGAAGGTCTTGACCAGCAGGAACGCCATGATCAGCCCGGAGGTGACCGGCCCGGCGACCGGATCGCCGTGCCCCTTCGGCAGGTCGCCCCACATCGTCCAGAGGGTGGCGACACCGTCCAGGTGCGCGAAGAGCGCGAAGAGCATCGCGAAGCCGGCCACCGCCTGGATGACGAACTGCCCGAAGTCGGTGAGGACGTCGGCCCACAGTCCGCCGAAGGCCATGTAGAACATGGTGCAGACGCCGGTCAGCGTGATGCCCCAGCCCAGCGGGATGTCCGCGAACCCCTGCAGCAGCACGGCGATGGCGACCCACTTGGCGGCGATGTCCACCACCTTCAGGGCGGCGCCGCTGTACGCGAGGACCTGCTGGGTGGGGAGGTTGTAGCGGACGGCGAGGTAGGCCAGAGGCGAGTTGACGCCGTGCTTGGCGCGCAGCCGGTTCCAGCGCGCGGCGAAGACGAAGGCGCCGATGCCGATGCCCACGCCGATGGTGAGCGGCCACCAGAAGTAGACGGTGACGCCGTAGTCGTACGCGACCGCCGCGAAGGTGACGAACATGATCGCGCTGTAGCCGGACATGTGGTGCGAGATCCCGGAGAGCCACCACGGTATGCGGCCACGGGCCGTGAAGAAGTCGGCGATCGTGTGGATGCGTTTCCTCGACCACAGGCCGATGCCGACCATCACGAAGAAGTACGCGCCCAGTACGACCCAGTCCAGTGCGGCCATCTCGGCTCCTCGCGTTCATGGACATGAATGGGGGACATGCTCTTGAATGGGTGACGTCACCGTAGGAGCGTCGTGATGGAGCGTCAATACGAAGCGCAGCGCGACTTTCCGCGAGTCCTGACGGCGTGGCGTCGAGCGCCGCGTTCAGCAGCCTGAACGCGCCACCGGCGCCCGCGCCCGCGTGCCGGGTCGCACCGTTGACGCGGACCCGGTACGGGTAGTCCCATGGCACGCGGGCGTTGCCCGTCGCCGAGTGGGAGTGGGACCCGTGTTCGATCTGTGCAGGCCGCAGGCTCCCTGGGTGGTCTTCGGCCCGAGGGACGCCGCCGAGATCGAGCAGCAGGTGGCGGCGTTCGAGGCCGCCGGAGGGAGGTCCCACCACCTCCACGCCCGGGACCTCGCCGATATGGTGAGTACCTGTGACGCCTTTGCCGCAGCCCTTGGGTTCCCCGGCTACTTCGGCCGCGACTGGGACGCGCTGGTCGACTGTCTTGACGACCTCCACGCGCACGAGACCGGCGGCGTGGGCATCGTCGTCGTCGTGCACGGCGCCGACGTCCTCCTCGAGGCGAAGGACCTCAGGGTCCTCGTGTCGGTCCTCTGCCAGGCGGCGGACCGCGCCGGCAAGGACGTCGACCCCGACGGTTGTTCCCGGGAGCGCCCGGTGGTGACCGAGCACTTCGTCTTCCTGCTGGACGAGGTGAGGGCCGAGGAGTTCGCCGAACGGATCGAGGACCCGGACCTGGTGGTCGGGACCGTCGACGACTTCCTCACCGTGACCTTGAACCTCGCGGTGTGGCGTCCGTGACGCGAGGGGCAGGCAGACCTAGGTCCGACGGCCGAGGCGGCTGCCGGTCCCCGGCCCGGGGCGGAGGACCGCGGACGGTGGCTAGCGTGACGGGCATGAAGACGGTGGAGCCGCCCCGCGGCATGGAGCGACGCACGCGTGACGTCCTCGCGCGGTTCGCGGAGGAGACGGTCGTGTGGGTGGCGACCGCGGACGCCCACGGGGCGCCGTACCTGGTGCCGCTGTGGTTCGTCCGCCACGACGGCTGCTTCTGGCTCGCCACCCGGCCGGCCACGCCGACCGCCCGCAACGTCGGCGCGGTCGGGCGCGTGAGGATGGCGCTGGGGGACACGCTGGACGTGGTCCTGGTGGACGGGGACGCCGAGGTGCTCATCTCCTCGCAGGCGCCCGGAGCGGCGGCGGACGCGTTCACCGCCAGGACAGGCTGGGACCCGCGGAAGGACTCCAGGGAGTACGTGTGGCTCCGGGTGCGGCCACGGTCGGTCGAGGCCCGCAACGGGGAGCACGAGATGCGCGGGCGCTGGGTGATGCGGGACGGCGTGTGGGCGGTGGACGCGGGGAGGACCGCTGTACCGGAGGCGGGGCCGCCCGTACCGTGACCGGCATGAGGCCGGAGCAGCTGCACCCCGCGATCAGGAACCGCGTCCGCTTCCTTCCGAGCATCCCCGCCGGCCCCCTCGGACGCCGGATAGGAAGGGCGGTGCGGGCGCGCCTGCCGGAGGCACGGCTGCCCGAGGGCGTGCTGGCGGGGACGGTCGGAGGCCTGCCCGGCGGACCCCTGCGGCTGTACACGCCCGCGCCGGGCCGGCCGCGCACCGGGGCCGCCGTGCTGTGGATCCACGGCGGCGGTCTGGTCAGCGGCGCGACCGTGCAGGACCACCGCTGGGCGGGCCGGCTGTGCGACGCGCTCGGCGTGGTCGTGGTGTCCGCCGAGTACCGCCTCGCCCCCGAACACCCCTGCCCCGTGGCCCTCGACGACTGCCACGCGGTGTGGGAGTGGCTGCTGCGGCACGCCGACGGCCTGGGCGTCGACACCGCCCGCCTCGCGGTGGGCGGCCGGAGCGCGGGCGGCGGACTGGCCGCGGCACTGGCGCAGCGGCTCCACGACGAGGGCGGCGTCGAACCGGCCGCCCAGTGGCTGTTCTGCCCCATGCTCGACGACCGGACCGCCGCCGACCGCACCCTCGACGCGGTCCGCCACCCGGTGTGGGACAACCGCAGCAACCGCGAGGGCTGGGCCTCCTACCTCGGCGCGGAACCCGGCGGCGCCGAGACCCCGCGCTACGCGGTGCCCGCCCGGCGCGAGGACCTCACCGGGCTCCCGCCGGCCTGGATCGGCGTCGGGGACGCCGACCTCTTCCACCAGGAGTCCCGCGACTACGCCGCACGCCTCGACGCGTGCGGCGTCGACACGGTGCTCGACGTGATGCCGGGGGCCCCGCACGGCGTCGAGACGCTCGCCGGCGAGGTGCCCTGGGTGCGCGCGTACGTCCGGCGGGCCCAGGACTGGCTGGCCGGGCGGGTCACCGTGAACTGACCGCGCGTCGAGGGTGGGGAACCCCTGACCTGCGCGGATCGTTGGGCGGACGTGAACGCATCGTCCTCGGCCGCCCCGGGCCGACAGCTCGCAGGCCCGCCCGTCGCCGTCGTCACCGGAGGGGCCCGAGGTCTCGGCTTCGCCCTCGCCGAGCGGTTCGCCGCCGTCGGCCACCGGGTGGTCGTGGGCGACCTGGAGGGCGAGGCGCTCCGCGCGGCCGCCGCCCGGCTCGGCGACGACCACCTGGCCGTCGCGGCCGACGTCACCCGGCCCGAGGACACCGCCCGCCTCGCCGAGGCCGCCGTCGAGCGCTACGGGCGGCTGGACGTCTGGGTCAACAACGCCGGAGTCCTCGCCGACGGCCCGCTGGCCGAGCAGGACCCGGGCCTCGCCGCCGCCATGAGCCGCGTCAACCTCGACGGAACCGCCAACGGCTGCCGGGCGGCGCTGGGCATGATGCTGCCGGCCGGCCGGGGCCGCATCGTCAACGTCTCCAGCCTCACCGCCCTCAAGCCGCTGGCGGCCTGGCGCACTACAGCGCCACCAAGGCCGCCGTGGCCGCCCTCTCCGCCGCCCTCCACCGGGAGGTGAAGGGCAGCGGGGTGCGGGTGACCGCGGTGCTGCCGCACCTGCTGGACACCCCGGCCGGCTCCGGCCTGCGCGCCCGCCCCACGGCCGCGCTGGCGCCCGAGCGGGTCGCCGACCTGGTGGTGCGGCTGGTCACGCGGGGCAGCCGACGGCAGTCGGTGTGCGTGCCCTGGTGGGCCGGACCGGCGCTGCGTCCCGCCGCGTCCTTGCCGGGCGTGCTGCGGGACCTGCTCGACGACCTGATGCGGCTCGACGAGATCGCGCTGGGCCGCGACACCCGCCGCCGGGCGCGCTACACCGAGGAGTTGCGCGCCCGGTACGGCGGGGGAGCGGCCCGCCCGGGCCCGGCGGAGCGGCCCGCGGCCACGGCGGTACAGCCGACCGCCGCGGGACAACCGGCCGCCGCGGACCAGTCCGCCGTCGTGGATCGGTCCGCCGCCGCGGACCAGTCCGCCGTCGTGGACGGGTCGGCCGCCGCGGATCAGCCGGCGAAGGACTCCGCGTAGGAGGCGAAGGCGTACGACGCCTCCAGGGAACCCGGCCGCGGCGGGTCGGCCGGGTCCCAGCCGCGGCCACGGTCCTCCAGCACCTGCGTGAGCAACGGCCGCCATTCAGGCGCGAGTTCGGCCGCGCTCCAGGTCAGCGCGCCCGGCTTGGACGCCACCTCGCCGGTGCTCAGCGAGTACAGCATCCGGCAGTACGTCGTCACCGTGTACCGCTGGGTCCAGGCCAGGTCGAAGGGCGCCCAGGTCCGGATGGCGTCCAGCAGTCCCGGCAGTCCGGCCCGCGCCTCGGCGCGCACCGCCCCGGGCGGGACCTCGTCGACCACCTCGGCGACCGCGGGGCCGGCCAGGGTGATGCCGTGGTGACGCAGGATCCACCGGGCGTGCGCGCTGTTGCAGTGGGTGTCCCAGGTCAGCTCCCGGTGACCGTGGTCGTTGAACAGCCACGGCGTGCCGAGACCCGTGACGTCGCGCAGGGAGGCGGTGTCGGCGTAGGAGCCCTCCAGATGCCGCGTCCAGTGGCCGGGGCGCAGCGGAATGCCGTCGTGGAGCCGGCGCAACGCCGACTCCGTGGCGCCGGACGGCAGGCGCGTGGTGGCGACGACGAAGTCGCAGTCGCTGTGCCGGTCCCCGGCGCCGAGGGCGAACGAGCCCTGCACGTAGGCGCCGACGAAGGTGTCGCCGAGGATGTCGCGGACCGAGCGGGTCAGGTCGCCGAGGAGCGCGTCGAGCTCCTCGAAGGGGGTGAAGCGGGTGGGGTGCATGCGGAGGTCTCCGTGCCCGTGTGAGTGCCGATGGACGGTTCGCGGGCGCGGCGGAAACAGGAGGCGTCACCCGGTCCGGGTGACGGACCGGGGCCGGATCGCCGCGCTCAGAGCGCGCGGCGGGTGCGGTACGCGGCGAAGCAGCAGGAAGCCATGCGTGCAGGGTAACTCCCCGCACCCCGCCGGGGTCAGCGGCGGCGCCGTCCGCGACCGGGACCGTCCGGCGACGGGCGGGGCGGCGTGCGCTCCGTCTGCACCCGCACCTCCTGGTAGGCCTCGTGGGAGGTGACCCGGAACGCCTCCTCCCAGGACGCGAGCGCGGCGGAGGCCGCGGCCCCGGCGGTGCCCCTTCGACGCACCCGGCGGGCCAGCCAGGCGAAGGCGGCGACAGCGACGGCCAGGCCGCCGAGCACCAGCAGGGGAGGCAGGAGAACGTTCATACGACAGTGAGCCTAGTCAGTCGTTCCCCCGGACGGTCGAGCTGTTCGTTCGAGTCAGCGGTCAGCGGCCACCTGCCGGCGTGGGGCGGGGACTTGACCGTGCTGTGAGACTTGCAGCATGGACATGGGGCGGGAGTCGCGGTGGGAGAAGGACGCGATGACGGTGGAGATCGTCTTCGCCCTGGTGACGGCCGGCGTACTGGCCGGGGCGATTCTCGCCGCCGCCTGGGTTCTCGCCCCGGCCCTCGGCCTCTCCGGTGCGGCGGAGAGCCGCGTGAGGACCGTGGGCGCACTGCTCGGAGCTGTGGCCGGAGCGTGGCGCCTGGTACGGGTGCTGCTCCGGTTCGACAAGCAGCGCCGCATGGGCCGCTGACCACGGCCTCGGTGGCCGGCCTCGGGCCCACCCACACCACCCGAAGGAGAACCGTGGCAAAGCTCATCTACTCGATGATCACCTCGCTCGACGGTTACGCCGAGGCGGCGGAAGGAAGCCTCGGTGTCGGGGCGGACGATCCGGAGGTGCACACCTTCGTCAACGACGTCTTCCGCCCCGTCGGCACGTACCTCTACGGCCGGCGGATGTACGAGACGATGGTCTACTGGGAGACCGCGCACACCGAGCCCGACCTGCCGCCGCACATCCTGCAGTACGCCCGCGACTGGCAGGCCGCGGAGAAGGTCGTGTACTCCACGACGTTGGAGTCGGTGTCCAGTGCGAGGACCAGGATCGAGCGGACCTTCGACCCGGACGCGGTGCGCGAGCTCAAGGCCGCGGCCGAGCACGACCTGACCGTGGACGGTCCGAACCTCGCGGCCCAGGCGATCAGGGCGGGCCTGGTGGACGAGTACCACCTCTTCATCACCACCAGCGTGGTCGGCGGCGGCAAGCGGTTCTTTCCCGACGGCGTGCGCCTCGATCTCGAACTGGTCGAGGAACGTACCTTCGCGAGCGGACTGATCTACGCGCGCTACCGGACCCGCTGAGCCGCGAAGGCGGACGCCCCGCCTGCCCGCGACGTCGGACGCCCCACGCGGGGTGCCGCGCCTGGGCGGTGGCCCCTACCGTGGAAGCCGGACGGCCGGTCCGGGCGAAGGCGAAGGGGAGAGCGATGGGGCCTCAGGTCATCGAGCACACCGAGCACACCACGGCCGCCCCGCGCGTCGTGCACGCGCTGCTGCGGGACGGGACGGGGCGGGGTGGCCCGGGTGGTCGCCGCTGGACTCGTTCACCCTCGAGTCCCCGGCGCCGGGCGGTGGCGAGGGCGTCGGCGCGGTGCGGGTCTTCCGGACCGGGCGGCACGTCTCGCGGGAGCGGATCGTGGTCAGCGAGCCGGACCGGCACTTCGCCTACGTGCTGCTCTCCGGGCTCCCGCTGCGGGACTACCGGGCGGACGTCGTGCTGACCCCCGGCGCGGACGGGGGCACGGAGATCCGGTGGCGGTCGGTCTTCCGGGCGAAGGTGCCGGGGACCGGGTGGATCTACCGGTGGGCGCTGGGCCGGTTCGTGAAGGACGTCGTGAGAGGGCTGGCCCGGCACGCGGCGGCCACCGGCTGACCGCCCCGGCGGCGGGCGGGCCACGGCGGGAGCCGCTCTGTGCGATCATCCGCCGATGACCTCCCTGCCCCCGCACCCCGTCACCGCCGAGGCGTCCGGAACCTGGACCCTCGGTGACCTGCCCGTGCGCCGGATCGGCTTCGGCGCGATGCGGTTGCCCCAGACCGGGACCGCCCTGATACCCGACGCCGTCCCCCGCGACCGCGGCGCGGCGATCACCGTGCTGCGCCGCGCGGTCGACCTCGGCGTCAACCACATCGACACCGCCGACTTCTACTTCTCCCCGCTCCGTTCGGCCAACGAGCTCATCAACAGCGCGCTCGGCGGCCCTTATCCGAGCGACCTGGTGATCGCGACCAAGGTCGGGCCGCGACGCGCCGCCGACGGCACCTGGGCGGCCGCCGCCTCGCCGTCGGAGCTGCGGGGCCAGGTCGAGGAGAACCTGCGCCAGCTCGGGCGCGACCACCTGGACCTGGTGTACCTGCGGATGATGGGCCCGGGCTCGGCGGCCGACCACTTCGGCGCGCTCGCCGAGCTGCGCGAGGCGGGCCTGATCCGCCACCTGGGGCTCTCCAGCATCCGGCGGGAGCATCTCGACGAGGCCCGGCAGATCGCGCCCGTGGTGAGCGTCCAGAACCCGTACGGTCTCGGATACAACACCCACCAGGCGGTGTTGGCGGCCCGCTGCGGTGAACTGGGCATCGCCTTCGTGCCGTTCTACAGCCTCGCCGGCACGGCCAAGGAGGACGGACGCGGCGACGGCGAGCTGCCGGAGGTCTCCGCGGTCGCCCGCGCGCACCAGGCCACCCCCGCCCAGGTCCGCATCGCCTGGACCCTCGCCCAGGGACCGCAGATGCTGACCATCACCGGCACCGGCGACCCGGACCATCTGGCCGCCAACGTGGCGGCGGGATCGCTCCGCCTGTCGGACGAGGAACTCGCCTCCCTCGACCGGGCCCACCACCACGCCGACACGCGGCCGGGCACCATGGGGGGATGAGCGAAACCGAACCCTTCCCGCCCGAACCGTGGGACCTGCGGGGCCGGATGCACGTCGGTCTCCGGCAGGTCCGTCCGAGCAGGCTGCCGAAGTGGCCGCTGCCCGAAGGGGTGCGCCCGCTGGACGTGGGCGGACGCCGCCTCCTGCTGACCTTCTGCGTCGACTACTCGCCCGAAGGGACCCTCGCCTACCGGGAGTTGCTGGTGGCGCTAGCCGTCCGGCAGGGGCGGCGGATCGGGTGCACGGCGGTGGCGGTGTGGGTGGACAGCGAGCAGTCCAAGGCCGGTGGCCGCACCCTGTGGGGCATCCCCAAGGAGATCGGGCACTTCACCTGGGAGCCCGGGGCTGGCCCGCCTGGCACGGAGCACGTGACGCTCCGGGCCCCGGGGACGGGCGAGGTCCGCGCCGCGTTCCGGCCGGGGCGGACGCTGCCCGACCGGCTGCCCGTCCGGCTGCCCATCCGCACCCGGCTCCTTCAGGAGGTGGACGGGGAGGTGCTGGCCGTCCCCGCCCACCTCACCGGCAGGCCCGCGCCGGCCAGGACGTCCTTCCGCCCCGACCCCGCAGGGGAGCTCGCCTTCCTGGGCGAGGGCCGCCCCCTGCTGTCGTTCACCCTGGAGGACTTCAGGTTCCGGGTCGGGTTCCGGCCCCCGCGCGAGCGGCTCGGCTGAGGCGGGCGCCCCACTCGCGTGCCTTCTCCACCATCTCGGGCGGGCCGACGACCTGGAAGTCCGTCCCCGCCATGCCCACGGCCGTCACCGCCCAGTTCAGGTCGTCCGTGGTCATCTCCACCCGGCAGCGGGCGCCGTCCAGCGCCTCCACCCGGCACCAGCGGCCGATCCGCTGCCGGACGACGTCCGCCGGGGCGTCGACCAGCACCTCCACCCGGTGCGGGCGCGGCAGGTTCTCCAGCCCCGCCCTGACGAAGGCCGCGGCGTCGGCGGCGGGAAGCTCCCTGGGGCGGAACCGGTCACCGGTCGCCTCCGGGGAGCTGAGCCGGTCGAGCCGGAAACTGCGCCAGTCCGCCCGGTCCAGGTCGTAGGCGACCAGGTACCAGCGGCCCCCCAGCGGCACCAGACGGTGCGGCTCGGCATGACGCTCGGTGCGGGTGCCGTCGGCGGCGCGGTAGCCGAACAGGAGCCGCTCCTCGTTCCGGCAGGCCAGCGCCACCGTGGTCAGCGCCGAGGGATCCACCGCGGGGCCCTCGCCGTCGCCCCACCGGACCGGAACCGTCACCTTGTGCAGCGCCTCCACCCGGCGACGCAGACGGGCAGGCATCACCCGGACCACCTTCGCCAGCACCCGCACGGACGACTCGGCCATCCCCTCCACCGCGTTCTGCGCCGCCGCCTGGAGACCCAGGACGAGGGCCACCGCCTCCTCGTCGTCGATCACCAGCGGCGGCAACGCGGCCCCGGCCGCCAGCTGGTAGCCGCCGTCCACCCCGCGGTTCGCCTCCACCGGGTAGCCCAGCTCGCGGAGCCTGTCGACGTCACGGCGCAGCGTCCGCGCGGAGACGCCCAGCCGGTCGGCCAGCTCGGTCCCCGGCCAGTAGCGGTGGGTCTGCAGCAAGGAGAGCAGCCGCAGGGTGCGTGCACTGGTGTTCGCCATGTCATCCAGTGTGGCGGCGATTGCGGACAGAATCCGGCCGCAATGCGATCTAGCGTGGATCTTGTCCTGGGACGACGAGGACGGGAACGAGGGGGACGCCGCCGTGCGGCACCCGTTCCCTTGAGCACGACGAACGAAGGCGATACCGAGATGAGCGTCGAAGAAATGATCACGTCTGCAGACACCGTGGGAACCCTCGACGGCGAGCGCGCCGACATCCTGGAGATGCTGGTCCGCCACCGCGAGTTCCTGCGCATGACCGTGCGTGACATCACCGACGAGCAGGCCCGCCTGCGGCCCACCGTGAGCGAACTGAGCCTCGGCGGGCTGATCAAGCACGTGGCCTCGGTGGAGACGGCCTGGGTGGACTTCATCCTCGAAGGACCCTCCGCGCTGGGCGACTTCGAGAACATGACGGAGGCCGACTGGGAGAAGCGGGCCGCGGACTTCCGGATGCTTCCCGACGAGACGCTGGCCGGGCTGCTCGAGGCCTATGACCGGGTGGCGGCCCGGACCGACGGCCTGGTGGCCACGCTGCCCGACCTGGACGCGAGCCGGCCGCTGCCCAGGGCCCCCTGGTTCGAGGGTGACCGCAGCTGGTCCGCCCGGCGGGTCCTGCTCCACATCGTCGCGGAGACCTCCCAGCACGCCGGGCACGCCGACATCATCCGCGAGACTCTGGACGGCGCGAAGACGATGGGCTGATCCGACGGTCCGGCCGGCTCACGGGTCGCTCAACGGGTCGCGCCCACCGGGGAGTCGGCGGGACCGGGGGAGAGGCACCAGTCGAGGAGGGCGGACCACGGGCCGTAGCCGGAGTCCGGGTTGAGGTGGGCGGTGCCGGGCAGGACGTCCGCCGGCACCGCCGACGGGCGGGCGTAGGCCGCGTCCGCGCCCTCCACGCAGTACGGGTCGTCGTCGGCGCAGACCACCCGGGTGTGCCGGGCCGCGGCGCCCAGCTGGGCGGGGGTGACCTGCGGCGCGGTGAACGCGGTGATCTCGGGGGCGTCGCGCAGGAAGGCGGGCCCGGGCGGTGCGATCAGCAGGACCCGGTCCACGGGATCGCGCACCAGGCCGCGGTCGACGGCGTGCAGCCAGGTGCAGCAGGCGAGGCTGTGGCACAGGACGGTGCGGCGCCGCGCGCGCAGCGAGGCCAGGTGCCTCTCGTACTCCGCCAGCCAGACGTCCAGGCTCGGCTCGTCGGGGTCGGGCAGCTGGGGGTACACCACCTCGTGCCCCAGACCGGTGAGCCGGTCGGCCAGCCAGTGCTGCCAGTGGTCGGCCGGCCGGCGGTTCTGCCAGCCGTGCAGGATGAGGAAGCCCTGCTCGGGCGTGCTGTCGTCGCTCATCGCACCATGATCGGCCGCGGCCGGACGAGGCGTCCAGCGCGGTCCGGCAGACGAACGGCCCCCACGTGGCCCCCGCGCCCCCGGCCCCTACGTCGCGCCCGCGCCCCCTCCGCGGCCCACGCGTGGCCGACGCGCGGCCGACGAATCACCGGACGGAAGAGGCACGCCGGGCGGGCCCGGGGCGCGGCACCCGGGACGCGGCCGCCCGTCGCCCTACGGTGGAGGAATGTCCATCGACTGGAACCACGAGCTGGTCGAGCAGCTCGACCGGCACTGGCGTCACCAGCTGCGGCCGCGACTGTCCGGCCTCACCGACGACGAGTACTTCTGGGAACCGGTGGGAGGCTGCTGGAGCGTGCGTCCGCAGGGCACGAGCACCGCTCCGCTCGCGGTGGGCGGCGGCGCGTTCACCATCGACTACGCCCACCCCGAGCCCGACCCGCCGCCGGTGACCACCATCGCCTGGCGGCTGGGTCACATGGTGGTCGGCGTGCTGGGCCTGCGGGTCGCCGCGCACTTCGGCGGACCGGTCGTGGAGTACACGGCCTTCCCCTGGGCCGGCACCGCCGACCAGGCCCTCGCCCAGCTCGACGAGGCGTACGCGGCGTGGACGGCCGGCGTGCGGCGCCTGGGCGAGGAAGGGCTCGCCCGCCGCTGCGGCCCCGCCGAACACGACTTCGCCGAGTACCCGATGGCGTCGCTCGTCCTGCACATCCACCGCGAGATGATCCACCACGGGGCGGAGGTCGCGCTGCTGCGCGACCTCCACCGCTCCCTCGGCCCGGGCGGCGCCCTCCTCGGTCCGGACCGCCGCGCGGTCAGGGCCGGGCGTACGGACGGGTCATGATCTCCATGTTGTGGCCGTCCGGGTCGGCGAAGTACGCGCCGCGTCCGCCGAAGAGCCGGTTGACCCGGCCCGGCTCGGTGTGACGCGGGTCGGCGAAGTAGGTGACGCCCAGGGCCTCCAGGCGGTCCACCATCGCGTCGAACCGCTCCTCGGGGACCAGGAACGCGTAGTGCTGGCCCTGGATCGGCTCGTCGCGCTTCTCGTAGTAGTCGAGCGTGACGCCGTTGCCGAGGTCGACCGGGAGGAAGGGGCCGAAGGGGGCCCCGACCCGCAGGCCGAGGACGGCGGCGAGGAACTCGGCGGACAGTTCGCGGTCCCTGGCGTGGACGACGACGTGGTCGAGCTGTACTGCGGTGACGGACATACGGGTGACGCTCCAGTGTCGGTTCCGGAAGGTGAGGGTGCGGGGGTCCGGAACCGGGGGCGGGCCGCGGGCCCGCGCCGGCGTCACGCCGAGGCCGGGCGCCTCACTCGTGTGTGGCCCGTGGCCGACCCGGCAGTCATGGCGGCAGTCTAGACCGAGGGCGTCCGCTCCCCGGCGCTCACCGGAAGTCCCGCCGCCCGCAGTTCGGCCTCGCTCAGCGGCGGGCCGTCCAGCAGGGGCTTGCGGCGGCCGAGGAGGAGCAGGGCGAGCATGTCCGGCCGCATCAGCCGGGTGGCCGGACGCTCCATGCTCATGACGTCGAGCAGGATGCGCAGCGCCCGCGGATTGCGGGCTCCGGCGTCGACGGCACGGTCCACGTAGGCGGCCAGCAGCCGCTCCGCACGGCTCGGCGGCCGGTCGGCGGCGCCCGGGTAGAACACGTCCTGCCCGACCGCCAGGTTCCACGCGTTCTCCACCGGCCGCGCCGCCGCCCGCTGGACCCGCCGGGCGGTCAGCGGGTCGGTCAGGTCGTGCCGGCGCAGCACCTCGCGCAGCGCGACGACGCTCTGCGCGGCGGCGCTCACCCCGTGGCCGTACACCGGGTTGTAGCCGGCGATCGCGTCGCCCAGCACGACGAAACCGGCCGGCAGACGCCTCGCCCGCTCGTAGTAGCGGCGCCGGTTGGCGGTGCTGCGGGTGGTGACCACCGGTCCCAACGGCTCGGCGTCGGCGATCAGTTCACCGATCACCGGATGCGGGAGGGAGCGTGCGAACGGAACGAAGGCGTCGGGGTCGGCGGTCGGGCGCCCGTCACGGCTGCCGGCCAGGGTGACCAGCCAGCGGCCGCCCTCGATCGGGTTGAGGATGCCGCCCCGCCCCACCGGGGCGTGCGGGTCCGCCTGGACGTTGACGACCGGGAAGCGCTCCGCCCCCGCCGGGGCACGGTAGAGGCGGCTGGCGTAGCCCATGCCCGAGTCGACGGTGCGCTCCGGCACCGGAGGCAGGCCCAGTTCCGCCAGCCAGACCGGGGCGCGGCCCGCACGTCCGCTCGCGTCCACCACCAGGTCGGCGGTCAGCCGCTCGCGCGCCCCGCCCTCACCGGCCATCACGTCGACGCCGACGACCCGGTCGGGCGCGCCCGCGAGCCCGACCGCCTCGACGCCGGTCCGCAGCGTCACCCGGGCGTCGCGCAGCACCCGGGCGCGGACCACGGCGTCCAGCAGGTCCCGGCCGCACACCACGTTGGTGTGCCGGGAATGGGTGAAGCGGCGGAACCACTGCCCCGAGGGGGCCTTGGAGACCAGGTCCGTCATGATCCGGGCGCGCCAGGCGCCCCTCGCCGTCAACTCCTCTACCAGACCCGGCAGCAGCGACTCCATGGCCTTCACGCCGCCGGACCACAGCACGTGCGCGTGCCGGGCCTGCGGCAGGCCCCGGCGCGGCTCGGGTCCCTCGGGAAGCCGGTCGCGTTCGACGACGGTGACGTCGGCGTACTCGGCCAGGACGGCGGCGGCCAGCATTCCGGTGATGCTGCCGCCGACGACGACGGCGGTGCGGCGGGACATGGGCGGACTCTTTCGCGGGGGACGGGAGCGGGGACGCGATCAGCGGGCGGGGACCGGGGCGGGCAGGGACGGACTCGCGGCCTGGTCGACGAGGTCGTGGAGGCAGGACGCGTAGGGCTCCCGCCCGGCGAGGCGGCCGAGGAGCTGGTGGGCGAGGACACGGTGCCGTTCCACGTCCTGCCGGAAGAGCCCCTGCGCCTCGTCGCGCAGCAGCATCCCGAGGAGCTCCTCACGGGCCCGGGGGGACGTCCGGGCCGCCCGGCGGAGCAGGCCGAGCCGGGCGGCGTCCGCGAGGGAGGCCGACTCGGCGGCGCAGGCCAGCAGGTGGGTCGCGGTGCCGTTGGCCAGGTCCTCGTTGCGGCCGGAGGCGATGTCCTCCTGGTCGTTGAAGAACTGCCAGAGGATTCCGAGGAGGTCGCCGAACTCGCGCCACGCGGTCGTGCGTTCGGCCGACGCGCCGGCGAGCAGCGCCGCCATGCCGGTGATCATCGCGAAGGGGGCGCCGGACTTGCCGCGGTAGGCGGCCAGCACCGCCTCGCGGCGCGGCGCGATCCCCGAGGCGCCCCGCAGGTCGGCGAGCTGGCCGTCCACCGCGGCAAGTCCGCAGGAGACCAACTCGGCGGCCAGGGGCCGCTGCAAGGGGCCGGGCACGCGCGGGGAGCCGAGCAGGCGCAGCGGGAGCAGTGTGCCGACGGCCAGGGTGGAGAGCGACGTCTCGGGGCCGGACGCGCCCTCCCCGGCGGCCCTCTCCCCGTCCGCGACGTCGTCCATGCGGCAGGCGGCCGTCCACCACAGCAGGTGCACCGCCGCCAGCGGGAGCGCGGGCTCCGGATCCCCGGTCTCCGCACCGTGGACCGCCAGGGGAAGGACCGACAAGGGGTACCGCATCGGCTGCCGGTCCAGCAGTTCCTCGCAGGCGGTCCTCAACAGCCCGCCGGGTGGGCCGGCCGCCTCGAGTGCGGCGGTCACCTCGGCCTCGATGGCCTCGGCGTGAGCGGCGTGCAGGTCCTGGTAGGTCAAGGAGGGCACTGCTGTTCCCCCGTAAGCCACTGGGTCTGGAGTGGAACACGATTCGAACATCGTTGATCCGTGCGAGGCCAGAGCAAGATTCGGCCAGGGCGTCCGATTGACGCCGGGCGGGAGGCCGCCGCGCCTCCGTGACAGCACCGCGGCGGCCGGGAGTTCCCGTTCGCCCCGGTTTCACGCGAAGGTGTGGAGCCGGGTCGGGCGGCGGATGGCAGGGCGTGGGCCGGGGCAGGACCCGGCCATGACGCAGCCGTTCGAACTCCCGCAGTTCTACATGCCGTATCCCGCGCGGCTGAACCCGCACCTCGACGAGGCCCGCGCCCACTCCACGGCGTGGGCCCGGGACATGGGGATGCTGGAGGGATCCGGCGTCTGGGAGCAGTCCGACCTCGACGCGCACGACTACGGCCTGCTGTGCGCCTACACCCACCCCGACTGCGACGGGCCCGCGCTCTCCCTGATCACCGACTGGTACGTGTGGGTCTTCTTCTTCGACGACCACTTCCTGGAGATGTTCAAACGCGGTCTGGACCGCGCCGGCGGCCGGGCCCACCTGGAGCGGCTCCCGCAGTTCATGCCGCCCGACCTCGCGACCCCCGTGCCCGAGCCGCGGAACCCGGTGGAGGCCGGACTCGCCGACCTGTGGGCGCGCACCGTCCCCGCGATGTCGGAGCACTGGCGCCGCCGTTTCGCCCTGGCCACCGAACACCTGCTGAACGAGTCCCTGTGGGAGCTCTCCAACATCGGCGAGGGCCGGATCGCCAACCCGGTGGAGTACATCGAGATGCGCCGAAAGGTCGGCGGCGCTCCCTGGTCGGCCGGCCTGGTCGAGTACGCCACCGCCGAGGTCCCGCACCGCGTCGCCCGGTCCCGGCCGCTGCGGGTGCTGATGGAGACCTTCTCCGACGGCGTCCACCTGCGCAACGACCTCTTCTCCTACCAGCGCGAGGTCGAGGAGGAGGGCGAACTCAGCAACGGCGTCCTCGTCCTGGAGAACTTCTTCGGCTGCCCGCCGCAGCAGGCCGCCGAGATCGTCAACGACGTCCTCACCTCCCGCCTCCACCAGTTCGAGCACACCGCCCTGACCGAGGTGCCCGCCCTCGCGCTGGAGGCCGGCCTCACCCCCGACGAGGTGGCCGCCGTCGCCGCCTACACGCGCGGCCTCCAGGACTGGCAGTCCGGCGGCCACGAGTGGCACCTGCGCTCCAGCCGCTACATGAACGAAGGCGCGCTCGCCGCCCGCACCGACCCGCTCCGCGGCCCGACGGGGCCGGGCGCCTCCGCCGCCGACGTGCGTGCGCTGCTCGCCGGGGCCGGGGCCGCGCGGCTGCGGAACCACACCCACGTGCCGTTCCAGCGGGTCGGCCCGGCCCGGATCCCCGACCTGCCGATGCCGTTCGAGCTCACCCTCAGCCCGCACCTGGACGGCGCCCGCCACCGGCTGCGGGACTGGGTGGAGGACATGGGGATCTTCGCCGAGGGGGTGTGGGACGAGGACAAGCTGCGCGCCTACGACCTCCCGCTCTGCGCCGCCGGGATCCACCCCTCGGGCACCCGGGAAGGGCTCGACCTGGCCTCCGCCTGGCTGGCCTGGGGCACCTACGGCGACGACTACTACCCGCTGGTCTTCGGACACCGCCGCGACCTGGCGGCGGCCCGCCTCACCACCGCCCGCCTCTCCGCCTGCATGCCTCTCGAGGGTGAGGCCGCCGGGCCCCCGGCCAACGCCATGGAGCGCGGTCTCGCCGATCTGTGGGCGCGCACCACCGCGGCGATGTCCCCCGAACAGCGGCGGATCCTGCGCAAGGCCGTCGACGACATGACCGAGAGCTGGGTCTGGGAGCTCGCCAACCAGCTCCTGCACCGCGTCCCGGACCCGGTGGACTACCTGGAGATGCGACGGGCCACCTTCGGGGCCGACCTCACGATGAGCCTGTGCCGCCTCGGCCACGGCCCCGCCGTCCCGGCGGAGGTCTACCGCAGCGGGCCCGTCCGGTCCCTGGAGAACGCGGCCGTCGACTACGCCTGCCTGGTCAACGACATCTTCTCGTACCAGAAGGAGATCGAGTTCGAGGGCGAGATCCACAACGCCGTGCTGGTGGTGCAGAACTTCTTCGGCTGCGACTACCCGGACGCCCTCCGCGTCGTCCAGGACCTGACGGCCCGGCGCATGGAGCAGTTCCAGCACGTCGTCGCCCACGAGCTCCCCGCCCTGTACGACGACCTCGCGCTCGGCGTGGAGGCCCGCCGGGCCGTCGACGGTTACGTGGCCGACCTGCGGAACTGGATGGCGGGCATCCTGAACTGGCACCGCGAGGTCGACCGGTACAAGGACGCCTGGCTCTCCCGGCGGGCCCACCGGTTCGTGCCGGGCGCCGTGCCGTCCCCGCCCGGCCTTCCGGGGCCGCACAGCCTTTCCGCCGGGCCCGGGCTTCCGTCGCTGTCCGCGTCCGCGTCCTCGTCCCCGTCCGCCGCGGCGGCCCCCGCCGGCCTTGTGCCGTCCGGTCGGGCGGCCGGAGCCTGGGCGATCCCCGGCGTTCCGGCGCCCGGCGTCGGGGCCGACCCTCGGCAGTGACCCGGTGCAGCGGTGCACGGCCGTGCGGGCGGCGCGGCCCGCGGCAGGCCGGGGGGGTTAGCACAGTTTAAAACGTTTGCGAAAATGTAACCCCGCGCCCGCCTGCGGCGGGGGCC